>WRHF01000073.1 GCA_009783415.1 Clostridiales bacterium
CCGCTCTCAATCAGTCTCTTGGTGCTAAACTTAATGATTTATTCAATCTTACTGCTTGATTTTCTTGTTATTTTTTGGTGTAGTGTGTCCTTAAGCTACTAAAGGCTTATCGATCTTGATTTCCTTTTTTGCGCCATCGAATCTAAACCCGTACTTTTCATAAAACCGTCTTGCCCTCTTGTTTTCTTCAAGTACCCAGATAATAATCTCCTGGTATCCCCTGCTATTTAGCATTTTTATCGCATAGTCCATCATCTGCCGCCCATAGCCTTCACCCCAAAATTCCTCAAGCAGATAGATTGCGGCTATCTCCCCTGCTTTTGGTTTATCCTCATCACGGCTTTTGCAGATTATGAGCCTCCCGACCATTCTCCCTCCATGAACGGCGCAAAAAAAATCATATTCGCCAGGTGAGCATAATGTCTGTCTGCAACTTTCCGTTCGATCTCCCTGTTCTGCCGGCATATGATCCAGGTATTCATCAGGCATAATTCCCTTATAGGCCGACTGCCAGCAAGCAATATGACAAACGGTGTATTCATAAGCCTCTTCAGGTAATACCTTGCGAATGGTGATGCTCATTGGCCTAACCCCTTTTTAACAAAAAACAGATAGTGGGGCATGTCGATCCCGCGATAATGTCTGATAAAAGTATCTGCTATTATCATGCCGTTTCGCTTGGCGACATTTTGGGAGGCAATATTGTTATCCCGGATTATAGAAAAAACTTCTGCTGCATTTAACTCTCTAAAAGCATAATCTCTGCAAGCGATTGCTGCTTCGGTAGCATAACCCTTGTGCCAAAAAGCCTTTTGAAAAAGATAACCCACTTCCAAAACCTGAATATCCTTGTAGTTTTGCCAGGTCAAGCCGCATTGTCCTATCATCTCATCAGTTGCCCTTAAAAAAACTGCCCATAACCCAAAACCATAATCCTCATAATTCTTGATTTGTTTATCCAGCCATTTTTGGGTCTCGCTCTCGGAAAAAGCGCCTTCATAGGCATACATAACATCCGGATCCCGGAGAATTCGGGCTAAAGCAGGATAATCGGATTGCCGCATTTCCCGCAAAGATAACCGGGCTGTTTCTATAACCACATTAACCCTCCATCACCTCTTACTAAAGGGCACCTCTAAATCAAATTGCAGGGGATAAAACTATTTAAGGGATCAATCGGAATGGGTTCTTCACACATACAGATAATACCGCCCGCACCTGTTTCAACTGTAGTTTTGCCTAGGATACTGAATTTTTTGACCTCACGGCGGTTGGGATTTGCGGATTTTTTGATTTCCAGGGGGTGGATCATATTATTTTCCTCAATAAAAATATCAATTTCTTTAGCGTTTGAATCCCTAAAATAGGTAATGTTCGCTTTTGACGGCGAGTAAGAATAGCTTTTCAGCAGCTCTGCTACAACATAGTTTTCAAAGAAGGGGCCGTTTGCAGCCCCGTTCATTAATGTTTGCGGGGTTAGCCACAGAGAAAGATGTGCGGCAAGCCCTGTATCGCAAAAATAGAGCTTGGGAGCTTTTACCAGGCGCTTCAGTTCTCTATTCGCATAAGGGCGCAAAAGGTAGATGATTCCCAGCCCCTCCAGAATAGCCAGCCAATCCCTTACCGTGGGTACTGAGATATCAGAGGCCTCGGCAAGGGTTGTATAATTCACTATTTGACCGGCCAAGGCGGCGCAGGCGGTAATAAACTTGCCGAAACGCAGCAAGTCACGTACTTCTCCGAGCTGGGCAATATCTTTCATCAGATAGGTGTTGATATAAGATTCAAAGTACTCCTGCCGCTGTTCCTCGTCTGCATATTGGGCTTGCGGCATGCCTCCGCGCCAGATATGCTCAAAGACGGAGATAATATTGTTTTTGGCGACCAGAGACTGCCGTTCCTGCAAGCAGGCAAGGGAAAAATCCAATTCGTTTGTAAAGACAATGCCGGCTTTTTCGCTTTGGGACAGGCTGTACAAAGACAGGATCCCGACACGTCCGGCCAGCGATTCACGGGCGACTTCCATCATCTTGTACTGCTGAGAACCGGTCAGCCAAAACTGTCCGGTTTCCTCGCTTTCATCGCAGATGATTTTGATTTGGGGGAAAAGCGCCGGGGCGTACTGAACCTCGTCAATCAGGATAGGCGGCTTGTAAGTCTGAAAAAAAAGCACCGGATCATCCTGCGCCAGCTCCCTGGCCATTTTTACGTCAAGGGAAACATAAGTGCGTGTTTGTCCTTTAGCGAGATGTTTTAACATCGTTGTTTTACCGACCTGTCTGGCTCCGGCAACAAGAACAGCTTTAAAAAAGCTGCTCATTTTCAAAAATTTACGTTCTAAGTGCCGAGAGATATATTCCATTTTATCACCAGTATTCTATGATAATTTAATTTACGGTTTATTTTATCATAAAATGAATAAGAGAGTCAAGCTGTTGTTATTATTATTTAAAACTTACTTGACTTATCGCTCATTACTAATTAAATGGTTTTTTGATAGAAACTATTTTTGACCACCAATGGGTAGATACATCAATGCTGCCATCAGCAATCTTAATGTTGTCATCTTTACCTACCAAACAGTTGCTGTTCCTAAAACCATAACTTCTTTCAAATTGACCGCCATTGATCACAACCTGGGCCTCTGCAGCGGCCTCCACTGCGCTTTTGTAACCCCAATAGATAAGCCAATAATCAGGAGAGCTAGTTTTTTTGCTGAAATAGTTTTCATCTCAACCTCGCTTTCTATAGCAGGTATCTCATTCCTTTTGCTCAGCTTGGAGGGTATTCTCAATTGCCTCAAATACATCTTTCCCCAGAATCTGATTATGCCCGGAAATACAAGTGACGACATCAAGCTCTTGATACATATGAATGGATTTAAGATAGAGCGCTTTTTCTGTTTTTAAAACCGGCACAATTTCCCGCAATGTATCGCCAATATTATCTCCGGCGTTAAGTACCTTGTCCTCTCCGTCAAAGACGCTTATACAGTCCACTGTATGTCCGGGCGTATAAAAAATCCTGATCTTGTCATCAGGAAAATCCAAGCAGCTGTCAAATACCAGGTTCGGCAAGCATAACTTGACCTCGCCCCGAATATATGACTCATTCCTTTGCAGCATTTCGGCCCAGTTTTCCGCCGCAAGCTTCCGGCAGAGGCTGTGGGATATTATGCTGGATTCGCTAAAGCAATGATTGCCCCAAATATGATCCCAGTGATAATGAGTATTAACTACAATCAGCGGTTTGGGGCTGTTTCCCAAATAATCTATAATCGGCGCAACACTTTTAGAACCAAGACCGGTATCAATAAGATAATTGTATCTCTGTCCCAGGATCAAGTGTAAATTCAAATCCCATTCCGGAAGCGCGTATTTAAAAACAATGTTCCGTTTCCCTATCTTCTCTATTTTCATAAAGTTCTCCTCTCTCCCAGCCCTATTCATTGTCATAGTAGCCTATCTTGCCATCCAAGCTAAAATTATCCCTAATTCCCCCGGCAGCTCTTATCCCTATCTTATTAGAATGGGGATAATACGCGATGTCTGGGGTATTATTGGTATCAACATCCAGATAAACAAGGTTTTCTGTTTGGGATGAGTTCATAATTTTATGAGCGCCTTTCTCTCCCACAGGGCAAACTATCACATCCCCCGCTGTGATTTGGTAGTTTTCAGTGTAAGTTTCCAGGATACCGTTTCCGGAAATCACATAAAAAACTTCCTCATTTGTCGTGTGGTAATGAAACGGATAAGCCGATTTGCCAGGCGGTAACGCATAAAATGCTACCACAGTTTGATTCCCCTCGTTAGGGCTAAAAACCTCATATTTTTCCTGGCTATCTGTTACTTCATACTTATAGAACTCATATTTCTTGTGCTTGTTTTCGTGTTTTGGAGCAATTTTCCCCATATTTGTAATAATTATTTCCTTCATTCCCCTTTCCCTCCAATTTTAACATACGTTGATTCAATTGTCTGATAAATTCTTGCTTGTCTTTAGGTGATACAAGAATCATGTTCTGTGAAGAATAGCGTATCTCTATCCGATCAAGTGATAATCCCGCCGATGCTGCGGGGTCTCTAGTTTCTTTTATGCCTTCAATGTATTGATATGGTATCCGTTTATTTATACAAAGACCGCTTCGGATATGCAATTTCGTATCTTCCAGGGTATAATATGTATTGAAATAAATCGGCAAAACAATTACTCCCCCCAAGGCTATCATAACAGCTGCCCCGATTATCAAGGAGGATATAATACTGTAAATAATACCCAGCACAATAGGAAAGGCAGATGCTAACAAGCATATTAAAACAAGCATGTGAAACCACCAGTCAATCTTTGATTTGAATTTCATATTCATACGTACCTCGCTTCAAATATAGTATTCCGGTTTTAACATTGAATAGCAAACATCATCGAAAATTTGGCCATCATATACCTTATTTGCCTGCCTAAGGATTCCTTCATACTTGAAACCACATTTTTCAATTACCCGTTGGGAGCGAATATTGGCTGGTCTATGGTAAATTGACAACACATCAATATTCAGCTCATCAAAAGCGTATTTGACCGCTTCTGTCATTAATCCTTTTCCCCTCATCGCGCCGTATCAATTATTATCTATGAATGCGGGGTTCGTCTACAGATATGTGAGCAACCTGTGTCTACCATGGAACTATTGTAAGTGCTGGCCATTTAGTATGCCACTTTTTTGCCTTTTGCATATAAATCTCTTCCGTAATCTGAACCTTATTTGCTTTAACAATCATCCCAAATAAATCATTTAGCCCAAATGGAGCATAAACTCTTATAAATTCTTTATCTAAACGGACGCCTATAGAAGTTGCCGTTGTTGGCCAAGAATTAATTGCGTTCTCAATAGAATCATATGGGCTTATATCATAGCCGAAATGCTCTTTATACCAAAGATGCACTCTTGCTTGATTTTTTATATCAAGCTCGATCACATTAGAGTTTATGATGCTTTTTAGTCGCTCAATAGCCGAGTTTTCTGCTTCATGTGATAAATCCGTATTATCATAATAGGAAAAGTCGATATCTGTGATTCCATTTGTTAATTCAAGCCCCATCTGATAATTCCAAACGGTTTGGGCAATGCATCCGGCGCCAATATAGTAATTCTTCATGCCGATGCTAGCTGCTTTTTCTATTACTGAGTATAGCGTTTTGTTCATCGATAATATTTTTGTTAATTGTGTTATTTGACTTTGTAAGTCCATATTGAAACCAAGCACTTAAATTCCTCGCATTGTATAAATTTATTAACTTGCTAATACAGCTATTAACTGTGGTGTTCTATTAAGGCGACCTCTAAAAACACAGCGCTGCCAGATTCGCTAGCAATTTTTTTGACTGGCAAGGCCCAGGAGCCGAAGCGTAGCCGAGCTGCGTGAGGTGACGACAACGCAGTCCAGGCGGAAAAAGGGCAGCGAAGATGGCGACGAGGGGTTTTTAGAGGTTGCCTTAAGTGTTTCTTGACCATATTCCAGTTTCCTCTATACTCTTTTAGGATGATGCTCATACAACCGATTTCTAAATGCAGTTCATTGTCATCCTATCTGTCACCGATGCCTGCAAGAAAGGGTCAGCCAATGACTACTCTTTTCTGTTTCTCATTAGCCAGATATCAAGTGCCTTATTTGCCTTAATCAAGACTCTGAACAGGAAAACGATCCCTAAAACTCCAACGCCGGCCAGCAAAATAAAGAGCAAAAGATTAATTGTAGAAAATACCACTTCCTGAATATGCATATCCTCACCTCCTATACTTCAGCAATCTCTAATAAGTTGTGTCCAGGCCGCACTTTTCATAGATTTCCAATATAACAGGCTGTTTGCCATCAAGGTAATTGTCGATATCGTTAGGGTACTTTTGGGCCATCTCAATTTTTATAGCGCTATATTTATCACGGTATTCTTTGTTAGTCCGCAAAAAATCCCTCAAAGCAATATGCCGCTTTAATTCGTCAGCATCCTTATCGCAGACATAAAGATGATGTTCCATAAGATGATGCTTGCCCTCATATTTAAATGCTTCACGGCCTTCAATGCCGAGATCTCCCACATGAGAATATCCTAATTTATCCAGTCTCTCTTTAACTTTAGCAAACACTGTTTTTTCAACAACAATGTCGATATCAATAATCGGTTTAGCATAAAGTCCGGGAACAGAAGTGCTTCCAATATGTTCAATAGCGAGAAATAACCCTGAAAGAGCATATTCCAGTTCATTTTTAATTTGTTCAAATCCGTCTATCCAACTAATATCATACGGCACTACTACAATATTCCTCATAAACCTTCTCCGTTCAGGCATCAGTCATAATCAACTTTTTACCCATTTACTTGTTGCGTAATGTCTATAGCAGGAATCTCATTGGGGTGAACCGAATTCCGTTAACGGTCTGTTCAATTTTGGTATCGGTAAAGCCTAATTTCTGATATGCTTCTTTGGCATAAGGCGAAGAGTTTACAGTGATTTCTGTGAACCCATGATTCAGCCTGTAATAATCAACCATATGCTTGAAAAGGGACCGAGCTATACCTTTTCGGTGATGTTTGCCGTCTACAAATAATAAACTTATATGACAAGGAGGTTTTACTGCCAAAACGCCAACGATTGCATCTTTGTTGCAGCAAACCCAGATCCGGAATTGGTCGTCTAAGAGCTTTTGACGTATTGATTCCAGGCCAATAAAATCCTTAAACTCCTGGATCCCTTCATCGTTATAGTCCGGGGCCTCGTAGGCAAGAAAAACTCTCCAGACAAGGTCTAAAGCCTCTTTTAAACTTTCCGGTTCTAGCTCGCTGATATTATACTCTTGGCTTATTACGATCATCTCCTATAAAGTCAATTATTCTCCAGCTTCACAATCTTCTCAATACGTACCGCGTGCCTGGCTTCTCCGGAAAACGGTGTGGTCAAAAAGGTCAGCACGATGTCCTCTATGGTATTCCAGCCCAACAGGCGAGCACCGATAGCCAGTATATTGGCATCATTGTGTTCCCGGCAGGATACAGCCGTCAAATGGTCGTGGCAAAGGGCCGCCCTAATGCCGGGGATTTTATTGGCGGCTATGCTCATGCCAATTCCGCTGCCGCAAACTAAAATCCCTCGCTGACAATCTCCCAAACTGACAGTCCGGGCTGCCTGAGCGGCAAAATCAGGATAGTCCACCGCCTCCAGGCCATAATTACCAAAATCCTCCATTTTATAGCCTTCCTTTTCCAGTAAAACTTTTATTTGTTCCTTGACCTCAAAACCGGCATGATCACTGGCTAATGCAATCTTCATATGCAAATTCTCCTTCATTGTTTCTCTTTTTATCAATCTTATTTTTACAAGAACTATGCGCTACATCCATTTACCAACAGCAATATACATATTGGCTTTTTCATTGGCGCGATTCACCATTTCTTGATCAAATCCCATGCTACTTAACAACTTTAAAGCATTGCGGGTCGTGGCGGGGCCGTCTTTTATGGTATAGTCAAACAGGATTTCGCCCTCATCTGTAATAGTTTCCTCAAAATGAAGCAGACGGTAATAGCCGGCTAATAATGTGCATAGTTCAATATCATGGGTCGCTGCCAGGCAAATCATTTTTTTGCCGGTCAAATATTTAAGGAATTCAGCGGAGGCGGCAATACGTTCTACAGTATTTGTGCCGCGCAAAACCTCGTCGATCACGCATAATAGAGGCTGTTTTGAGGCATCGGCATCCATGATCCTTTTCAGAGATTTTATTTCCGATATATAATAGCTTTCCCCCGCAAGCAAATTATCCGCAATTGCCATAGAAGAATATATGCGAAAAGCAGGGGCAAAATAGTTGTTGCCAATAGCGGTACAAATACCCTGAGCCAGGATCGCATTTACAGCAACAGTTTTTAAAAATGTCGATTTTCCGGAAGCATTGGAGCCTGTTAGCAGTACCGGTTTTTTTGTGGCTAAATCATTAGGAACGGCATTTTCAATGAGCGGATGCACAAGGTTGATTCCATAAACGCTGACACTGGCAGAGGGTGAAAAATCGATTTGGGGGATTGAGTAAACATCCAGACTTTTTCTATAAGAAGAAATGGCAATGGCAGAATCGATCCGCCCCAAATATTCATGGATCTGAAAAATATCAGCATGATGTTTGCCCAGCCGGTTTTTATGAAACTCATAGGTGATCAAATCAAGCAGCAATAGGCTGTTAAGCAATGCTGCAAACTCGCCGGCGGTAGTATTTGTCGGTACATGACCGATACGGGTAATTGCCTTTAAACGCCTGCCGGATTCATAAAAAGATGTAAGGTGTTGATCCAGCTTCGGGGAAGCTATTTTCTGTATTTTCCTCACGGCAAATACCATAGCGACTGAATAAGTCACGGTTGCCAGGTCTCTTTCCATCCGGATCGAGGCAAATTGATGATAAGACGGAATAAATATAAGCAGACAAATAAATAACAGCATGGCTTTTGTTGTAAATATAAGACTGATGGCGCCTGCGATCAAAGCCAGTACAAGCAAAAGATAAAGCAGCAGCTTCTTGGGGCTATGTGAAGATGGCTGAAAGGCCTCGCAAGTATTCGCGGCATGCCGTCTGCCAAGCTTTGCCAGAACAACCTGCAGTTTTAAACGCAAATCCGGATCATGCTCCATTATCCCGATAAATTCAGCTCTTTTGTCATATTCACTTTTCTCAATGGCTGGGCTTCTTAGCAGGTAGTATAGATATTGTTCCCCGGATGAACTAAGACCGGAATTGATTCGTTTGAAAATATCATCCCCGGATAAATCATGCCAGGTCGTATCATCAAGCAAAAATTCATCCAAATGATTATCCCGGCGATAGTCAAAGTAGGTTCGGATAGCTTGCATAGCGCCTGCAAAATAGTGCAAACTTGGCTGTATGCCATAATTATCTTTTAATTGCTTTTTTAGTTTACTAAGCCGCATAAAATATTCCTCCGCCGCTTTGGTTACTCGAAAAACTGTGCGGCTTTTTTATGAGCTTCGATAATCTTTATTTGCTGCGGGCAATGTTCTTCACAGGAGCCGCACATGCGGCAATCGCTCGATTTTGCCGCGACCCCGTCCTTCAATAAATAGGCGCCGGCTGATATAGTACCTGTTATCATGCCATAGAGACGCTTTGTGCCTACAATATTTTGATATTTCAGATAGTCGTTGATAATGCCGATAATTCTTGGTGTATTGATCTTTTGCGGGCAGCCGTCAAGGCAATAACCGCATGCCGTGCAGGGGATGGTCGGGATTTTTTCCAGCTCTTCCATGGCAGCGGCGATTACTTTCATCTCCTCACCGGATAAGGGGCCCATGGTATCGGCTATCGTAGTACCGTCATCAACCTGCTCGATCGAGGACATGCCGGATAACACCGTGATAACCCCATCCAGGTTCAGGGGAAAGCGCAGCGCCCATGAGGCTAAACTTAAGTCGGGGTTGGCTTTCTTGAAAATATCTGCCACAGCCGGGGTAAAGTTTGCCAGGGCGCCGCCCTTGACCGGTTCCATAATGATTATCCCCATCCCATGAGCAACAGCTGCCTCATAGCACTTTTCGGATTGGATCTGCTCGTCCTTCCAATCAAGGTAGTTGACCTGAATCTGGACAATATCCAGGTCTTTTCCATGGGCGTCAAGGATGCGGTTTAAGGTATCGCCGTCACCGTGATAGCTGAATCCGATATTCCTGGCCTTGCCGGATTCCCTGAGGCCAATTAAATAATCCCAGGCTTTTATTTCGTTGATCATTTCCAGGCGGTCCGGCCCGATTCCATGCAGCAGGTACAGGTCGAAGTGATCCAGCCCCATTCGGTCAAGAGAGATCTGAGTCATCTTTTTCATTTGTTCAAAATCTACCGGTTTCCAGAGGGGAAGTTTGCTTGCGGCCTGGAATTCGTTGCGCGGGTAACGTTCGGTTACAGCCAGGCGGATCGCTTCCTCCGACTTGCCGCTGTTGTAGACAAATGCTGTGTCAAAATAGCTGAAGCCGCGCTTAAGATACAAATCAACCATTTTCTTGACCTGCTCAATGTCGATCTCACTGTTGGGATTTTGGCTTATAACAGGAAGCCGCATAAATCCAAAACCCAATTTCTTGATCGGCGCACCAAAATAATTCTTCATATTTCACTCCCCCTCTTTGCAATGCGTAATTCGTAATCATACGCATTACGAATTACGCATTACGAATTGATTTACCCCCGGCCAGAGTTTATCTAAACAGAAGGCAATATCTTCCAGGCATTTCCTGTAGGTTTTCTGGCTGCCGCCATAAGGGTCGGCAATATCTGCTCCGCCGATTTCTTGAGCGGAAAGGACTTTATCAGCCAATTCCGGCATCATTTCTAATATTTTCCATTTATGATGATCGGTCATGGTGATGATACTTCCGGCGGCGCTGAGCTCATGGGGTTTTGCTCTTTGGCTGCGATGGGATTCCAAGCTCAAACCGATCGCCTCTACTGCGCGAATAGCCTCCCAGCTGGCATCGTCCCCCGGGAAAGCAGCCAAACCCCTGGAATAAACCTCTGTCTTTTGGCCTTCCTGTTCAAACCAGGCTTTAAGCAGTACTTCCGCCATGGGACTGCGGCAGGTGTTGCCGCTGCAAATGAAAATAACCGGACCTTCCACTCGGTCTTCCCCCTTTTCCCTAATTATAGCAATAAATCTTTGATAATTCCAGAGCCGGACAAAAATTTTTTATTATTATACTTTAGCTACTTGCAATGGCAAAAAATATATGTTATGCTACTAGGTGGTACTAAATACGCACGATGCTTAGGCCTTTTTCCTGTGCTCCATTAGCCGAAAAAGGAGTGAAAAAAGCCACATAAGGTATCGGAGGAAAAACAAAAACAAGGAGGAAAAATTATGCCCGTAATTTCTATGAAGCAACTGCTGGAAGCCGGGGTGCATTTCGGCCATCAAACCCGGCGCTGGAACCCGAAGATGGGGCGCTACATCTTCACCGAACGCAATGGTATTTATATTATCGACCTGCAAAAAACCGTGCATAAGGTGGATGAAGCCTACAATTTCATCAAAAGTGTGGCTGCCGAAGGCCAAACCGTACTTTTTGTCGGTACCAAAAAACAAGCTCAGGATTCCGTCAAGGAAGAGGCTGTCCGTTCAGAGATGTATTTTGTCAACGAGCGCTGGCTGGGCGGCATGCTCACCAATTTCCACACCATTCGTAAACGGATCGATTATCTGCGGGATCTGGAGCAAATGGAACAGGACGGAACTTTCGAACGCCTCCCTAAAAAAGAGGTTTCCAAACTGAGGGCCGAAAAATTCAAGCTGGATCGCTTCCTGGGCGGCATTAAGGATATGAAGCGTCTCCCCGGAGCTTTATTTGTGGTTGATCCGCGCAAAGAAAGGATCGCCGTAGCAGAAGCCCGCCGTTTGCATATACCAATTGTGGCTATTGTGGACACCAACTGCGACCCGGATGAGGTCGATTATGTGATTCCCGGCAACGACGACGCCATCCGTGCCGTCAAGCTATTGGCCTCCAAGATGGCCGATGCCATTATTGAGGCCCGCCAAGGCGCCTCAATGGCCGCAGCCGAAGCTGAACGCGCAGCCGCCATGGAAGAAAATGGAAATGAAGAAGAGTAAAAGGAGGAGGTTTTTAAATGATTACAGCGGTAATGGTAAAAGAACTGAGAGAAAAAACCGGCGCGGGGATGATGGATTGTAAAAAAGCCCTTACCGAAGCCAATGGAGATATGGAAAAAGCTATTGAGACCATAAAAGAGCGGGGCTTGGCCGTCGTAGCCAAGAAAGCGGGACGGATTGCCGCCGAAGGCTTGGTCGAAGCCTATATTCATGGGGGCGGACGCATCGGTGTTTTGGTGGAAGTAAACTGCGAAACCGATTTTGTGGCCAAAACTGCAGAGTATAAAGAGTTTTGCCGGGATATTGCTATGCAAGTGGCTGCCAGTAGTCCGCAGTTTGTGCGGCGGGAAGATGTGCCTCAAGATGTTATAGATCAGGAAAAAGCTAATACCCGGGCTGAAGCCGAGGAGGAAGGCAAACCCGCCAATATCATTGAAAAAATGGTAGAAGGCCGGGCCGAGAAGTATTTCAAGGAGGCTTGTCTCTTAGAACAGCCATTTATCAAAAACACTGATATTACCGTGCAGCAATTGCTCAATGAAAAAATCGCCAAAATTGGCGAAAATATTACTATCCGCCGCTTTGCCCGCTATCAAGTGGGTGAAGGCATAGAGAAAAAAGAGTGCAATTTAGCAGAAGAAATCGCTGCCCTGACGAAAAAATAATTAGGAATGAGGAATGAGGAATGAGGAATTATTGAAGTTTTTGCTACGCAAAAACAATTAATTCTTTTTATTAAATAACAAAAACGCATAGCGTTTTTTCAATAACTCCTAACTCCTAACTCCTAACTCCTAACTAAAGATAACGGTTTTCTAAAGTTATAGGAGTACCTCTATGCAGCAGGAACCTAAATACAAGCGTCTAATACTAAAGGTCAGCGGTGAGGCTTTAGCCGGGGATATGGGTTATGGCCTTGATCAGGTGGTTCTTTCCTCTATTGCCAAACAGGTGAAAACCGTTTTGGAATGCGGCTCCCAAATAGCTATGGTAGTGGGAGGCGGCAATATTTGGCGGGGGATTGCCGGCAGTGACCAAGGCATGGACAGGGCCACTGCCGATTACATGGGAATGCTGGCTACTGTTATGAATTCTTTAGCCTTGCAGGATGCCCTGGAAAAGGAAGACGTGGCTACCCGGGTGCTATCCGCCATCGAAATGCGGGCTATTGCCGAGCCCTATATCCGCCGCCGGGCTATCCGTCATCTGGAAAAAGGGCGGGTAGTAATTTTTGCCGCCGGCACCGGCAACCCATTCTTCTCCACAGATACTACGGCGGCCTTGCGGGCGGCGGAAATAGAGGCCAACGTAATACTTATGGCCAAAAAGGTAGACGGTGTTTACAGCGCCGACCCCCATCTGGATCCGACAGCCGTCAAATTTGATCATCTTAGTTATATGCAAGTTCTTAACATGGGCTTGCAGGTGATGGATTCAACGGCCGCCAGCCTTTGTAAAGATAACGGTATCCCTCTGATAGTCTTCAATATTAATCAGTCGGGGAACATTCTGAGGGCGGTGATGGGGGAAAAAATCGGTACAGAGCTGGGCACAGCTGCCTCAGGTCCGGAATTCAGAGTCCAAAGCTTAGATTTTCAAAAGATAAAGGAGTGATAACTGTGACCAAAGCCATACTTGATGATGCTGAAAGCAGAATGACCAAAGCCCTGGAGTCCCTGCGGGTAGACTTAACTACAGTACGTACCGGACGGGCTACCCCGGCTCTTTTGGACCGGGTAACCGTAGAATGCTGGGGCCAGCAAACTCCTATCAACCAAACAGCCAACATTTCCTGCCCCGAACCGCGCCTGATTTTGGTGCAACCTTGGGACAAAAGCCTGCTGCCCCAGATCGACAAAGCTATTCGCAAGTCCGATCTGGGTTTTAATCCCAATTCTGACGGCAGTGTTTTGCGGATCGCGGTTCCGCCCCTTACCGAGGAACGCCGCAAAGAGCTGATCAAGCTATGTAAACAAAAAGGCGAGGATAGCAAGGTGGCTGTCCGCAATATTCGCCGGGATGCCATTGACAGGCTGAAAACCGCCGAAAAAGCCAAAGAGTTTTCCGAGGACGAATCCAGAAAGGCCCAGGATAGCGCCCAAAAACTTACTGATAAATATATAGCCAAGGTGGACGAAATCCTGGTCCAAAAAGAAAAAGACATCTTGGAAATCTAAGGCGGTCTGCGACCGCAGTGTTGAGCTATGAGTTATGAGTGTTGAGTTGTGGTAGCTTTGCTTACGCAAAGCGATTATTGAAGCAAAGAACTTGTTTTTGCTTGACGTTACGCGTCAGTAAGGTACTGAATTTGATTTGCCTGCGGCAAAGCAAGGAAAGGAGGTGTAATCATGTCATATTCTATTAATGATGCCTGCATTGCTTGTGGCACTTGCCAGCCGGAATGCCCCGTTGAGGCCATTAAAGAGGGCGACATCTATATCATCGACCCCGATCTTTGCACAGAATGTGGAGCTTGCATGGATGTATGCCCCACCGATGCCATTGTCGAGCCGGAATAAGGATTTGTTTATCATGAACAACTAAGAAAGCGCAGCCAAACACTATTTTAGCTGCGCTTTTTATCTTCATCATATCGCCAATTCCACTATAAAACAACTGTTTTTTTCTGAATCCTCCTTGACGGACAAAGCTATCTATGCTATATTAAACCTCCGTCTAAAACAAATCTCGAACCAAAGCCATGAATGGAATAATTTACCAGAAAAATTTAAGAAAAAAAAGGCTTGACAAGAGGGGTATGGGGATGATATATTAATGAGGTGCCCTTTTGAGGGGGTACGGGATCCCGATGGCAGGGGAAGAGGTCTTTGAGAACTGAACAGAGAAGCCAAAAAAGCGAAACAGATGCTTTAAAAAGCATCTGGTCCTAAACAAATTTCTTTGGTGCGAAAGTACTGAAGGGTAAAAAATGTAAAGAAGAGCCAAAAAGCTCATTCATAAAAGTTTTTATGGAGAGTTTGATCCTGGCTCAGGACGAACGCTGGCGGCGTGCTTAACACATGCAAGTCGAACGGACTCGTGGAAAAAACGGGGGGGTTTGTGGTTTTTAGGTTTGAGGTATTAGGGTTGTGGGGAATAAGAAGTTTT
>WRHF01000074.1 GCA_009783415.1 Clostridiales bacterium
CTGATTTTCGCAGATTTTAACGGATTTTCGCTGTTGTCTTTAGGATATGAGAAACTTAGGTGCTGTTGCTTTGAAGAAAAGATAAAAATAATTCAATACTTTTTATAATAAAAAAAATCCGTGCTAATCCGTTTTTAATCCGCGTAAATCCGTGTCTAAAAGGAGGTTTTAACCATGAAAGTTGTCATTATCGGTGGTGTTGCCGGCGGGGCTTCTGCTGCTGCCCGTTTGCGCCGTTTGGCTGAAGATGCGGAAATTATTCTTTTTGAGCGGGGGGATTATATCTCTTTTGCCAATTGCGGTTTGCCCTATTATATCGGCGGCACTATCCGGGATAAGGCCAGCCTGACTCTGCAAACCCCGGCTAGCTTCAGGCGGCGCTTTGCCATAGATGTGCGGACGGGGGAAGAAATTATTGCCATTGATCCGTCAGGAAAAACCGTAACAGTCCGGCGGCTTGTTGCGGAGGAAACCTATACGGAAAGCTATGATAAGCTGATACTTTCCCCCGGGGCTGCCCCTATCCTGCCCTTTACCGGGGAAAATATTTTTAGCCTGCGTAATATTCCGGATACCTATCGTATTAAAGAGTATCTGGAACAAAAACAGCCGCAAAGTGCGGCTATTATAGGCGGGGGTTTTATCGGCTTGGAAATGGCGGAAAACCTTCATCAAGCCGGTTTGAAAGTGAGCATTTGGGAAGCCTCACCTCAAATTGCCGGAGGTTTTGACCGGGAAATAGCCCGGGAAATCACAAGTCACCTGATAGAGCAAGGCATACAGGTGCATACCGGTCAATTTGTCGAAAATATTGAGCAGCTTTCCGCCGATATGGTAATACTGGCCATAGGGGTACGCCCGGAAAGCGCTTTAGCCAAAGAGGCAGGATTGGCCCTGGCGCCTAATGGAGCTATCATTGTCAATGAAAACCTGCTCTCATCCGACCCCCATATTTATGCCGTGGGGGATGCGGTACAAAGCCGTCATTTTCTTAGCGGCCAGCCGGTTTATATTCCCCTGGCCGGTCCCGCCAACAAGCAAGGGCGGATGGCCGCCGATAACATTTGCGGCCTGAACCGGGCTTACCGGGGGACTATAGGCAGCGCTATCGTCAAGGTTTTTGATCTGACGGCGGCAAGCGCCGGGCTGACAGAAAGCGCCATAAAAAAAATCGGCCTGCCCTATGACAAAGTATTTGTCTGGGCCGGCGCCCATGCTTCCTATTATCCCGGAGCGGCAAGTATCAGCCTGAAAGTACTGTTCAGTGTTCCGGACGGGCAGATAATAGGCGCCCAAGCCATTGGCCGGACAGGTGTGGACAAGCGCATCGATGTACTGGCCACAGCTATCCGGGCCGAAATGACCGGAGCAGATCTGGCTGAACTGGAGTTGGCCTATGCCCCACCCTACTCTTCCGCCAAAGACCCGGTAAACCTGGCCGGCTTTATGATCGATAACATCCTGCGGGGCCAGGTAAGGCAGCATCACTGGGATGATATAGGCGCTTTACTGGGCAGGGAGGATATCACCCTGCTTGATGTGCGTACCGCCGGAGAATACAGCGGGGGGCATATTAAGGGAGCAATCAATATCCCCGTAGATGAACTGCGGGAGAATTTAGGCCGGCTGGATCAGAAGAAACCGATCTATCTCAATTGCCATAGCGGCCAACGCAGTTACATCGCCTACCGCATTCTCAACTCCAAGGGTTTCACCTGTTCCAACCTGGCAGGGGGGTATCGCTTGTACGCGGAAATGACTTCTATATAAAGCAAATGCTTGTAAAGCTTATCTGACTTTTGGTCATAAGCAGGCCAAAGCCCATTTTTAAGAGAGCAGCCTCCTCCTAGTACCATGTGTCAACTAAATCTCTACAAAATCAGTCCTAGCGTCATCCCGGACTTGATCCGAAATCCCCTGCTTAACCCCAGGGGATTTCGGGTCAAGCCCGGAATGACGGGAAGAATAAACAGTAAAGTTTTAGATGTCACAGCCTACTAACAAAGGGCTGCTTTCTTGTCTTTTATTTTAGTACCTCTAGGACGCAAAGTGTCAATAAAAAACAAGAATTTTGTTCAATACTTTTCGTGGAGCGAAAAGTTACCCGCATTCTGATTTCTGAATACTGAATCCTGAATACTTGCGGTCGAGGACCGCCTTAGCATATGGCATTTGATAATTTATAAATTCTTTAAGTTTTTTTTGGGTATTTTCAGGATAAATTAAAGAATGGGCTTTATCATATAAGAATCGTGAATTGTGAATTGTGAATTGAAAGGTGGCTTAGTATATGGATCAGCTGAATTACGAAGGATCCGGGAATCAAACGGAAAGAGAGCGGGTGGCTGCGCTTAAAGAGGAAATCAGTAAGGTGATCATCGGCCAGGAATATATGGTGGACCGGATTTTGATCGGACTATTGACCGGGGGGCATATCCTGCTGGAAGGGGTCCCGGGGCTGGCCAAGTCCTTGACTGCCAGTACGGTGGCCAAGACTGTCGGTGTTAATTTTAAGAGGATCCAGTTTACCCCCGACCTTTTGCCTGCCGATATTTTGGGTACGGAGATCTATCAGCAAAAATCCGGTGAGTTTGTGATCAAAACAGGCCCTATTTTCAGCAATTTTATCCTCGCCGATGAAATAAACCGCTCCCCGGCCAAGGTCCAATCCGCCCTGCTGGAAGCCATGCAGGAAAAGCAAGTGACTATCGGGGAGACGACCTATCTTTTGGACAAGCCCTTTTTGGTTATCGCCACCCAAAACCCCCTGGAGCAGCAAGGGACCTATCCCCTGCCCGAAGCCCAACAGGATAGGTTTATGCTGAAATTAAAAATCCAGTATCCGCTTCGGGAAGAAGAGCGGGAAATCATCAAACGCTATACCCGGGAAGAGTCTGCCGAACCGAATGTTACGGCAGTCATCAGCCGGGAGGATATTTTCAGGATGCGTGCCTGTGTTGATAATATCTATTTGGATGAAAAAATCGAAAACTATGTCCTGGATATTGTCTTTAAAACCAGGGAACCTTCACCCTATATTGCCTGCGGCGCCTCGCCCCGCGCCTCTTTAAATCTGATCAAAGCCGCCAAATGCAAGGCATTTTTGGAAGGCCGGGATTATGTTACGCCCGATGATGTCAAGGCCATGGTCTATGATGTGCTACGCCACCGCATCCTGATCTCCTACGAAGCCGAAGCCGAGGACATTACCGCCGAAAAACTAATCACAGAAATCCTGGAGTCTGTAAATTTACCTTGAGCTTTCTAGAATAGGCTGTTCCTGAAATTAGGGGCTTGCTTTCTAGTTATAAAGTTAGGAGTTAGGAGTGAGGAGTGAGGAGTTTCGGAAAAGAAAAAGCTTTGCTTTTCTTAGTTTATTGAAAAAATCCTTTATTAAATTCAATAAAACGCGGAGCGTTTTTACAGCAACTCCTAACTCCTAATTCCTAACTCCTAACTAAATTTACAAATCAGCCAAGGACAAGGGGATAAATTAATGCAATCAACTGAACTTGCCAAGAAGATACGCCGGATTGAGATCAAGTCTAATAAGCTGGTGGATGAAATATTTTCCGGTGAGTACCGGTCCGGGTTTCGCGGTAAGGGTATGGAATTTGAAACTATCCGCCAATATATACCCGGGGATGATGTGCGCAGTATTGATTGGAATGTTACCGCCAGATATAATAAAACCTTCGTCAAACAGTTTGTGGAAGAGCGGGAACTGAATATGTTTTTGTTGATCGATATGTCCCGCTCCAACAGCTTTGGCCAAAAAAAGGAAATCATTGCGGAAATCAGCGCTACCTTAGCCATATCTGCCATCCGCAACAATGACCGGGTGGGAGTGGTCTTTTTTACCGGCAAGGTGGAAAAACTGATCCCTTCTAAAAATGGCAAGAAACATGTCCTGTCAATCATTGAGAGCATTTTGAATTTTCAGCCACAACAAAGCGACACTAATATCGGCAATGCCTTGCAGTATTTCAACCGGATCGAAAAAAAACGCAGTGTCGTGTTTTTGATTTCGGATTTTTTGGATGACGGCTACGAAAATGAGCTGAAAGTATCGGCCGGCCGGCATGATTTGATCCGGATCCGGGTGGTGGACAGAGCCGAGGAAACGATTCCGGCCGGCGCCATTTTTATCTTTGAGGACTTGGAGACA
Source organism: Clostridiales bacterium (assembly GCA_009783415.1). Lineage (GTDB taxonomy): Bacteria > Bacillota > Dehalobacteriia > UBA4068 > UBA4068 > WRHF01. The sequence goes on from WRHF01000074.1 coordinate 4,169, forward strand.
GGCCAAACTTTTGAAATGGACAATCTGAAACATGATTTTAAGATAGCGCCCACAGATGGCGGCTCGAAAAGAAATTTGATCACCGTCTATACGGATGAGGATTATGTCAAGCCCCTGAGACAGTTCTTTAAAAGAAGAGGAAAGCGATGAAAAAAACAAGAATCATCTGCTGGCTCTTGGTTTTGTTATTGCTAAGCACACCGCTTGAGGTAAAAGCTGAGACCAGGAGTATTTATGTTGGCGATATCGTTACATTGGAAATAAATTCCAATAAATTCTCCCCTGAGCAATTAAGGGAGAAATTCCAGGCTTTTGATATTTTAGAGATCAAAAGCAAAGCAGACGGTTATTTGCTTTCTCTCCGCAGCTTTGAGGTGGGTGAGCAAATAATTGTTCTTGGTGATAAAGAAATTATCATAAATGTTGCCTCTACCCTGGATGAGATCAAAAGGGAAGATATTTTTGCAGGGGATATGGGGGTTACTGAGCCCGGTTTTTCCTTTTCTTGGCGCCTTCTGTTTTATCTTGCGGCGGCAGTTTTCGCTCTATCCGGCATATTTTTTCTCTTCAAGATCCTGAAAAAAAGAAAAATCGAAGCGCTAAGCCCTCATCAATTATTCCTGAGGCGCTGTTCAACCTTATCCGAGGCGGATGATAAATATTTCGTTAGCCTGACCTTTTATTTTAAAAAGTATCTCGAAAGCCTCTACAGCTTTCAGATCATCGGCAAAACATCCAGGGAAATCGTGGCAGAACTGAAAGAGATAGAGGATCTGAGCAGCATGCTTTTACCTATCGGGGATTGGCTAAACGAATGCGACAGAATGAAATTTACCGGCGCTGTTATTTCCGCTGAAGAAAGGCAGCAGCATTATGGGGAATTACTTGATTTGGTTGAGAAAATAGATGGGCAAAAAGAGGGAGCGGCATGATACGATTTGCTAATTGGTGGTTCCTGTTACTGATCCCAATTGTGATCTATTTATTTTGGGCTGTAAGAAAGAAAAAAGCTATAAGATTTTCCAGCATAAAATTGCTGCGGCAATCCGGGAGCAAAAAAAACCTAAAAACAAAAATTGGCAAAGCCCTTATTTTAAGCGGCTTGATTCTGGCTCTGATCGCCCTGGCCAGACCTCAGAGTACGGAAGAAGTTGATAATATCCAAAAGCAGGGCATTGATATTGCCATGCTTCTGGATGTATCCGGCTCTATGCAGTCGGTTGATTTTGAGCCCAACCGCCTGGAAGTAGCCCGCCAAACCATAGATAATTTTGTCAAAGAAAGAGTGAATGACCGGCTCTCCCTGATAATTTTTGCCGGAACCGCCTTTACCCGGATCCCCTTGACTTTGGATCATAATATTGTCAGAGATTCTCTGGAAAAAGTTACCACAGAATCAGTAAATCAAGACGGCACTGCTATCGGCATGGCGATTTCCGTAGGCCTAAACCGCCTAAAAAAAAGCAAAGCAAGCTCCAGGATCATGATTTTGGTAACAGACGGTGATAATAATGCCGGAGCAATAGACCCTTTGACCGCAACAAATCTAGCCCGGGAGGCCGGTATCAGGATCTATACAGTCGGGGTTGGCAGCGATACCTTGATCATGCCTGTGCAGGTATTCGGTCAAACCCAATATAACCGCTATCCGGGCGGATTCGATGAGGATTTGCTCAAACAGATCGCCGATATCACAGGCGGTCAATATTTCAGGGCCATGGACCCCAAAGCCCTCTCCCAAATCTTTGAGACCATCAACAGGCTGGAAAGATCAGATTTTGAAGACAAAAACTACCGGGAATACAACGAACTGGCCTTCCCCCTTATTATGCTGGCGCTGGCTTTGCTGCTTATTGGAATCGTCTTGGATAAATACTATTTTGTACAAATACCGTGAAAAGAGTGGAGTGTGGAGTGTGGAGTGTGGAGTTTTTTTAAAATGAAACGCGGAGCGTTTTTTCAACAACTCCACACTCCACTCTCCACACTCCACTCTCCAAACAAGGGGGTTGTTAATTTGCTGACAAACCTGGAATTTAAATACCCGGCTAATTTATTTTTTGCGCTGCTGGCTATCGCAGCCCTTGTTTTTTTCATACTTGCTTTCAGGAAAAAAGAGAGAATTATGGCGCTTTTTAGCCTGGGTTATAAAATACAGTTCAAAGCTTTGCGCTCGTTGCTTTTGGGATTTGGGCTGGCTTTGATAGTTTTTTCGCTTTTGGGGCCCCGGGTTTTTGAGGGGTACCGGGAGATAAATAAAACCGGTTTGGATATTTATGTACTGATGGATACGTCCAAAAGTATGCTGGTCACGGACATAGCGCCGGATCGGATAACTGTAGCTAAGAAAATAATGGGAAATATCTTGGATAATCTGGAAGGCGACCGGATCGGTTTTATTCCTTTTGCCTCGGATGCCTATATTCAGATGCCCTTGACTGATGATTATCAGCTGGCCCGGATGTTTTTGGATGTGATGGATACGGATATGATCAGCGGCGGCGGAACCAATCTGGCCGCGGCTATCCGCTTGGCTAATGATTCTTTTAAAAGAACATCCAGCGCCGACAGGGTTATTTTGATCATTAGCGATGGGGAGGAGCATGATGGCGCCAGCCTGGATGTTCTGAAGGGATTAATAGATGATCAGCTGAAAATCTATACCCTAGGCATCGGAACCGAAAGAGGGGGCCTGGTGCCGGTATATAATGAAGCCGGTAATACGGTGATTGATTATATGAAAGATGAAAGCGGCAACCCGGCCACCTCCCGTCTTGATCCTGATATCCTGATCCGGCTGGCCCGGGAGGGCCGGGGCAGCTATTATCAGGCAAGCTTGCAAGGGGAGGAAACCCCGGCCTTGCTCTCGGAATTATCCGCTTTAAAAAGAGATATTCTGGAAATAAGACAAGATAAAAAATACAAACACTTATACCAGTATTTCCTGGGGTTTGGCCTGCTTCTTTTCCTAACGGCTTGGTTTTTGCCGGAAAGCAGCCAATATTCCAGGAAAAATCATAGCTTGCCAAACCCTTGATAGGCAACGAAAAGTGCTATAAATAATAATACAAGGGCTACAAACGGATTTAATTACGAATTACGCATTACGAATTACGAATTAAATTTACAGGGAGGCGGATTGCGTGAAGAAAATCTTTTGGATATCGGGAATTATTGCTTTATTGCTGCTCTTGCTGCTTTTAACAGGGATAGCGGGAGCGGACGGCGAAGCTAAAAAAGCCCTTAACCAAGGCAATGCGGAATATAACTTGACAAAGTATAAAGAAGCCCTTAATTCCTATGAAACGGGGCTTGGCTCAAACCCCGAAAATCAAATCCTGAATTTAAATGCCGCCCAGGCTGCCTTTGCTTTGGGGGAATATGATAAGGCTATTGAATATTACGGGAAAGCAAAGGATTCCCTGGAAAAGTTTTTAAATGCGGGAAATATTTGCTACTGGGCGGGCGAAGCCGTCGAGGAACCAGAGCAAAAAGTTCAATTCTATGGTATGGCCCTTGAAATCTATTTGGAAGGCATCACAAAATATCCGGAAAACGTACCCCTAAAATATAATTTTGAAACCGTAAAAGAAAAACTGGAAGAGCTCCTGGAAGATATGGAGCAGGAAAACAGCGGCGAGAGCGAGGATGGCGAGAGTCAGGAAGGTGAGGAACAGGAGTCGGAAGGCGCCGAAGCGGCTGAGGGCGAAGAGGAAGAGCAAAACTCAAGCGAAGCGGAAAGCTCCGAAGCAGCCGAGGGCGAAGAGCAGGAAGGCGCCGAGGATGAGCAGGAAGCCGGATCTCCGGATGAAGACGAAGAAGAAGATCCGGATTGGGAGGCTATCGAACGGATCCTGCGCCTACTGGAAAGCCAGGAGGAAGAAGGCTTGAAAAACAATCAGGAAGTTAAGCAGGGCAATAATGGGAAGGGCGACTGGTAATTTCAGAGGTCGGAGGTCAGAGGCCGGAATGTAGGGTTTGGAAAGGAATGATTATTTAGGTGAAAAAGATAAAAGTCATTAGTTTTATGCTTTGCATCATATCTGTATTTTGTCTGGCTATGCTACCTGGTGTTCCTGCATTGGCGAGTTCCGAGCCTTCATTTAGGCTGGACATGGATACACTCAGTCTGCAAAAAGGGGTTTCTTGCAGCATGGTTCTTACTATGGAAAATGCCCAGGAGTCCGAGCTTCTTGATATAGACGGCTTGGAGAATTTTGATGTGCTTTCTACAAGTCAAAGCACATCCACAACTATTGTCAATGGAGCTGCCTCCTACCAAAAAAACCTCCACTATACGATCATGCCCAAAAACGCGGGGCAATTTACCATGAGAGCCAATATTCAATACAATGGTCAAACCTATGTAAGCAATATGCTGGAGGTCAATATTAGCGAGAGTCAGAGCACCGGCGGAGAATCCGCCCAGGATTTGTTTGTCAAGACGATCCTCTCCCATAATTCGGCCTATTTGGGGGAAAAGATTGTGATAACTTATGAACTGTATTCCCGTTATAATATCGAAAACTTTGGCTTTACCGATTATACCGCCATCGACGGGGCGGTAGTCAAGGACATGCCCCAGGATCAGGTAATGGCAGAATATGTTTATCTTGACGAGGTAAGATATGTCAAATATGAAGCAAAACAAATAATATTTGATCCCATAAAGACCGGTCAGTTTACCATACCCTCTTTTAATATGCAGGTGAATGTTATCACCAGTAGCAACAATCCTTTTGGCGGCCTTTTTAGCAGATCAGAGGCCGTTTATCTGCAAACAGAGGAAAGACAGCTGACGGTGAACCCCCTGCCGGCGGAAGGAAAACCCAGGGACTTTTCCGGTATTGTGGGTGAGCTGCAAATCGAGGGTGTCTATAGCAGGCAGGAGTTGAACTACGGCGATTCTTTATCTCTTCGGATAACAGCGACAGGCAACTGTAATCTTGATGACCTAAAAGAGATTTTCAGAGGAGAAAAGCCGGGGTTTAGTGTTTATGAAACCCAAAAAGATGCAGAGGAATCGATTGTTAATAACAGATATCAGGTCAAAAAGGAATTTGAAGCAATTATAGTTCCGGAAAAAACCGGCAGTCTGAATGTGACGCCCGGCTATATTTCCTATTTCAGTCCCGCCAGCGGAAAATATGAAAAAGCCGAGATACCGGGTGCTACCCTGGAAGTGCTGGGAGAGATGCCCCAACTGCAAAGCAGCGGAGGGGTTCAGACAGGCGAGCTGGAAACTGTGAAAATCAATCAAGTAAGTTATGCAAGTTCGGATGATGGTTTTTTCCTGATTCAATTAAACAAGCAAGTATTATTGGTAATACTGATCGGGCTGGCTATTCTAATTGCCCTTACAATCATTTTATTACGTTTGCTTGCTAAGAGAAAAAAAGATGATTCTCCCTTAAAATCACTTTATAAGCAGTTGATGGCTGCTAAGGATATAAATGAAATCTACAGCATTTTTAATACTATGATCAAACACAAATATCAATTGAGCTTAAAGGCCAGCTCCAGGCAAGCTATTATCCACAGCCTGCCCGATACCGATCTGGCCCGGCAGGTGGCGGAAATCATGGATTATATGGAATCCCCCGATAAAAAAAGTAATGTTGATTTAAAAAGCAAAATAACAGCCATCTACCGCAAACTGGCATGATCCTGGCCCGGACAAGCCGGAGTGTTGAGTGTTGAGTTTTGAGTGTTGAGTAGGAGCAGGAATACGGCGGCATGAAAATTATGCCATTCTACGCAGAATTTCGGGAGTACGTGCCTAACCCGGACAAGCCGGAGTGTTGAGTGTTGAGTGTTGAGGGTTGAGTAGGAGCAGGAATACGGCGGCATGAAAATGATGCCATTCTTCGCAGAATTTCGGGAGTACGTGCCTAACCCGGACAAGCCGGAGTGTTAAGTGTTGAGTTTTGAGTTTTGAGTAGGAGCAGGAATGCTGCGGCACGAAAATTATGCCATTCTACGCAGAATTTCGGGAGTACGTGCCTAAAAAGAAAAATACTTGAAAGATTTGTTGTAATATGTTACAATTTCAGCATTGACAAGCAATGGTTTCTTTTATTATAGCTTGTCTTTATTCTTTCTATCCAGTATAATAGAAAACAGCATCGTAACTCAACATTTTTTTAGGAGGAAAAACTATGGATGAGAAAAAAACTTTCTACATTACCACCCCTATCTATTATCCCAGCGCTACGCCGCATGTCGGCACTGCCTATCCTACCGTGGCCGCCGATGCTATGGCCCGTTATAAGCGAATGCGGGGTTATGATGCTTATTTTCTTACCGGTACCGATGAACATGGCCTGAAAATCCAGCGCAGAGCCCAAGAAGCCGGCCTTGAACCCCTGGCTTTTGTGGATCCTATTGTGGAAAATTTTAGAAAATTATGGCAGGTTTTGCTGATTGATAATGATGACTTTATCCGTACCACTGAAGATCGGCATAAAAAAGTAGCCGAGGCCCTATTTCAAAAAATATATGATCAGGGAGATATCTATAAAGGGGAATACAATGGCTGGTATTGCCCGCCTTGCGAAACCTTCTTCACCGAGCGCCAATTGCAGGAAGGCCACCTTTGCCCCGATTGCGGCCGCCCTGCCCAAATCACCCGGGAAGAATCCTATTTCTTCAAAATGAGCAAATATGCTCAAGCTTGGCTGGATTTTATCGAAGAAAACCCCGGTTTCATTCAGCCCCAAAGCCGCAGAAACGAAATGGTCAACTTTGTCAGGCAGGGACTGGATGACCTCTGCGTATCCCGTACCAGCTTCAGCTGGGGTATCCCTGTTCCTTTTGACTCCAAGCATGTGATTTATGTTTGGTTCGATGCCCTCATCAACTACATTTCCGCCCTGGGTTTTGGTTTTGAGGATGAACTTTATCAAAAATACTGGCCCGCCGATATTCACCTGGTAGGTAAGGATATTATTCGCTTTCATACCGTAATCTGGCCGATTATGCTGATGGCCGCCGGCATCCCTTTGCCCCAAAAGATCATTGGCCACGGCTGGTTTTTAATGGGCGATGACAAAATGAGTAAATCCAAAGGCAATGTAGTGGATCCCTTCATCCTTTGCCAAAAGTATGGGGCGGACGCCGTGCGCTATTTCCTCCTCCGGGAGATGGGCTTTGGCCTGGATGCCAACTATTCGGAGGAAGCCTTGGTCAACCGCATCAATATTGATTTAGCCAATGATTATGGCAATTTGCTTTCCCGGGCCACCGCCATGATCAATAAGTTCCAGGGGGATATAGTGCTGATTCCCGGCGAGTCCACTGATTTTGACAACGGACTGAGAGAAACGGCTGCGGCGGTAGTGCCCGAGACAGAGCATCTGCTGGATAATATGGAGCTTAGCGCCGCTTTGACAGAAATTTGGCGGCTGGTCAACAAAGCCAATAAATATATTGATGATTGCGCCCCCTGGGCGCTCAACAAAGCCAAAGAAACAGGCAAACTGGCCAGTGTCCTTTATAATATGGCAGAGACCGTGCGCCTGGTCACAATTATGATCACTCCCTTTATGCCGGGCCTGCCCCGGCGGGTTTGGCAGCAGCTGGGTATCAGCGATAAACCGGAGCTCCATACCTGGGAGAGCCTGAAGTGGGGACTTTTCCCCGCCGGAACCAAAATAGAACGGGGTGAACCGCTTTTCCCCCGGATCGACCCGGCAACCTTAAACGAATCAGAAGAGCCTGCCCGGGAAAAAGAGGAAGGCCCCCCCTCTATCACCATTGATGATTTTGCCAAAATGGACTTACGGATCGTCAAAGTCCTGGCCTGTGAAAAGGTAGAGAAAGCCGACAAATTACTGAAATTCCGTCTCCAAATGGGAGATGAAGAAAGAACGGTAATTTCCGGCATTGCCGAACATTATCAGCCGGATCAACTGTTGGGCCGAAACCTGGTACTGATAGCCAATCTGGAACCCCGAAAAATCCGGGGCACCATCTCCCACGGCATGCTACTCTCAGCAGCCGCAGACGGACGGTTGGAGGTGTTGGAGGTAGATTCGATTAGCTCCGGCGCTGCAGTTAAATAAGTATGACATCAGCAGCCCTGTTAGTAGAATTAGGAATGAGGAATGAGGAATGAGGAATGAGGAATTGTTGTTGTTTTTGCTTCGCAAAAACGTTTTATTTAATAAAATGCTTCGCGATGCGAAGCTACAATCATTCCTAATTCCTCATTCCTCATTCCTCATTCAACTCAAATCAAAATTATATTACGAGAACAATGTAATAATATACAATTTTCATTCCACTTAACAGCCCCTGTTTTTGTCATTTCCTGTGATAAAAATACCAAAGGAGTAATCTATGCTATTCGACACCCATGCCCATCTTAATGACCCCAAGCTCTTTTCTGATTTGGAAGCTGTCTTGGCGAGGGCTAAGCAAGCCAAGGTGGAAAAAATTGCCACTGTGGGCTATGATTGGGCATCTTCCTTGATGAGTCTGCGCCTGGCGGAAAAATACCCTGAGCGGGTATACGCAGCAGTGGGTATTCATCCTCATGATGCCAAAAACTGGAATGAGGAATTAGAAGAAAAACTTTATCACTTAGCTCAGCAGCCGGGAGTGGTGGCTTGGGGAGAAATCGGCTTGGATTATTATCGCGACCGTTCTCCGCGGGATATCCAAAGACAAGTCTTTAAACGGCAAATTCTATTAGCCCGGGAACTGGACAAACCCCTGATCATTCATAACCGGGATGCCCATAGCGATACCCTGCAAATCTTAGCCGAAGAAAAAGCCGGGATCAATGGCGGTATCCTCCATTGCTTTTCCGGCAGCTGGGAAACAGCAAAACAGTGCCTCTCCCTGGGATTTCATATTTCCTTTGCCGGGCCGGTCACCTATCAAAATGCCAGAAATTTAGGAGAAATTGCCATAAAAACCCCTCTAGACCGGCTTCTGGTCGAGACAGATTGTCCTTATTTGCCGCCTCACCCCTACCGGGGGCAGACCAATGAGCCGGCCCGGGTTGCCTTGGTGGCGGAAAAAATCGGAGAATTACGGGGTATGAGTACTGAAGAAATAGCGACAGCCAGCTGGGAAAATGCCCATCAGGTCTATAAAATACTTTTGGACCGCTAAGATATCTCGCAATATTTTGACAAATGAAAGAATCCTGCTTCCATCTGATAAATTTGACATAGGCTGATGCCTAGGTTATAATGAGGGCTATAAATTACGGCAATTACGGAATGGGGGATTCTATGCACCGGCGAGAGAGTAATTCCCGGCTTTTTTCATCATTGCTTGGATTTTTTCTTTTGCTCATCTGTGTTTTTGTAGCTGGAATTTATATCTGGTTAGAAAAAAATATTACCATAATCATTGATTCGGAGTCTTATTCTTATAGCACCCGTTGCCGGACTGTAGCCGAGCTGTTGGATAAGGAAAAGCTGGCTTATCATCCCAAGGATTCGATCGACCCGCCCCTATATACCCCTTTGGAACATGGGCTGGAAATCAATATTATCCGCTCTTTCGATACAACGATCATTGCCGACGGCCAAAAACAGACCGTACGCAGTATTCCTCTCACTGTAGCTGAAGCATTGGCCCAAGCCGGAGTCAGCCTGGGGGAAATGGATGAGATTTCCTTGCCTTTAACCACCCGGCTGACTGAAGCCCAAGACGTTCAGATCAACCGGATCACTCAGGAAATAATAACTATACAGGAAACCTTGGCTGCTATCACCGAGCGCCGGGACGACCACGATTCAGAAAAGGGCGTCAACCGGGTAGTCCAAAATGGCGCCGACGGCTTAAAAGAAGACACTATCCAGCTAACTTTCCGGGACGGAGAAGAAATTGAACGGGAAGTTGTAGATACCAAAATATTGAAACCGGTACAAAACCGGATCATAGCCCAGGGAACTATTTCCACAGCCAGCAGGAGCGGAGTGCAATTCAAGTTTAAGGAAACACGTGTTGTTACAGCAACCGCCTATTGCGAACCGGGAGGACGTACCAGTACAGGTAAAACTCCCCAGGTAGGCATGATTGCCGTAGATCCCAAGGTTATCCCCATGCACAGCAGGCTCTATGTAGAAGGATATGGTTTTGCCGTGGCTGAGGATGTAGGCGGCGCCATTAAGGGCGACAAAATTGATATCTATTTGGACTCGGAAGAAGCTTGTGTGCGCTGGGGCGTGAAGAAGGTGAAGATTTATCTCCTGGAGTAGGAGAAGGCAATTCGTAATTCGTAATTCGTAATTCGTAATTAAAAACCTTTAAAACCATCCTTCGTCTTTCCGGATTTAACCCGGAACCCAATGAATGCTGCAAAAACCATCTAACTGTCATTCTGAGCAAAGCGAAGAATCTTTAGCTGGTGAATGCACAGCTATTTTA
>WRHF01000075.1 GCA_009783415.1 Clostridiales bacterium
ACATCCCCCCTCGCAGGGCGGGGGGGGCAGGGGCGGGTGGAGCTAAGGAGCATGGTGTTTTCTCCCTCATATAACAAAGAAGCAGCAGGCCAAAGCCCCCCTCGCGAGCGAGGGGGGTGGCGCGAAGCGTCGGGGGGAGTTTTGGGGAGCCGGAGGAGGTAACTATTTCGAGCTGTGCAATTGGGTTCAAGCCACCAGTCATCCCGGGCTTGACTCGGGATCCCCTGCTAATCCTCAGGGGATTGCGGGTCAAGCCTGCAATGACGTATGTTATAATCCAATTGCACAGGTCGAAGAATTTCAACGCTCCCTTTTGCTGCATTTGGGGCACATTATACTAAAGAATAAAATAAAGCGGGCTGTGACCGTGTAAAGGTTTTTGTACTAAAAGAGCAAGCCTCAACATAGAAATAAACTAAAACAAGTGTAAAGGAGAACTAATCGTATGAAAAAATCGTTACTATTGCTTTTGCCTTTGATCCTGGCCGCCTTGCTTTTAGGGGGCTGCGGCTGGATAAATCAATTGCAGGAATGGAAGAACGGAGAAACCATAGCCGAAGAAAGCACGCCGGATCCGGAGCTCATTTTAGAAAAGGACCTCAACCAAGCCCCCAGTTATCCTACTGTGGATGTGATCGACCCGGATAAGATAGAAAGTGTGGCAGTGATCAGTCAAGTCGGGGATACCAAAGAGATCAGCCTTTATTTTGCTTCCGCTGACGGCAAGGGCTTGAAAGAAGAGAAGCGGAGCATTCCCAAAGAAGCGGGGCTGGCCCGGGCTACTTTGAATCAGCTGATTTATGGCCCCAAAGAACAGGACTTATTTCCTACTATTCCTGCCAACACCATTTTGCAGGATATCAATATCCGTGACGGCCTTTGTACGGTGGATTTCAGTGATGATTTGACTCTCAATTATGCCGAGGAAGATCTTGATGAAGAATTGACTGTATATTCCATAGTCAACACTTTAAGCCAATTTCCCACCGTTGAGGAAGTTATTATCCTGATTGACGGCCAGCCTGTACCGACTTTAGCCGGAGCAGTGGATGTAAGCGGCAAAATATTACCACGGATGGAATTAATTGAAAGATAAGACCTAACCCGGACAGGCCGGAGTGTTGAGTTTTGAGTTGGAGCAGGAATAGGCCGGCACGAAAACTTTGCCATTTTCCGCAGAATTTTCGACATAAAAAGCCAGAATTAACTATTTTTAATAGTAAATTCTGGCTTTTTTGTCGAAATAATAATTATTTATCGACAATTAGACGTAATCAGGGAAAAAATACTATTATATTTATGTGATTATACCAAGGGAATTCTCTTTAATTTGAAATATTAAGCAGGGAATTTGGAAATAATTTGGCGCAATTCAAAATTTTTCAATATATTTTGTCAAAAAAGTCCGAAAAGACGCAGATATTCGAAAAAAGGGGTTAATTTAAAGAATGCTTGCATAATGTCGAATAATGTTGTATAATTACATATAAGGAAATATTTTTGTAGATAGAGGGATATGAATGAGTTATGTTTGCATGCGTAATGTTAAGAAAACATATCATATGGGTGAAATTACCATTAATGCCTTAGACGGTATTGATTTTGATATTGATCAAGGTGAATTTGCCACCATTGTCGGGGCTTCCGGCGCAGGTAAAACCACCGTTCTTAACATACTCGGAGGTATGGATATTTGCACATCCGGCATGGTGGCAGTTGACGGAAGGGAGATCACGGCTTATTCCGCCAGGCAGCTGACCACTTATCGCCGGCATGATATCGGCTTTGTCTTTCAGTTTTATAATTTGATGCAAAACCTGACGGCTCTGGAAAATGTTGAATTGGCGGCGCAGATCTGCCGCGATTCGCTGGATCCCCGTTTGGCTTTGGATGAGGTAGGTTTGACGCCGCGGGCCGGCAACTTTCCCTCCCAGCTTTCCGGAGGGGAGCAGCAACGGGTAGCCATTGCCCGCGCCCTGGCCAAGAATCCCAAGCTGCTCTTATGCGACGAACCTACCGGCGCCCTGGACGAAAATACCGGACGGAATATTTTAGGACTTCTTCGCGCGACCTGCTACGAGCGGGGTATGACGGTGATTGTCATCACCCACAACCAGGCTATCACACCTATGGCCGACCGGGTCATCAGGCTGAGAAATGGCGTAGTATCGCAGATCACGCTAAATGATAATCCCTGCCCGGCATCTGAAATCGGATGGTGATGCTATGAAACGGGCACTGATCCTAAGTATATTCCGGGATTTAAAACAGCATTTGGGCCGCTTTATTGCCATGGCTTGTATTGTATTACTTGGTTCGGCTTTTTTTGTGGGCGTCCGCGCCACCGGGCCGGATATGCGTTTGACAGCTCAGGCCTATTATAATGAGCAGAATTTTTCTGATATCCGGATCTTATCATCATTGGGTTTTTCAGAGGAAGATATCAAGCAGGTCAAATCATCAAAATTACTCAAAGATGTCTCAGCCGGTTATGCTGCCGATGTGCTGGCGCAATTGCCGGATAGGACCCGAATTATCCGCTTGATGTCTTTTGATTCCGATACAGATACGGTCAATCTGCCGCTATTGCTGGAAGGACGCCTGCCCCAAAGGGAGGGTGAAGCAACAGTGGATGAAAAATTTATGGAAGAAACTGATATTAAGCTTGGCGACACCATAACATTAGCTTCAGGAAGCAGCCAGCTTTTATCCGATATACTTACTGTCGATACGGTTCTTCTGGTAGGGGTAGCCCGCAGCCCCATTTACCCTATGGTTGAGTCCCGGGGCAGCAGCAATATCGGCAGGGGCGTCACGGATGCCTTTTTTTTGCTTCATCCCGCATCCTTTGCTTTTTCAGCCTATACCGAGATCTCTGCCAGTATTAACAATCTGGCCGGTATGAGCCGCTTTGACGAGGATTACAATAGTCTTATTGACCCTGTCAAAAATGAACTTGAGGAATTGGGAAAGGTACGCGCCCCCCTGCGCCGGGAAAGCTTCATAAGTGAAGCCTATGAAAAGATCGATGAAGCAGAGAAAGAACTTGATGAAGCAGAGGCAAAGATAGCCGATGCTGCCGTAAAAATTGCGGACGCAGAGGTAGAGCTGGCTGACAATGAAAAAAGCTATGCTGACGCAAAAAAAGAATATAATGAGCAAATCGATGCCAGCTGGCAGAAGCTGGCGAAAGCTGAAAAAGAACTGCGGGATGTTTATAATAAACTGAATAACAGCGGGCAGGATCTGGGACAGGGTGCGGCTCAATGGCAAGAGGCCGAGGCTCGGTTGCAAGAGGCTAAGGCTGAACTGGATAATAGCAAAAAGCAGGCTGAAATTTGGCAAAATCAACTCGGTGAGTTGCGCAGCCAAACAGAGGAGCTTATGGCTTACCGGGACAGCATCCCGGTGAAAAGTGCTGAATATGTGGCGCTTTCCGCCCAGATTGCGGCTTCCTGGGAGGAATATGCAGTTCAGCGGACAATGCTTGATGATCTTTATGAGCAAATTGATGCCGGAGAGAATGCCTTGCGTAACCAAAGTCAGAGCCAGAACAATAGCTTAATGGCGGGAAACGCCCAGTGGGAGCAGGGCAGAAATGAATACGCAGCGGCTCTTGAGGAGTATAAAAAAAATATAGCCACTTTTGAAAATGAACGTGACAAAGGGCAATCATCTTTAGAAGAAGCCAGGGATAAACTGGACAAGGCCAGTTTGGAGCTGGATGATGCCCGCGCCGAATATGAGGCGGAGGTTAGTGAAAATGAACCCAAGATCAGCTCGGCGCGAATCGATATTGCCAATGCCCAGAGAGATCTGGAGGATATCCCCGAGTCCGAGTGGTATGTATTTGACCTCTATGCCAACACATCCTTTGCGGAATATAAAGAGAATTGCAGCCGTGTTATCGCAATCAGTGGTTTATTCCCGCTGATCTTTTTCCTGGTGGCAGCCCTGATCAGCCTGACCGCCATGACCCGTACCGTCGAGGATGACCGTACTCAGCTCGGTCTGCTCAAAGCCCTCGGTTATTCAAAAAGCCAAATTGCCTTCAAATATATTATATTTGCCATATCGGCCACCGCTATAGGGCTTGCCTTGGGCTTGTCCTTGGGATTCAATCTCTTTCCCCGTCTGATCGTGCGCGCCTATGAAGTGCTTTTCCGCTTCCCGCCGCTTTTGACAACTGTTGATATCTCATTTGGGTTGCTGGCCTTGATTCTGTCGCTTTCCAGTACGCTTGGTCCGGCGCTCTTTATTTGCCTGCGCTCGCTGGCCGAACGTCCGGCTCAGCTGATGCAGGTAAAAGCCCCGCTGCCTGGCCGTAAGGTTTTTTTGGAATATATTGCCATTATCTGGCGGCGCTTGAGTTTCCTGCAAAAAGTCACCGTACGCAATATTTTCCGTTACGGCAAACGTTTGCTGATGACTCTATTGGGCATTGCCGGCTGCACTGCGCTGTTGTTTACCGGTTTTGGGCTCGACAAATCCATAAACTCCGTGGTTGCCAATCAATGTGAACAAGTGATGATTTTTGACTGTGTTGCCCAACTGTCGCCTACTGCAACAACAGCCCAGCGTGAAGAGGCCATTTCCCTTTTCCGGGAGCTTACTGCCTCCTCCTCGCCTCACTTGCAAAAAGCAGTGGAAATAGATGCCGGAGCTAAGCCAAAGTCAGTTCAGCTCTGCTGTCCGCTTGAACCGGAAATTATGAACGATTTCATAAATCTGCATGACAAAATAACTAAAATGGCGCTGGTTTTGCCCGATGACGGTCTGATCCTTACCGAAAAAGCGGCCCGTATTTTAAACATCAAGGCCGGTGATAATCTGAGGGTCAAGGTTGGTGAAGGGCGCTATGCTTCATTGCCGGTCAAAGAGCTGGCTGATAACTATGTCGACCACTTTCTTTATTTGTCCCCTGCCGCCTATACTCTTCTTTTTGGTGAGGAACCGGAGGCAAGTTCCCTGCATGGCAATCTGATGCCGGGTACGGACAGGGTGGAATTAGCCGCAGCATTATTATCTCTTGACGGGTTGATGAGCTTCCGTTATTTGGATGACATCCGGGCTGAATCAACAGATTTGGAGGGCGCTATGGGATATATTGTGATCGTCTTGCTTCTGTCCGCCGCCGCCTTGGCCTTTGTTGTGCTTTTCTCCCTTTCCGATATCAATGTGGAGGAACGCCGCCGGGAAATAGCGACCATCAAGGTGCTTGGCTTTCATGAACGGGAGGCGGCGCAGTATATCAACCGGGAGACGCTTTTTCTTTCAATATTTGGGGCGTTTTTGGGACTCTTTTTGGGAGTGGCGCTTTTCAGATTTGTTATCACCAATGCGGAAGTGGACATGATCGTTTTCAGCCGGGAAACCTCTTTTTTGAGCTATTTCTGGAGCTATTTGATGACCATCGCCTTTACCTTGCTGGTTAATTGGATCATGGGTTTCCGCCTGCGCAAAATCGATATGATAGAGAGCATGAAAAGTGTTGAATAATACTAGGGAGTAAGTTTCTAAAGCTACTAAATAAGAATATCTGATTTGGAAAGGAAAATGTTGTTATGGGAGAAAAAATTATTAAGAAAAGGCAAACTTGGATTGTTACCCCTTTTGAAAGGCCTGATGTTGGTCTTGCTTCTGCTGCTGCAAAGGCAGGTGCTTTTCCTGTACTGCATTTGGGTCACAATCAAGCAGTAGCGGAGGCGGCAGTCAGTGAGCTGGCTTTAAGAGTGGAAAAATTCGGAGTAGCCCTGGCAGATAAGATAGACCGGAAGATCAAGCTTCCCGCCAATGTGGCAAAAATCATCCTGCCCTGGGGCGAAAAGCCGCCAAAAAGGACGAAGGCCGAAATCATCTGGCAGGTAAAAACGGCTTTTGAGGCGGAAGAGGCTTTGGCCGCCGGGGCTAAGACCCTGATCATCAAGGGCGCCGAAGGCGCCGGCTTTTGCGGTGAGGAATCCTCTTTTATTCTCTTTCAAAAAGTACTTCCGGCATGCCTTGAGCAGGGGACGGCAGTATTAGTTCAAGGCGGCATAGGCGTTCATGGGGCGGCGGCATATCTGGCCTTGGGAGCGGCAGGTGTTGTCTTGGACTCTCAGGTGGCTTTATTTCCCGAATGCGGCCTTGCCCAAGACCGCAAGACAGCACTCGGCAAATTATCCGGGACGGAGATCCGCAGCTGCGGCGGCTACCGCTATCATGTTCCGTTCGGGGCAAATGAACCGGGAGAGTTAAGCGATCCCGCCGAATTATTAGGGCGGCTGGCTACAGGTGAAAGTGAGATATTGCCTTTGGGGCAGGATATCGTTTTAGCCGGAGATCTTGCCTCCGAATATAAAAGATTAAAGCAATTGGTGCGCGCTTTGGAGCGGGCAGCTTCCACCCATCTCAAACAAGCCCGGATCAGGGATACTTTTGCGGCGGACGGAGAAACGGCGCAAAGCCTGGGGACGGGTTATCCCCTGGTCCAAGGACCAATGGCCCGGATCAGCGATATGCCCGGTTTCCTCCGGAGCGTGGCACAGGGAGGCGCCCTGCCTATTTTGGCTATGAGCATGGAGGTAGGGGAAACAGCGGAAAAAATGCTGGCGGAAACGGCGGCGGCTATGGGGGACAAGCCTTGGGGCGTAGGTATACTGGGTTTTGCTTTTCCCCAAACCCTGGAGGAGCAAACAAAACTGATAATTGAAGCCAAGCCTCAATTTATCCTGATTGCCGGAGGCCGCCCCGGTCAAGGGGCCGTCTTTGAGCAGGCTGGGATCAAAGTATTGCTGCATGCGCCATCTACCGGCTTGCTTGATATGTTCCTGAACGAGGGTTCCGCCGCCTTTATTTTCGAGGGGCGGGAAAGCGGCGGGCATGTGGGCCCCCTCTTTTCTTCCGTGCTTTGGGAAAAACAGATCAATGCCTTATTAAAAATGGAAAATATTACCAATTTGACGGCTATTTTTGCCGGCGGTATCCATGATGCTCTTTCGGCTGCTTTTGTCCGGGTCATGACAGGGCCTCTTTCAGCCCGGGATCTCAAAGCCGGTATCCAATGCGGAACAGCATATCTTTATACCAAGGAAGCGGTCAAAGAGAAGGCAATTACAAAAGATTATCAAAAACTGCTGATCGAAAAAAATCAAACCTTGCTGCTGAAATCCGGCGCCGGACAGGAAACCCGCTGCATCCCCAATCCCTTTACGGACTATTTCCTGGAAGAAAAAGCCCGGATAGAAAGTGAGGGTGCGGATTCCATAGAGATGATCAAGGCCCTGGAGGCTTTGAATCTGGGCCGGTTGCGTATCGCCGCCAAGGGAATGGGTTTTGCTGAGGATAAATTTATTCCCCTGCCTCCGAAAGAACAGCAAAAACAAGGGCTTTATATGACAGGGGCCGTAACGGCTCTGATGGATAAAACTACGACAATAGCAGATTTGCATCAAAATATTATTGAGGGCAGCCGGCAAATGCTGGCGGAAATCACTTTGCCGGAATATGCCAATGACGAAACAGCCCCGGCGGATATCGCCGTAATCGGCATGGCCGGCATCTTTCCGGGAGCGGAAAATGTGGATGAGTTCTGGCGCAATACTTTATTCGGGACCGACTGTATTACGGAAGTACCCAAGGATCGCTGGCCCGTTGATATTTTCTTTGATCCGGGCGCCAAGGATACGGATCATGTGATTTCCAAATGGGGCGGATTTATCGGCAAATCGGATTTTGATGCCTTGGAATTCGGGATCACGCCCCAGTCCATATCATCAATAGAGCCGGTTCAGCTCCTCAGCCTTTTGGTAGCGAAACGGGCTTTGGAAGATGCCGGATTTACGGATCTTGCCAAAGCGGATCTGGATGAAACCGCGGTTATTTTCGGGGCTCAGGGCGCCGGTGAACTTGCCAAAGAATACGGGACCAGAATGACCCTTATGGAGCTTTTGGGAGAGATACCAAAAGAAGTAGGCGAGATCATGCCCCGCCTGACGGAGGATTCTTTCCCGGGTGTTTTAAGTAATGTTATTTCCGGACGGATTTCCAACAGGCTTAATACCGGCGGCCATAACTATACCGTTGACGCGGCCTGCGCCACTTCTTTGGCATCACTTGATATTGCAGTCAGCGAACTGCGCTCGGGCAAGGCAAATATGGTAATAATGGGCGGGGCGGATCTGCATAACGGGATCAGTGATTTTCTGGTTTTTGGCAGCACCTATGCCCTGTCCGGAAAAGGCCGCTGTGCTACTTTTGACGTTGATGCCGACGGTATTGCGATTTCCGAAGGCATTGCCGCCGTTATCCTCAAAAGGCTTGAGGATGCCGAAGCGGACGGGGATAAAATATATGCCGTCATCAAAGGGGTCGGCGGCAGCAGCGACGGAAAGAGCCTGGGACTGACTGCCCCCAGTAAACGCGGGCAGATCATGGCCCTTGAGCGTACCTATGAAGGCGCGGGCATAAGTCCCAGCCAGGTCGGTTTTCTCGAATCCCACGGGACAGGGACGGTAGTAGGGGACAGAACCGAATTGCAGGCCCTAAACCATGTCTTTGCAGAAGATGGGACCCGGCCGGGCCGGATAGCCCTGGGTTCGCTGAAATCTTCGATCGGCCATACAAAATGCACCGCAGGGGTGGCCGGTTTGATCAAAGCTGTTTATTGTGTCCGCCACGGGGTCCTGCCGCCTACCTTGCATCTGAAAAAGCCGAACAAGGTCTATGCGCCCAGCAGCCCCTTCCATTTCCGGACGGAAAAAGCGGGCTATTGGCAGGAAGAGCGCCGGATTGCCGGGATCAGCGCTTTTGGCTTTGGCGGTACCAATTTTCATGCCATTGTCGAGAATTATCCCCTGGAAAGGCCGGATCTGGTTCTCAAGTCCTGGCCGGCAGAGCTTTTTGTCTTTGCAGGTGAAAGCCCTGAAGAAGCGCAAGGTTTAATGGAAAATATTGGAAATATGCTTGGGATCAATAATAAATTGCGTCTGATCGATATTGCTTACAGCCTTGCTCTGCGTGCTGAAGGCAAGCCTATCCAGTATGCCCTTGTTGCCGGAAGCCGGGAAGAGCTCTTGACCCTGATCGATAAAGCCCGGGCAGGTGGGGATCATGATTTTATTCACCGCTTGAACCCCCTTCCCGGAAAAGTTGCTTTCCTCTTCACAGGGCAGGGCAGTCAGCGCCTTAATATGGCGGCGGATCTCTTTACGGTATTTCCCCGGATGCGCCGGCTCTTAGCTGATGCTCCCGGTTATGAAGGGATCCTTTTCCCCCAAACGGTCTTTACGGATGCTCAGAAAAAAGCTCAGCGCGATGAGATCACTGATACCCGCAATGCTCAGCCTCTTCTGGGGATCGTTGATTTAGCGATGGCCGAGCTTTTGGAAAGTTTTGGCATAAAACCGGATCTGGTAGCCGGTCACAGTTATGGGGAACTTCCGGCACTTTGCTATGCCGGCGCCATTGCCGGGGAGGATCTTGTTTCACTAAGCAGAGCCCGGGCCGAAGCCATTTTAAATGCTATCAAAGCTGACAAGGGCCGGATGGCTGCGGTCTTTACCGATAAGGAAACCCTGGACAAGCTGCTTGAAGGGGAGGATGAAGTCTGGCCCGTCAATTTCAATACCCCAAGGCAAACTGTGGTTGCGGCAACTTCTGCCGGCCTGGAGGCCTTTTTGGCAAAAGCAGAAAAGGCCGGTGTATCCTGCAATGAACTGAATGTAGCCTGTGCTTTCCATAGCCCGCTCCTTGAAGGAGCAGATCAAGGCTTTGCAAAAGCATTGGAGGATTTGGAAATCAATGAGCCCAGGCTGCCTGTTATGTCTAATACGGATGCAAAAAATTATCCTCTTGCGGCTGAGGAAATCAAAAAGCGCCTGGCGGATCATCTTGTTAATCCGGTCCGTTTTGTGGAAGAAATAGAGAATATGAGCGCGGATGGGGTCAATGTCTTTATTGAGGCCGGGCCGGGAGGAGCTTTGATCAAGCTTGCCTCCGGAATTCTCAAAAATAAAGAGAGCGCCTTTATTCATATGGAACAAAGCGGCGAGAATGGCATTACCTTCTTGCTGCAGGGTTTCGCCAAATATATTGCTACCGGGAGGATGATAAAAATGGACGAATTATTCCGTGACAGAGATCCTGTGGAGCTCAATCTGGATGAGCCGCAGGCAAATGCCAAAAAGGGCCTGATCTTTAATATTGACGGACGGGCCGCCGTGCCGGAAAACGGCGAAGCAGCCGCGGCTTCGCAAGCGGCTTTATCCGATTGGTTTAGGGCTGCCTTGGCTAAGTCGGGCGACTTGGGGGCAAGCCTTGATCAGATCATGATGTTGTATCTGGATAATATGAATGCGGTGATCCAGGATCAAAGGGATGTGATGCTGGGCTATCTGGGCGCTCCCGAAATAGCTCCCCGGGGAGAGGTACCCAGGCGGCAGTTTGTGACATCAGACTCTCCGGTAACTGAAGTTCCGGTAGAGGTTGAGATTGAGGAACCCGGCGAAGAAGGCGATGATTTGCTTGATATTGCCTCAATGAGCACAGAGCAAATCACAGATATGATTTTTGAGATCGTCAGCGAAAAAACGGGATACCCCACCAGTATGCTGACCCTTGACACGGATTTGGAAGCGGATCTTTCCATCGACTCCATCAAGAAGATGGAAATCGTCGGCGGCCTGCGCAACCGGGTCAAAATGCCCGAAGGCGAAGAGGGGATGGAAGTTTATTTTGAAAAAATCATCTCCGTGAAAAAATTCAGAGATTTGACTGAATGGGTCGAGGAATTGGGCCGGGCCGCCGCTGCCGGTGAGCTTTCGGGCGGAGGCGAGCAAGAAGTAGTGAGCGCGCAGCTTGTCAACGATTTCAGTGATGCTCTTCCCTCAAAGGCGATGGGTATTACCCGTCTGACTTATGTAGAAACAGCTTTCCCGCTGATGGAAAAGGATGAAAGCCTGATAGCAGAGAAAAACTTTGTCCTGCCTGATGACGGCAGCGGCCTTGCCGCAAAAGTTGCCGAAGCTTTGCAGGCTTTGGGCGGGGTTGCCCGGATCGTCAATCTTGATGATTCACCTGATTTATCCGGCTGCGAGGGAATAGTTCTGATAAATTCGGCAGCCGGGACGCGGCGCTATGCTGTTCCGGATTTATTCAAACTGCTCAAAGCCATGGACATGGATAAATTGCAGCGCTTGTTTGTCTTTGACGATACCTGCGGCTCTTTGCTTCAGTCTGCGGTTTATGAGGAAACGTGGGGAAGGTTCGGTATCCCCGAGGGCTTCTCCGGTTTCCTGAAAACTCTTTCCCATGAATATCCCGGCAAACGTTTTTGCACTGTACAGTTTGAGACGCCTTTTGACCCCGAAAACTTTGCGGATATTGCCATAGACGAATTGACAGCAGTCAATGCCCAGTACGAACTGTTCTACAGAGATAAAGAACGCTGCTGCCTGATCCCCCAAGTCAATCCGGTGAATAAAGATGCCGGCCTGCCGGCTGCTGTCTTGGCTGAGGATTCGGTGGTTGTTGTTTTGGGCGGCACCGGAGGTATTACCCCGCATATTGCCCAGCGGATAGCACGAGATAATCCCTGTCATTACATATTGATCGACCGCTTGCCCCCTCAGGAAGGAAATGAGGAGTATAAGGGGCTGCAGAGTGTTGATGAGGTCCGTAAATATTTGATTGAACATGAAGATGTCAAAAACCCCAGAGAAATCGAAGCCAAAGCCAAGAGCATATTTAAAGACAACCAGATAGGCGCGGCCCTGGAACGCATTGAGCAGGCCGGAGGAAAAGTCGAATACAAATGGACCGACCTGACCGATGCAGAGGCTTTCAGTGAACTGCTGGCCCAAATCAAGAGCGAATACGGGAAAATCGACGCTGTCCTCCATGCCGCAGGTATTTTGGAAGACAAGCGCTTCTGTGACAAGGAAGCCGAATCTTTTGCCCGGGTCTATGATGTAAAAACAGCTCCGTTGATGACGGTGATCGAAAAATTACTTCCCGACCTGAAGCTGCTCGTATTATTCAGCAGTATGGCTTCTGCTTTCGGCAGTTTTGGTCAATGCGACTATGCGGCGGGGAACAGTGCCTTGGATAACGCGGCGAGGGTTTTGAAAAAGCAATATCCGGAATTAAAAGTAACCGCTTTCAACTGGGGTCCCTGGAGGGGCGCCGGCATGGTCAGCGACAGCCTGGAGATGGAGTTCAACAGAAGAGGGATCTCCCTCATTGAGTTGGATCTGGGCAGCGAATTCTTTGCGGAAGAATTGGTGTATGGGAATGAAGCCAATGTTGTGGCGATGGCAATCGAGGAAAAAGCTGTGACGGATCTTTTGGAACAGTTTTTCGGGGATGACAATTAATCACAAGGGGGGACAAGAATATATGGATAACCAGGATATTGCCCTTGTCGGCATTTCCATATGCTGTCCTGCAGGAGATTCTGTAGATGAGTTTTGGCAGGGGATCGCCCAAGGCGGCGACTTTATTTCGGAAGCGCCGGAGGGTGTTATTGATGCCTATCATTTTGAAGGCACTCCCAATGCCATAGACCGTTTTTACTGCAAGAAGGGTGGTTTTTTTAAGGGATCGATCAAGGTTGATCCGCTCAGATACGGTATTATGCCGATTTCTGCAGGCGGGATCGACCCGGAACAGTTGCTCTCTTTAATGGGAGTAGAGCATGCGCTGATCGATGCCGGAGTCTTTAAAAAGGGGATCTCGCTGCAAAAAGGCAGTATTATCATTGGCAAAGGCAACTTCAGCAGCCTCGTTCAGATGCGGGTAATAGAAATAATGCAAACATCGCGGCAGATCACAGCTTTGCTTAAGAGCATGCTGCCGGGGTTGACCGAGGAGGATTTGGATAAAATCAGAGATGCCTATCAATCCAAGCACGGTCAATACAATGCCGATATGGCCATAGGCACTATGCCGAACCTGATTGCTTCGCTGGTGGCCAACCGTTTCGATATGCACGGTCCGGCTTATATGCTTGATGCCGCCTGTGCCAGCGGGATCGTGGCGATCAATCATTCGATCAATTTGCTCCGCAGCGGTCAATGTGATATAGCGATAGCCGGAGGGATGCATGCCGCGCACAGCGCTATGTTTTGGGGAACCTTTAATTTGCTCGGAGCCCTGTCGCGCAGGCAAGTGATCGCCCCCTTCAGCGAAGATGCCGACGGTCTTTTGATCGGACAAGGCGGCGGTTTTGTGGTTCTGAAAACACTGCGTAAAGCCATTGAGGACGGGGACCGGATCTACTCGGTAATCAAAGAAACAGCTGTTTCCAGCGACGGCGCTTCTACTCATGTAATGGTGACTTCAGTTGAGGGGCAAAAGAGGCTGCTGGAGCGGACCTGGAATTTGGCAGGCATGGATCCTGATAAAATCGGATATGTCGAAGCTCATGGTACAGGGACAATCGTGGGCGATAAGACAGAACTTGCCACCTTAAAATCCTTTTTTGGAGATAATACCCGTCCCCGCGCCTATGTAGGCTCGGTCAAGTCCAATATCGGGCATGCGATGCCGGCGGCCGGTATGATCGGGATGATCAAAACCGCGCTCTCACTTTATTGGCGCAAGATCCCGCCGACATTGCACTGCGAGAAGCCCCAACCTGCCATGTTCGAATCGCGTTTTATGCCGCCCCAGGAACTGATCGATTGGGACGGGGAGAAAATACCGCTTATAGCAGGGGTAAATGCTTTTGGTTTTGGCGGGATCAATGCTCATGCTATCATGACCGCCTATGAGCCCCCTGCCGGCACGCCCTGGGTGCGGCCCAAGCCTTATTTGGGTGAAGCATTGATGATCTCTGCGCCTAACGGTCCCGAGCTTATCGAAAAGCTTAAAAGAGGGGATTTCACCGATACCGGCGGCTCTTACCGCCTGGTATTGTTTGACCCGGATGAATCGCGCGTCAATCAAGCTATAGCCGTTGTCGAAGAGGACAAGCCCTGCCGGGGCAAGTTGGATATCTGGTTTAGCAACCGGTCTGTATTAGCAAACGGCGGCAAAATCGTCTATATGTTTCCGGGTTTTGTCAGTGAATGGGAAGCAGAAGTTGACAGTATAAGCAGACTACTTGATTTGCCCTCCATGGATGAATTACTCTCGGGTATGGCTGAGATTGATGAAGTGGACAAGATCGTTCAAAGGATACACCATGCAAAATGGTTGAGCCAGGAGGGGCTTAGAAAGCTCGGTGTAGAGGCTGATATTTATACCGGACATAGTGTAGGCGAGTGGGATGCATGCTTGTTTGCAGGTACTATCGAAGGTC
>WRHF01000076.1 GCA_009783415.1 Clostridiales bacterium
TACGAAACGAGTTCGTAAGCTACTAAAGCGGGCTTTGCCCGCAAGAGGCCGGAAGTCAGAGGACAGAGTGTGTAGAAAAGCGCGACATTGTGCATTAGCTGTGACTTTGCACAGCAAAGGCCAGCTAGGCAAAAGACGCTTTTCATTTATTAAATTCTTGTTTTTATTGACACTTTGCGTCCTATAGGTGCTAAAATTCTACGTAAAATGGCAAAACTGTAGGGGCAGACCCCTGTGTCTGCCCTGGAAAACGCAACCATTAGCTGAACGTCTACACATACTCACCCCTTCAAGGTATCCGGTTTACCCGGAGTAGGGAGTAGAGTGTTTTCTTAAAACAGGGGATATCTGAAAATCCATCAGATATCCCCTGTTTTGTCTACTCCCTACTTGTATATAAATTACATTAATTGCATAGAATAACCATGAGTATCTAAGACAACCAACGGTATTTCCTGCCTTTTGCAGTGAATAGTTTTGGGGCTAAAAAGGAGAAGCGTATGAATTATCATGATCAATATCATTCCTGGTTACAGTATTTGAGCAGCAATCAGCCGGATGCCGCAAGTCAGCTGGCTATGATGGATGGCAGCGAGATCAAGGAAGCCTTTGGCGATCCTTTGAGTTTTGGTACTGCAGGACTCAGGGGCAAGGTAGGCTGGGGCCCCGGACGGCTTAACAGTTTTAGTATTTGCCGGGCCAGCCGGGGTTTTGCCCGTTATATTCTGACTTGTGACGCCCCTCGCCGGGTAGGCATAGCTTATGATACTCGGGAAAGCTCCGCCGGTTTTGCCCGGATGGCTGCCGCCAGCTTTTTGGAGCAGGGTCTTGAGGTATATCTTTTTCCAAAAACCACCCCCACTCCCCTGCTATCTTATGCCGTACGCCAGCTGGGCCTGGGCTGGGGCGTGGTGATCACCGCCAGCCATAATCCCGGTAACCATAACGGTTACAAATGCTATGACCGGCGGGGGGTACAGCTCTTGCCGGAGGAGTCCTCGGCAGTAAGCGCCCTGATTGCCGGCGAACCCCAGCTGCCGGAATTGCCGCACTTACAAATAGAAAACCATCCCGCTTTTCACTGGATCAGCGAGGAACTGGAGAGCCAATATCTCATGGATATGCTGGCCGGCCTGCCAAATCATGGCCTGGGACACCGTCATGGCCAGGAATTACCTATAGTCTTTACCCCTTTGTATGGCAGCGGGGCTAATTTGATAGAGCAGGCTTTACAAAAGCAAGGCTTCTTTCGCTCCTATTTTCTCCAAATGCAGCCCCATCCGACTTTTGGCAATTTAGTCTCTCCTAACCCGGAGGAGGAAAGTGTTTACTGGGAGGCATTAGAGCTGGCAGGCAAGGTCGGGGCCCGCTTGATTATGGCTACCGATGCCGATGCCGACCGTCTGGGGGTAATGACGCCGGTAGAAGGTAATTGGCAGCTGCTGAGCGGCAATCAAATAGCTGCCCTTATGGTTGATTATCTTCTGGAAAATTCCCCGGAAGCAAAAGACAGCGCTTTGATTACCAGTATCGTTTCCGGGCGATTGGCTCAAGACATCGCCCATCAGCGGGGTTTGCCCGTACTGCAGACTTTGACAGGCTTCAAATTCATAGGTGATCTGGCAGAAAAAAGATCTTTCTTCTTCGGTTATGAGGAAAGCTGCGGCTATCTTTTCGGCAATCTCTCCCGGGATAAAGATGCGGTGCAGGCGGCGGCCCTTACAGCAGAGATGGCCCTTTATTGGCTGCGTAAAGGGAAAACCCTTTATCAGCGCTGGCAGGAGCTGTCTTCGCAATATGGCTGGTATGGTGAAAGCACAGTTAACCTGGACCTGTCCCGGGAAAAAGCCACCTTTGCCATGGACCGATTGGCCAAGGAAAACAATTTTAGCGGAGAATTACGCCTGGCCTCGGTTGAGGATTACCGTCAAGGTTTCAATCCGGGAGATCATGGCCACAATTGCCACCGCCCCCAAGCCCAAATGCTGGCTCTTAATTTTGAAGGCGGTCACAGCTGCCTGATTCGCCCTTCCGGCACAGAAGACAAAGTAAAATGCTATTTTTCCGGCAGCGGAACAAGCGAGGAAGAAGCCAATCGGTGGATGGAGAGAGTTAAAGAGGCAGTTTTAGTTATTATTGGAGAAAATTTTCCCCCAGGCACTTGAATTATTAGCATATTTAGGCTATTATATATTTATGAAGGAAGCGATTTGCATGCTGAAATATTATTAATTATTTTAGGAGGAGAAAAATGCAGATAACAAAAACACTCACTACCAATCCTAAACCGGCGCCAGACTGGAATAATCTGGGTTTTGGCGCATTCACTACCGACCATATGTTCATTATGGATTATCATGAGGGGCGGGGCTGGTATGACCCGCGCATAGTGCCCTATGCGCCGCTGGCTTTGGACCCCGCCGCGATAGTGCTGCATTATGGGGCGGAAGTATTTGAAGGATTAAAAGCCTATTATGCAGGGGACGATCAAATACTGCTCTTTAGACCTGAAGCCAATGCGCAGCGCATCAACAATTCTTCAGTACGCCTGTGTATGCCCGAACTGCCGGTGGAATATTTTGTCCAGGCAATAAAAGAATTGGTAGGCATAGACAAACACTGGGTGCCGAAATTACCGGATACCTCACTTTATATCCGCCCTCTAGTCATTGCCACTGAAGGGGTGCTGGGCGTAAGACGCTCCGCTGATTATCAGTTTATTGTTATCCTTTCGCCGGTGGGCGCTTATTATCCCGAAGGATTGAATCCGGTGAAAATATATGTGGAAGAGGAATATGTGCGCTCGGTCAGGGGCGGCACCGGTTTCTGCAAATGCGGCGGCAACTATGCGGCTAGCCTAGCAGCTCAATACAAAGCCAAGGAAATGGGTTATTCCCAGGTGATGTGGCTGGATGGCGCCGAACGCAAGTATATTGATGAAGTGGGCACCATGAATGTGATGTTCAAAGTAAACGGGCGGATACTGACGCCGGAGCTTTCTTCCGGCACTATTCTGCCCGGTATTACCAGGGATTCCGTGCTTAAAATATTACAATCCTGGAATATTCCGACAGAAGAGCGCAAGATCACCCTGACCGAATTGCAGCAGGCGATCCAAACCGGCACATTAGAAGAAGCCTTCGGTACCGGCACGGCAGCAGTCATTTCGCCGATAGGCGAATTGAACATACACGGTGAAAAAGTGGCTATCAGCAACGGTCAAATAGGCCCTCTGACCCAAAAAATCTACGATACCCTGACCGGCATCCAATGGGGCAAGCTGAAGGATGAATTCGGATGGACAGTAAATATCAGTAGTCAGAAATAAGAAGTCAGAAGTAAGAAGGGGTTAGGTTTTGCTTCGCAAACATTGAAGCAAAAACCAGTTTTTCCGACTTCCGACCTCCGGCATCTGAATTGAGGTACAATGGTGGTAAAGCAGAATAATAATAAAATCCATCCGGAGCCTTTACAGCTGCCTCGCCATATTGCTATTATTATGGATGGCAATGGCCGTTGGGCTCAAAGGCGGGGCCTTTTGCGTCATCTGGGCCATCGCCATGGTATGGATGCCCTGCGCCAATCTGTGGAGCTGTGCCGGGAGCTAAATGTGGAAATTCTTACTGTTTATGCTTTCTCCCTGGAAAACTGGAAACGGCCTCGGGAGGAAGTAGATTTTCTGATGAATTTAGTTGTGGAATATCTGGACAAAGAAGAGGAGAATTTACACCGTCAGGGTATCAGAATCAACCCTATCGGGGAACTGGATTATCTGCCGCTGCAGGTAAGGGCCCGGATAGAGCAGGCTGTCAGCCATACTGCCGCCAATTCCGATATGATATTTAACATAGCCATCAGCTACAGCTCCCGCCGGGAAATTGTGACAGCTGCCCGGATTTTGGCAGCTCAAGCGGCTACTGGCTGTTTGGATCCTCAAGATATTGACGAAGAAAGATTTGCCTCCGCCTTGTATACCTCAGGGCAGATAGACCCCGATCTTATGATCCGCCCTTCCGGAGAGCAAAGGATCAGCAATTTCCTGCTTTGGCAATCTGCCTATACGGAATTCTATTATACGGACATTTTCTGGCCGGATTTCGGCAAAAAAGATCTGCAAGCAGCCATTGCCGCCTATCAGCGCCGGGAGCGGCGGTATGGACAATTGACAATTGACAATTGACAATTGACAATTGACAATTGTCAATTGACAATGACAATAGAAGCGAGGAAAATTTTATGGTTAAGAGAATTATTTCCGGGGTGATCGGCGGGGCTTTGCTTTTATTTTTTGGTTATTGCGGCGAAGTGCTCTTTGCCATTGCCGTGGCTGTTACGGCAGCCGTGGCAGCCTATGAATATGCCGGTCTGATCGGCCGGCAATCAGAAGGGGTTCCAATATATCTTTTGCTGGCTTCCACTGCAGTATTAACACTTTCCGGCAATGTGGCTGGCGGTTTTTTGGCGCTTTTTGCGCCCCTGCTGGTATTTTTGGGGATGATGGCTTGGGCTATGGCCAACTCGGTAGCCTGGAATCAGTTTTGCCTCTATTTGGCCGGCTGTTATTATATCGGCCTGGGTTTTGCCTCAATGGTCCTGCTTCGTTTTCAAGGCGGTTTTTCTCTGCTGCTCTTATTATTGATCATAGTTTGGGGTACGGATATCGGCGCCTATTTTATCGGTTCTGCATTTGGCAAACGCCCCCTGGCCCAGAATATCAGCCCCAATAAAACCCTTGAGGGCAGTATCGGCGGCCTGGCTTTAGCATTGCTGGGTACCCTGATCTATAGCGGCTTTGCTGTTGATTTGCCTTGGCACTGGTGGCAGCTGCTCCTGATTGCTTTGGCTGTTTCTCTTGTGGGCCAGATGGGGGATTTGCTGGAATCATCGCTTAAACGCTGGGCCGGGGTCAAGAATTCCGGCAATATCCTGCCGGGGCATGGAGGTATTCTGGACCGCTTCGACAGCATGCTGCTGGCCGCTCCCCTACTCTACCTTGTTTTTCATTTTTTGAGCATAAACTGAACTTTATATAGGTACTTACTCCCGAAATTCTGCGTAAAATGGCAAAATTTTCGTGCCGCCGTATTCCTGCTCCTACTCAAAACTCATCACTCAAAACTCAACACTCCGGCTTGTCCGGGTTAGGGGGAGGATGAGGGCTGGAGGTTGTTTTTATGTTTCGTTGGCCTAGGGAAAAATTAATAGATTCATTGCTGAAAGTTGCCTTGATTCTGCTGGGACTGGGCCTGTTTTTGTTGATATACTATTTTGCTATGCCGGCTTTGCGTCAGGTTTTCTCGATCCTTAGCTTCATTGCCATGCCCTTTGTCTTGGCCTGGCTGGTTGGGCTGCTCGTTAGGCCTTTGATCGATTTTTTGCAAAAACGTCTGCGTTTCCCCCGGGGGTTGGCGGTTTTTGGGGTTATTTTGGCGTTTTTTACCCTGGCGGGGGCTTTTCTTTCCTTGATAATTTCCCGCTTGATATCGGAAATTGCCGGCCTTTCGGAAAGCTTTCCCCAATTGCGAAATTCTGTGACTGATTTTTATTATTGGCTTTTGGATTGGTATCAACGCCTGGATCTGGGTCCGGCCAATCTGGCAAAAATCCAGGATTGGCTCCTCTCCTGGGTGGATTCAATGGGAAACTGGCTCAACCGTTTTTTGAGCGGCACAGTCAGTTTTGTCCAGTCAGTACCGGGCCTTTTTTTATTTGCGATAATTTTTCTGGTGGCCTTATTTTTCTGGTGCCGGGACGGGGAAAAACTACAAAAGCAGGCTCTCAATCTTATCCCCCAAAAACACCGGCAAAGGGTCGGCAAAACCTATTTGGCTTTTTGCAATATTGTGGGAGGTTATTGCCGGGCTGTTTTGTTTCTGATCAGCATCACCACTTTGATTTGTATTATCGGTTATGCCATTTTAGGGGTAGAAGGCGCCATAGGCTTGGGCCTGCTTACCGGCCTTTGTGATATTTTACCCATCCTGGGACCCGGCACAATTATCGTGCCCTGGTTGATTTGGTCTTTGATCCAAGGCAACTATTTCCTGGGTTTCGGCCTCTTGATTTTATATGCTATCGTGATTATTATTCGTAATTTAATAGAACCCAAAATTGTAGGCGACCGGATCGGCCTCCATCCCCTGGCCTCTTTAGCCGCCCTCTTTGTCGGCCTCCAGCTTTTCGGCGTAATAGGCCTGGCGTTAGGTCCTATTTTACTGGCCTTAATCCTGGCCTGGCAAAGGTCTAAATCAATTGACAGATGACATAGAGATCAGACGATAGGCGAGAATAAGCTACATGAAAAATATAACTATCCTAGGATCAACCGGTTCAATTGGCCGGCAAGCTTTGCAAGTGATCGATAACTTCCCTGAGGAGATGAGGGTTGTTGCTCTGGCTGCCGGGGGCAATGCGGAGTTGTTGGCAGAGCAGGCTAGGCTCTATCAGCCGGAAGTGCTGGCTTTGGCTAATGCTGGTAAATATTTCCAGTTAAAAAGTTTGCTGCCGGGCTTTTCCGGGGAAATTATCGCCGGGGATGAAGCTATTGTTGCTGCGGCAGCTTGGCCCCGGGCGGACCTGGTGGTGGCGGCAGTTTCCGGGATTGCCGGTTTACTGCCGGTCATAGCCGCCATAGAAGCGGGTAAAGATATCGCTTTTGCCAACAAGGAAGTTTTGGTGGCAGCCGGCAGCCTGGTTATGCCCCTGGTTGCAGCCAAAGGCATCAATTTTTTGCCGGTTGACAGCGAGCATTCGGCAATTTTTCAATGCCTGGAAGATGACCCGAAAGCGGTGGAAAGCCTGATCCTAACCGCTTCCGGAGGGCCTTTTTATAACTGGCCTCAGGAGAATATTGCCAACGCCACCCGGGATCAGGCTCTGAAGCACCCTACCTGGAATATGGGCCCCAAAATCAGCATCGATTCCGCCTCCCTGGCCAATAAAGGTCTGGAGGTAATTGAGGCCCACTGGCTTTTTGGCCGGGACTATGATACAATAGAAGTAGTTATCCATCCCGAGAGCGTGATCCACTCCCTAGTCCGGTATGCGGACGGCTCTTTGCTGGCCCATTTAGGCAAGAGCGATATGCGTATCCCCATTCAATATGCCCTCACCTATCCCCGGCGCCGGGCGGGCAGCTGGCCCCGCCTTGATTTAGCTGCCTTGGGCAAACTGACTTTTGCCAAGCCGGATTTGGGACGTTTCCCTTGTCTGGGCCTGGCTTATGAGGCAGGCCGGGCAGGCGGCCTCTCCCCCACCGTTTTCAACGCCGCCAACGAAGAACTGGCAGCCGCCTTCCTAGCAGAAAAAATCAGCTTCGGCCAAATACCACAGAAAATAGAAAAAGCCCTAACCAGAACAGAAAACAAACAACAACCCACCTTAGAAGATATTCTAACAACAGATCAAGAAACAAGAGAATTTATAGCCAATAATAAATGAAATCCAAAACGACAAACTAATAACTATAGAAGTATTCTTTTTAAACTCCACACTTCACACTCCACTCTCCACTCTCCATACACCACACTTAAAAAAGGAGGCAATTATGATAAACGTAATCGGCATTCTAGTAGCAGTTCTGGTTTTTAGCATTCTCATTTTCACCCACGAGCTGGGTCACTTTACCGCAGCCAAGCTTAACGGCATTTATGTTAAGGAATTCAATATGGGCATGGGGCCCAAACTTCTCTCCCGCCGGGGGAAAAATGGAGAAACCCTCTATTCATTGCGGGCTTTTCCCATTGGCGGTTCTTGCCTGATGAAAGGCGAGGATGAGGCTGACGACGACCCCCGCTCATTTTCCAGAAAGCCCGTCTGGCGGCGGATGACAGTGATTTTTGCCGGCCCTTTGATGAACTTTGTTACGGCAATGATTGTTTTTGCCATTGTATTTATGAGTATGGGGATAATGAGCGACGCCAATATAATAGGCGATGTAACGTCAGGAGACCCTGCTCAGCAAGCCGGCCTCCTGGCCGGGGATAGAGTTTTGGCAATCAATGGGGCGTCGGTGGCCAGCTGGAGCGGCATTGTAACAGAAATCAACCACCAGGTCTCAGCCACACCCGGCGAGTCATTGAATATGACGATCCAGAGGCAAGGCCAGGAGCAGGACATCGCAGTAAAGCCCTTTTTTGACGAAGAGGCTAATCGCTGGCGTATCGGCATCACTGCCTCCACAGAACAGCCCGGTCTTTTTGCCGCCATGGGACTGGGAGTGACCCAATCCTATATATTTACCAAAACGATCCTGGTCGGTCTGGTTCAGATGATAACCGGAAAAGTGGCTCCGGATGTAGCGGGCCCTGTGGGCATAATCAATATTGTCCGGGAAACTGTCCGCACCGGCTGGCAAAATATTTTGGGTATCTTGGGTATATTAAGCGTCAATCTGGCCGTAGTCAATCTTTTGCCTCTGCCGGCTTTGGACGGCTGCCGCCTGGTCTTTTTGGCGGCGGAAGGCATCCGCCGCAAGCCTTTTAACCGGGAACGGGAAGGTATGGTCCATTTCATAGGCCTGATGCTGCTTTTCGGCCTGATGATAGTAATAACCTTCAGCGACATCCGCCGGCTCTTCACCGGATAGGGGGCTGCGCCTTCAGGGCGGAATTAGGAATTATTAAAAATATTATGAAAACGGAGTGCTTATGACTAGCCTTTTTTATCGCCGTCTCAGCCATGTCGTCCATGTTGGTGATGTGGCTATTGGCGGCGATAATCCCATTGTTATCCAATCTATGACCAATACCCCAACGGCAGATACCGGGGCCACTTTGCTTCAGATAAAAGCTCTGGCGGCAGCCGGTTGCCAGTTGGTGCGGGTAGCCGTACCAGACATGGAGGCAGCGGAAAGCTTACCTGCCCTGATAAAACGCAGCCCCTTACCTCTGATTGCGGATATTCATTTTGATCATCGCCTGGCTCTGGCGGCTATCCGCGGAGGCATCCATGGCCTGCGCCTAAACCCCGGCAATATCGGCAGTCAAATCCGGGTAAAAGAAGTAGTGGCTGCAGCAAAAATGGAAAATATTTCCATAAGGATAGGAGTCAATGGCGGCTCCCTGGAAAAAGATCTACTTGCCCGCTATGGCGGCCCAACAGCCGAAGCTCTGGTGGAAAGCGCTTTGCGCCATGTGGCTTTGCTGGAAGAGGAGAGTTTCTCCAATATCAAGATATCTCTTAAATCCTCCCGCTTACCACTGATGGTACAAGCCTATCGCCTTATCGCAAAAAAAATAGATTACCCCCTGCATATCGGCCTCACCGAAGCCGGTTCTTTTGAGAGGGGCAGCATTCGTTCCGCCGCCGCCCTTTCTATTCTCCTGAGCGAGGGCATAGGCGATACTTTACGCATTTCCTTGACCGGCGACCCGGTCCGGGAAATTTTTGTGGCCAAAGAGCTATTAAAAGCCCTGGAACTAAGGCAAGAAGGCTACACCTTCATTTCCTGCCCCACTTGCGGCCGCTGCCAAATCGATGTGGAAAGCATTTCCCGGCAAGTAGAAGAACACTTTGCCGGCATTACCCCCACCCGGCCTTTACGTCTGGCCATAATGGGCTGCACAGTCAACGGCCCGGGAGAAGCCCGCGAAGCCGACCTGGGCATAGCAGGAGGCAAAGGACAAGGCCTGCTTTTCTGCAGAGGGGAAATCGTAGGGAAATATCCCAATCATCAGCTAGCTCACGCTCTAATTGAAGCGGCAGAGGAACTAGGAGTTAGGAGTTATTGAGAATCATAAAATAAAAAGTCTTTTAATTCAATAAAAAAAAACGCGGAGCGTTTTATCAACAATTCCTAACTCCTAACTCCTAACTCCTAATTACCAAGCAGGATATTTCAACCAAAACGAGAAATAATAAAAGTTCAGGTAATGTGACATAAATACAAGGGAGGATACAGCATGAGAGCAAGCCGGTTATTCGTCTCCACTATGCGGGAAGTACCTGCCGAGGCGGAGATCATCAGTCATAAATTGATGCTGCGGGCCGGGATGATCCATAAAGAGGCGGCTGGGATTTATACCTACCTGCCTCTGGCTTGGCGCAGTATGAAAAAAATCATGCAAATTATCAGAGAAGAGATGGATGCCGCCGGCGGGCAGGAGCTTTTTATGTCCACGGCCCATCCGGCAGAGATTTGGCAGCAAAGCGGCCGCTGGCAGGTCTATGGGGCCGAACTGTGGCGGCTGCAGGACCGTCATGGCCGTGATTTTTGCCTGGCCCCCACCCATGAGGAAATGATCACCCTCAATGTCAAAAATATAGCCCGTTCCTATCGCCAGCTGCCCCAGCTACTCTATCAGATCCAGACCAAGTTCCGGGATGAGCGGCGGCCCCGTTTTGGCTTGATGCGGGGCAGGGAATTCATTATGAAGGATCTATATTCTTTTGACCGTGACGAAGCCGGCTTGGATGCGAGTTATCAGGCAATGTATCAAGCATATAGTAATATTTTCCATCGCTGCGGCTTGAGATTCCGCCCGGTAGAAGCCGACAGCGGCGCCATTGGCGGCAAGGGCAGCCACGAATTTATGGCCCTGGCCGAAAGCGGCGAGGCGGAAATTCTTTATTGTACCTCTTGCGATTATGCCGCCTCCAGCGAAATTGCCGCCACCCCCCCCCAAGGAACCGGCAGCGGGGAGGAATTAAAAGAAGTGGAAGATGTCTATACCCCGGATTGTATCACTGTGGAGGATGTGGCTAATTTCCTGGGAGTGACGCCGGACCGGGTGGTAAAAACTATGTGCTATCAGGCTGACGACCGCCTGGTTTTAGTACTGATCCGGGGAGACAGGCAAATCAATGAGATCAAATTAAAGAATATCCTGGATTGCTTCGAATTACAATTCGCCCCTGATGAGGCCATCCGGGCTGCGGGTTTGGTCCCCGGTTATTTGGGGCCGGTCGGGGTCAAAGAGATAAAAATCATAGCTGACAGTGAAGTGCCTTTGATGGTCAACCATGAATGCGGCGGGGGCCGGGAAAGCCATCATTTCCTCAACATCAATCCGGGCCGGGATTATCAAATCGACCTGGTGGATGACATTCGCCTGGTGCGGGGCGGCGAACCTTGCCCTCATTGCGGGAAAGCCCTGGCAATGGCCAGGGGCATAGAGGTAGGCCAGGTTTTCAAGCTTCATACCAAATACAGCAAGGTGCTGGGCGCTCGCTATGCGGATGAAAACGGCCAGGAAAAAGATATGGTTATGGGCTGTTATGGCATTGGCGTGGGCCGCACTATGGCGGCAGTGATCGAACAAAACCACGATGACGGGGGCATTATCTGGCCCATGGCCGTAGCCCCTTATCAAGTGATCGTAATACCCGTTAATGATAGGGATCCGGAATTAATGACTTTGGCCGAAAAGCTCTATCAAGAGCTGCTCCGGCAGAAAATAGAAGCAGTTTTAGACGACCGCCCGGAAAGACCGGGTGTAAAATTCAACGACGCCGATTTACTAGGCTACCCCTTCCGGGTCACGATAGGCAAAAAAGCCAAGGAAGAACAGCTTTTGGAACTAAAAGAACGAGCCACCGGCGAAGTACGCTTCCTGCCTTTTACCGAAACTGTGGAGTTTTTAAAGCAAGTAACAGGTAACAAGTAACAGATAATAGGTTATAGAAGGTTTTGCTTCGCGGAGCGAAGCCAAACCAATTGTGAATTGTGAATTGTGAATTGACAAGGAGCGGTGCCAGTGAGTGTGTCCTTGATTATTCCGGCTTATAACGAGGAAAAGACCATCGGCAGGATTATTGCCGTTGCCCGGCAAATAGAAGAAGTTGAGGAAATCATTGTTGTGGACGACGGTTCCAGTGACTGTACTGCAGCAAATGCCTTGGCAGCCGGGGCTGTTGTAAAAAAACTGCCTCAGAATATGGGCAAAGCTTTTGCCATGGTAAACGGAGCGGTAGCTGCCGGATCGGATCATCTCTTGTTTTTGGATGCGGATCTGCTGGGGTTGGAATGCCGTCATATCGCAAACCTGATCAATCCGGTACTGCAGGAACAGGTACGGATGTCTTTCGGAGTGTTCAGCAAAGGCCGGGGATCCACAGATATTGCCCAAACCTTGTGGCCCACTCTTTCCGGTCAGCGCTGCCTGGCCCGCCGGGATTTTTTAGAGCTGGCCAGCGCTTGCGACGGCTGCGGCTTTGGGATCGAAATCGTTCTGACCAAATATGCCAAAAAGGAAAAATGGCCGGTGGAATGGGTAGATTTACCCGGCGTCACTCATGTGACCAAAGAAGAAAAGCGGGGCTCGGCCAAAGGAGCTATGGCCCGGGTGAAAATGTATTGGGAAATAGCCAAAATGCTGGCTATTCCTCTGGATGAATATGCCAATTACAACCGGAAAAGAGCAGAAAAACAGTTCAGCCATAAATAATGAAAGCTGCCTCTACAAGAGGTCAGAAGTCAGAGGTCAGATGCCAGAATGTTGGTAGGTTTTCGCTCTGCGAAAACTATTGAAGTAAAGAACTTGTTTCTATATTACACTATACGGAAGTATGTGACTTAGGGTCAGGATTTTTTGATTTGGAGGAAAGGACTATTTTACATGGAAAATAATGGTATTCGTAGCTATAAGGAGCATAAGCCCAAAATAGCTGAAATGGCTTATATAGATGCCGGGGCTACAGTGATCGGCCGGGTGAAGATTGGAGAAGGAGCCAGTGTCTGGCCCGGGGCGGTATTGCGGGGGGATGTCAACTATATCGAAATTGGGCAGTATTCCAATATCCAGGATAACTGCACTGTCCATGTGGACAAGAACACTCCCACTGTCATCGGCGATTATGTGATCGTGGGGCATAATGCCGTGGTTCATGGCGCGACGATCGGCGATAAATGCCTGATCGGCATGGGCGCCGTAGTTTTGGACAGGGCTGAGATCGGCGAAGGCAGCATCATCGGGGCAGGCAGCGTAGTAACTTCAGGGACAAAAATCCCTCCCTATTCTCTGGCAGTGGGGACACCGGCAAAAGTAATCAGCAACAGCGGCCCCCAGCAAGCTAAAGAGCTGATGGGCCATGCCAAGGGCTACTATGAGCTGGCAAGCGGCTATCCAACAAAGTGACTTTCGTCACTGATAAATATGACGAACGCCATATTGACAATCCTGTGGATCAGATTTATGATTAATTTAATTATGAATTATGAATCATGAATTATGAATTAATTTAAAGAGGAGGAATTTATTATGCAGGAAGTGTCAGCAGAAAAGAAAAAGGCTCTGAATGACGCCCTATCCTATATTGAACGCCATTTCGGCAAAGGCTCTATCATGAAGCTGGGGGAAAGCAGCCATATGGAGGTGGAGGTCATCCCCACCGGGGCTCTGGCCCTTGATCTTGCCTTGGGGGTCGGCGGAGTACCCCGGGGCCGTATTGTGGAAATTTATGGTCCGGAATCTTCCGGAAAAACCACCCTGGCCCTACATATTGCTGCAGAGGCCCAAAAGAAGGGCGGTATAGTAGCCTTTATAGACGCAGAACATGCCATGGATCCCGTCTATGCCCGCCGTTTGGGGGTAAATATTGATGATCTCTTCATCTCCCAGCCCGATAACGGGGAACAGGCCCTGGATATTGCCGATACCCTGATCCGCAGCGGCGCTTTGGATCTAATAGTCATCGATTCGGTGGCAGCCCTGGTACCCCGTCAGGAACTGGAAGGGGAAATGGGAGACAGCCAAATGGGTTTGCAGGCCCGTCTCATGTCCAAAGCTCTGCGCAAATTAACCGCCACCTTGGGCAAAACTAAAACCTGCATTATTTTTATTAACCAAATCCGGGAGAAAATCGGCATCACTTTCGGCAATCCGGAAACAACTGCCGGAGGCCGGGCTTTGAAATTCTTTGCCTCTGTGCGGATCGATGTGCGCCGGGGCGAGCCCATCAAACAGGGCACGGAATTCGTAGGCAATCACACCAAGGCCAAAGTAGTAAAAAACAAAGTGGCGCCCCCCTTCAAACAGGCTGAATTTGACATTATTTATGGCCAGGGCATTTCCAAGGAAGGCAATATCCTGGACATC
>WRHF01000077.1 GCA_009783415.1 Clostridiales bacterium
AATAAAAAACAAGAATTTAATTTAATCCTTTCGCGAAGCGAAAGTCACCCGTTCTAGCCACTAGCCACTAGATACTAGATACTAATACTTGCGGTTGCAGACCGCCTTATTTTCCGATCAATGACCAAAGGGCGACTATGTCTGCCAGGTCGATTTGGCTGTTGCCGTTGAGGTCGTATTTTTTGATGTCGTCCCAGTCGGTGGCGGCGCTGGTTTTGTAGAGATGGTGATAGACAAGCCAGGAGATGGTTGCTTCATCCAATTCCCCTCCCTCATAGCCCAAGGGATGGAGCAATACGGAAACCGGCGCTCCCGGTTTTGTGAGGACGGCATTAAGGCTGGTGGGTATGGAATCATGAAAAATAGCGGCGGAAACCTTGGTCAAAAAGGACTCGATCACGGTTACCGTCGGCACAACAGTTTCCTTTAAGGTGAAATGGAAAGTGACCAAAGGAGTTTCGGTAGGCGCTTTTAAAAGCGCTCCGGGTGTGCCTAAAATTATCCCCAGAGCCAATTTGCCGGTGATCCCGTCATAGGTGATACTGGTTTGGATGGGATTCAGATCCGAGCTTATGTTGAAAGTATAGCCTTGATAATTTAAGTATTGGATATCGAAAGCGGCTTCGATCATGAAGACATCGGCGCCATCACCATCAATATTATTAACAGAGACGACATAGTCAAGCTTGTTGGTTTCCCGGACATAGATTTTTTCCGGGGCGGATAAGGCGGCGCTGAAAGGGTCGCCAACTGCGGCGGTAGTATTTGTTTCATTTTGGGTAGCAATAAAGGTCTCATCCGCTATGTTGTCCGGATCTTCGGGTCCGGCTGCAATGACCGCGTTAAAAGTCAGCAAGGTCAGCAGTGATACAAGCAGGGCAACGGTCAGTAGATTTTTTTTCGGCATTGTTAAGTTCCTCCTTTTAAAATATCCTTTAAATACGCTATTACTACATCTTCCTATAGAAGATAAGCTATTTCTCAGCACAAGTATAACATGAACATACTTTATATGTCAATTGAAAAATTAAACGACAGAAAGTATAAAAAAATGCCCTCCAAAAACCTTACTGATAACATAATAGTTGCTATCCCCCCTAATTAACAATAACCTGATAGTAATTTGACAAAATTTTACAATTTTAGCAGTGGTTTTCTGACAATATATTACAAATTTAGCCCCAGTTTTTAGACAAAATCTTACATAATAAGCGTTGACGCCAGTTAAATGCTGTGATAAAATGTAAATATAGATATTCTATAATTATAGAATGGGGATATTATTGGCTTCCATCATCTAAAGCGGTCTTCGACCGCAAGTATTCAGGATTCAGTATTCAGAAATCAGAATGCAGGTAACTTTTCGCTCCACGAAAAGTATTGAATGAAATCCTTGTTTTATTTTAGCTTACTTTGTCCGTAAGCTACTAAAAAATTCCTTGAGCAGTTGGGAGGCTTCTGTTTCTTTTACTCCGGAGGTCACCTCCAGTTGATGATTGAAATCAGGGAAGCGCAGCAGATCCATTAAGCTGCCGGCAGCCCCTGCTTTGGGATCCGCTGCGGCATATACCAGGCGCTGCAGTCTGGCCTGAATCATGGCTCCCGCACACATAGGGCAAGGTTCCAAGGTAACATAGATCGTAGCTCCCAACAAACGCCAGGAATTCAGGAGGCGGCAAGCCCCGCGGATTGCTGTCATTTCTGCATGAAGGGTGGCATCCCGCCGGCTTTCTTTCAGATTATGCCCAGCCCCGATTATTTGCCCCTCCCGGCTGACAACAATAGCGCCCACCGGAACCTCATCCAATTCTGCTGCCATTGCTGCTTGCTTCAAAGCAAGATCCATAAAATACTCGTCGCGCATCGGTAATCACTGCTTTTTTGTAATAATATACTACAATTCCCGGCAAAAGGCAAGCCCTCTGCTAGATTCCGGGACAAAATTATTTATCCGGTATATATTTACCAGAAAGAGCGCAGCTTGAACAGCTGCGCTCTTTCCTTTATTAATAAATCTCAAAGACTTGACAATGATTGCTTAAGGGATTATTACTGCTCCTCTATTGTAATTGTAAGCCAGCCAAAGAATAGTCAGATCAGCATCATTGATCAGGCCGTCGCCGTTCAAATCACACCAACTGTTTTCCGCCTCATCGGTCTTTTTGTTGTAATTGCCAGCCCGCCATAAAATGGTCAAATCGGCATCGTTGATCAGGCCATCGCCGCTGATATCGCCGCAGCGCAAAGTCATCAGCTGAACCTCGGGTCGGCTGTCCAGAGTCAAATCCAGGTTCTCATTACCGACAATTATTTTTTGCACAATGAACCTGGTGTGGACATCTTTGCTAATAACCAAGCTGTAGGTACCGGGAGTCACACCTGCAAAAGCAAAGCTTTGCTCCAACTGGCCATAACCGGCAGTGTCAGTGATGCTTGTCCTATAGTCAATCCCTTCCTCATCATTTACCAGCCGGATGGTTGTGGAATTACCGGGGTTATAGCTCCTGATTCTGCCGCTGACACTCACGCCGCCGCCAAGCCCGTCAATAACCAGGGTACCTGGTTTCACCTGCACATTAAGGTTAACAAAGCCATCCTTGTAGTTGCCGGATTGGATTTTTATTACTTCGACATCCAAGGAAAACTCATGGTGCCCGAATGAAGAATCATTATTTATTTGGTAGGTGACTGTGAAAAGAAGCCCATCGCCAATAACTTCTTTTGAGCTGATAAAAATGATTTTCATGATTTCAGAGGAAAAATCCGGATTATACAGGAAAAAGCTATTTGGCTGATCCAGGGGACTGCTATCAATACTGATGGGGCGGAAAAACTCACTATTATAGGGCAGTTCCAAATCTAGATTAACGAAACCGATGGTGTTTCCTGTAATCGTATAAGTAATTTCTACAACACCGCCAGGTAATGCCAAAACATTACCCACTTCAATTATTGGTTCGACTTCAATAAGCTCGGTGGAAGCGGTAGCCGGGAAAACCAGAACAAAGATTAAGGCTAAGGTAAAAATAACAGCCGACTTCTTAGTCACATAAAAACCCCCTCGTATAATTGCTTAGCCTCCAACAACCATCATTAGGATAATTGTAGCGTCAGTGATGTCAATTACACCATCTCCGTCCATGTCGCAAAGGAGTAAGGCTCTGGGTGTCCAATCAATCAGACGAACGTACATTTGCAGTATTAACATAGCATCTTCAGGCGTGACTATCCCATCACCATTGACATCTCCTACGATACCTGTAATTAAGGTGCCTGGATCAACCTGCCATTTAAGGTCAACAAAGCCATCTGAGTAGTGACTATGTTGAGCTTTTACTACATTAGCATCCAAAGGGTATTCCCCTGGATAGAACCATGGCCTATCGCTATCGCTAAACTTATATTTAACGGTGAAAAGAACACAGTCACCAACAATTCCTTCATCCCCGTTAATATAAGAAATCCGCATTGTGTCTGTATCGTAATAAGGATTGACCACGAGAAAATAGTTGAACAACACACTGCCAGGAGTTACTGAAATAGGCGTATAGATATTGCTATCGTAAGGCAGATCAATTGCAAAGTTGATAAAGCCAAAAATGTTATTTTCGATGCGATAGGTAACATCTACAATACCATCGGAAGGTACTATTCCGCCAGAACGCAAATCATATTTAACGCAAGCACTGTCAATTATTAAGGTGGGATTAGGATTAATTTTGAGCTCATCCCCTGCCGGAACTTCGCGTAGCTGAGGGCAAACAAATACTGAATCCATTTTCCAAATATTATCAAAATCCCAGCTCAAGTTCTCATAAGTAGTTTTATCTGTGGCCTGTTCTGAGGTTATAAGGCCATTAGAGTCATTAAAAGGATTGCCCTCAATACTATCTAGGGCTAGGTTGTTGCTTTTTTGGGTGCTGGAACCAATAAGAGAACAAGCACTTGAAAAATCGCCTTTAGCATATATTATGCTGGAAAGAACGACGCAATTGGATATAGAATTACAAGTGCCACTAATGCCTCCGGCAAAAGATCGGGAGTAGGTGGAAGAAGAAGTAGCAGAAACATTTCCAGTATTATAACTTTTAGTGATAGAGTTAGAACCATTGCCACAGATACCTCCGGCATAAGAGATGGAGCTGTAGCCAGGAGAATACGATGATGAAACATTTCCTGTATTATAACAATTGACAATGGGACCATAGCTACCATAGCCACAGATTCCTCCGGCATAAGAGAATCTATATTGGTAGTAATCGGAGGAGCTAGAGGATGAAGAGAGGATAGTTCCTATATTGTAGCAATTGGAAATAGAACCAGATAAAAAACCACAAATACCTCCAGCAGAAGAAAAGGAAGAAATATCCCCCGTGTTATGGCA
Source organism: Clostridiales bacterium (assembly GCA_009783415.1). Taxonomy (GTDB): domain Bacteria; phylum Bacillota; class Dehalobacteriia; order UBA4068; family UBA4068; genus WRHF01. Next base: position 4,385 of record WRHF01000077.1, read on the forward strand.
ATTGTTGACGTAGCCAAAGCCATTGCCGCAGATACCTCCAGCGGCAGAAGAAGAGGAAGAAATATCTCCTATATTATAACAATTAGAGATGCAAATAGTACCGGAACCAAAGATGCCCCCAGTATTAGAGGAAGAAGAAATGTCTCCTGTATTATAGCAATTGTAGATGTAGCCATTGACATATCCACAAATGCCCCCAGCATTAGAACTAGAAGCATTGATTTGTGTATCTTCCAAGCCCACATTTCTAATCTCGGCATCGGTAATATAACCAAACAGGCCGATTGATTGATATGTATCGTTGGTTATTTGTAAGTTCCTTATTACATAACCTTGTCCGTCAAAATTTCCGGAGAAGGCCTTCTCCTTTCTATCCCCAATAGGCACCCATTCGCCCCAATCAGCCAAATCAATGTTATTCATCAAAACATAGGAACCACTCAAGTCATTGCGTACATTATCTAAATCTTCCACAAAGTAGATTTTCTTAGCATTGGGGTCTGGGGTCTTTATGGGGGCCAGAAATTTGCCATTGGAACCATAGCCCGGGGCTTGTCCTTCAGTAAAAGTAACTAATTCTACCAATTCCGGTGAGTTTTCCTCAATGACAATGGCAATATCCGGTTCTAAACCTGCTGTAGAGTCCAGGGTTGAGGAAGCCAGGCTGGCTGCCGGTAAGATGCTTAACAGTATTACCGAAACCAGCAAGATAATGGGTCTACGTATAGTTTTGTTTTTCATCCTAAATCACGCTCCTTATTTTTTTTGCCAATACTATACCGTACGAATACGAGGTGCAACCGGATAGTGTTGGTTTGTGTAAACATTTTACACTTTCAAAATTATAGACATAAATATGAATACATGTCAAGTATTGACAAAGTTTTTCTTTGATTGGGATAATTTAAGAAATAAAAACGAAATTCAGAACCTGGGCTGCAAAGCAGCCCTTAGCCTCCTTTATTTGGAAAACGAAGGAAACGGGAGTAAAACAAAGCATTTGCCTCAATATTGCCCAATAACGGCTGTTTTTTCCGGCTAATGAGATTTGCTTCCGGGAGTATTGTTTTATACAATAAGTAATGTTGATTAGCACTCGATATTGGTGAGTGCTAGCAAAACTAAATAAACAAAGCTCGGGGTCTTGCCCCGAAGCAAGTTCTAAGCAAAATAAGAAAAAGAGGAGGATAAACATGAACATCAAACCATTAGGAGAAAGAGTGCTGGTAAAAGTTTTGGCTTCGGAGGAAGTGACTGCCAGCGGCTTGGTCATCCCTGATACCGCCAAGGAAAAGCCCCAGGAAGGGGAAATCGTAGCCGTAGGTCCCGGCCGGATCCTGGATAACGGCAACCGGGCCGCTCTGGAAGTGCAAGTAGGCGACCGGGTCATCTATTCCAAATATTCCGGCACGGAAATCAAAAAATCCGGAATAGAATACCTCATCCTAAACGGCGAACGCGACATCCTGGCCATTGTTCAACAATAGCAAAGCTATTGTTGAACAATGGCCAGGTAATAAGTAATAGGTAATAATACCTATTACCTATTACTTATTACCTATTACCTCATTTATCTAGACTGCAATGCAATACTCAATGACTGAATAAAAATAAATTTCATAAAAGTAGAAGGAGGAAACAAGCCGTGGCTAAACAAATTGTTTTTCGGGAGGATGCCCGTTATGCTTTGGAAAGAGGGGTCAATGCCCTGACTAATGCCGTTAAAGTTACCTTGGGCCCCAAAGGCCGTAATGTGGTGCTGGAGAAAAAATTCGGCTCTCCCTTGATCACCAATGACGGCGTGACTATAGCCAGAGAAATCGAGCTGGAGGATCCCTTGGAGAATATGGGCGCCCAGCTGGTCAAAGAAGTTGCCACCAAAACCAATGATGTCGCCGGGGACGGCACCACTACCGCCTGCCTCTTGGCTCAAGCCATTATCCGGGAAGGCTTGAAAAATGTGGCTGCCGGGGCCAATCCTATGATCCTGAAAAAGGGTATTCAAATGGCAGTGGATGCTGCAGTGGTTGAATTGGAAAAAAATTCCAGCAAAATTGACAGTAAAGAGAGTATTTGCCAGGTGGCTTCTATTTCCGCCAATGACCCGGATATTGGCATTTTGATAGCCGATGCTATGGATAAGGTAGGCAAAGACGGGGTCATCACCGTAGAGGAAAGCCAGGTTTTTGAAACCACTCAGGAAGTGGTGGAAGGCATGCAATTTGACCGGGGCTATCTTTCTGCTTATATGATCACCGACCCTGATAAGATGGAAGCCCTGCTTAACGAGCCCTATATTCTTATCACCGATAAAAAAATCAGCGCCATCGCCGATATTTTGCCCGTGCTGGAAAAAGTAGTGCAAAGCGGCAAACAAATGCTGATCATTGCCGAAGATATTGAAGGAGAAGCCCTGGCTACCCTGCTTCTCAATAAAATCCGCGGTACCTTTAATTGCGTAGCCGTCAAAGCCCCCGGTTTTGGCGACCGCCGCAAAGCTATGCTCCAGGATATCGCTATTCTCACCGGCGGCACCGTTATCACTGAGGATATCGGCTTGAAACTGGAAAATGCTACTATCGAAATGATGGGCAAAGCCCGTCAGGTAAAAGTTGGCAAGGAAAATACTACCATAATTGACGGTTTTGGTGATTCCGAGGAAATCGCTTCCCGGGTACAGCAAATCCGGGCTCAATCCGAAGAAACCACTTCCGAATTTGATAAGGAAAAACTGCAGGAACGCCTGGCCAAACTGGCCGGAGGTGTTGCCGTCATCAAGGTAGGCGCCGCTACTGAAACCGAACTGAAAGAGAAAAAGCTCCGCATTGAGGATGCTCTTTCCGCCACCCGGGCCGCAGTAGAGGAAGGTATTGTCTCCGGCGGCGGCGTAGCCTTTATTGAGGTTTTAGAGACTGTAGAGGCCCTCAGCGCCAATGGCGATGAGCAAACCGGCATCAATATTATCAAAAAAGCTTTGGAAGAACCTATCAAGCAAATCGCTTATAATGCCGGGGCCGAAGGGGCCGTGGTGGTGGAAAAAGTTAAGGCTTCTCCCAAAGGCACCGGTTTCAACGCCGCTACCGAGGTTTATGAAAACATGGTAGCCGCGGGCATTGTAGACCCGGCTAAGGTTACCCGCTCTGCTCTGCAAAATGCAGCCAGCATTGCCGCTATGATGCTGACCACGGAAACCATTGTGGCAGATATCCCCAAGGAAGACAAAGACATGGCCGCCGCCAACGCCGCCGCAATGGGCGGTATGGGTGGAATGATGTAGTGTAACGGAGGACGGAGGACAGAGGACAGAGGAAAGAGGACAGAGGACGGAGGACGGAGGACAGAGGACGGAGGACGGAGGTAAAACCAAAATCTTTTGAGCTAGATCCTATGAGGCATTGTTATGTGCATTAGCTTGCCTTTGCTATAGGCAAAGGCAAGCTAGGCTAGATGACAGAAATAATTAATTCCCTTCCGTATAATAAAGAAATTGGAGGGGAATTATTATAATTTTCGAATTTTTTCAGAGTTGACTTGCGCTTTTGGAGAAAATAGTGTAGAATGCTAAGTAAAGAAAATCCGGGGTTCGGCGAAAATGGATAATAATTTAAGGGAGAGGCAAATATACATGATATAGGCTGTATTATATCACCTTTCTTTCCTATCCCAACTATTTTTTTTCTGCTTCTCCTGCGGCGGAGTTCAATTGCTGCCGATAGAAGGCGGGCAGTTTTATTCCAGATTTTTCCAGGGCAATTCCCACCCTCTGACGCAGCTCCCGTTGCAATCTCAGCTGTTCCTGCAAACCGGAAGCAAAGGACAGCTTGACCACGACCCGGTTTTCTTCCATCCTGTCTAAGCCCAAAACCTGAGGTCCTTTGCTTAATTCGGGGCAGGCTGCCTCCATTTCCGCCGCTGCCTTTTTGATTATGTCCAAGGCCAATTCCCAATCACAGCCATAGGCTAAAGGAATTTCCACAATGCTGGAAAGCTGCCCCCGGGAATAGTTAGTGACCCCGGTTATGCTGCCGTTAGGCAAAATATAGAGCTGACCGCCCCAGTCCCGCAATTTGGTGGTGCGCAGACCAATTTCTTCCACAAATCCGCTGGCCTTTTCGGTCGATATGTATTCCCCTAGTTCATAATAATTGTCAAGCAGCATAAAAAACCCGCCCAGCACGTCCTTGACCAGGCTCTGGGCTCCAAAACCCAAGGCAATACCCAACACCCCCGCAGAAGCTATGATAGGTACTATATTGACTCCCAGCAGGCTAAGTATCATCATGGCTCCAATGGCCCAGATAGAATAACGGAAAAAACTGCGGCAGATAACAGATGCAGTACCGGCCCGGTTGCCTTTTTGGCGGCAGAGGAGACGTTTGATAATTCTGTTAATGACGGCAATAGTCAAGCGGCAGAGCAGCAAAATTACCAATATTTTGCAGGCGATATAAAGGATGAAAATAAAATCCAATCCGGCGAACCAGTTATTCAAGGTATCCATATTATCCCCCCATTATTTTGTCAGCTAAATATAATAAATGTTCTAATATTGATTGCATTTCCCTTTTTTATTTATTTTTTTTTGCAACCTTTTTAGCCTCTTATGGGTATTAGTAGTAAAAGGCATTATAACCTGAAGTAACTAAGGCGGATTTCATCCGCAAGTATTCAGGATTCAGTATTCAGAAATCAGAATGCGGGTAACTTTTCGCTCCACGAAAAGTATTGAACAAAATTCTTGTTTTTTATCTTTTTTGGCTCCTAATTTACTGATACATCAAGACTCAGCCCATGATGCTACTAATTCAAATCTAAAGATTGGGGGTGGTTCCCTTGGGGGTTGATAGTTCTTAACCCATACAACTCTGAAAACGAATGGAAATGAAAATTTACCATATATTGAAAGGAGAATTCCCATGAAAAAATTTCTAATTGTTTTACTGGCGCTCGCTTTGGTCATTGGTTTGGCCGCATGTAACAAAACTGTAGATCCGGTTGAGGATAATAATCCACCAATCACTACCCCCCCCGACCCTCCTCCGGGTGATCCGGTCGATCCGTCCCCAGCCGACGAGTTCCATATCGGTATTTGCACCCTGGGTCTCGACCAGTCAGAGGATGAGTACAGAGGCGCCGAGGCTATGGTTGCCAAATATGGCAAGGTAGAAGACGGCGGCATGGTCAAGTGGGTCGTATTGCCTGCTAACTTTTCAGATGAGCAGGAATTAGTTATTTCCCTGATCAGCGGCCTGGCTGATGACCCGCTGATGAAAGCCGTTCTTGTAAACCAAGGTGTCCAAGGGACCGCAGCCGGATTCCAAAAAATCAAAGAAAAAAGAGATGATATAATTCTTTTGACCAATATGCCGCAGGACGACCCGGAGGTCATGTCCAAAGTGGCTACGGTCATAGTTGACTCGGACAATGTTTTAAGAGGCTATTACGATATTGTCAGGGCCAAAAAGATGGGCGCTACCACCTTTGTTCATATGTCTTTCCCGCGCCACATGGGCGTTTATGTTCTGGCCAGAAGAAGAGCCATCTATGAGGAAGTTTGTAAAGACCTGGGCGTTGAGTTTGTCTTTGAGACAGTTCCCGATCCGACAACAGGCGACCTCGGTGCGGCCGGCGCCCAGCAAAAGGTTCGTGACGATATGCCCCGCCTGGTTGAAAAGTATGGTAAAGACGCCGTATTCTTTACCACAAATACCGCTCTGCATGAACCGATTATTAATCGCGTGGTTGAATTAGGAGCTCTGTTTGTTGACACCGATGATCTGTCACCGGTTTGCGGCTTCCCCGGCGCTTTGGCGCTTGATCTAACCGCTCAAGAAGGCGACTGGCCGGCTATTGTCAAGAAGATCGAAGAAGATGTCGTAGCCAAGGGAGCAAGCGGCAGAGTCGGTTGCTGGCCGTTCTCCTATACTTTTGCTTCCAGCACAGTTCTTTTTGAACTCGCCAAGGATATGGTCTCCGGAAACACTTCCGGTAATGTTCAAAATGATATCATAGCGGCTTATCAGGCTGCTACGCCGGGCTGTGAGTGGGTAACAGGTATCTTTACCTATCCCGATGGCAAGAAATTAAATAATTACTTCCTTTTGACCATGGACACTTGGATCTTTGGCGAAGGCTACTCGGGTGTTATGACGGAGCCCGTCCCGGAAAAATATTTACTCCTTGATGCGGATATAGAAGAGTAAGCCTTTAAACTAAATAAATAATTAATTCGGTTAGAACTTAAGGCGGGCAAAAAATCGCTCGCCTTAAGTTTTAACCATAATTTCTGTAATGGAGTGTGGTGATTTTGAACATGGATACAGATAATAGTGTTTTGCGTTTTGAGAATGTCGGTAAGTCCTTTTTTGGCAATAGAGTATTGAAAGATATCTCTTTTTCGCTGGATAAGGGCCATATATTGGGACTAGTCGGCGAAAACGGAGCCGGAAAGTCCACAATGATGAAGATCCTTTTCTCCATGGACGACATCAGGGATACCGGCGGATTCGAGGGGGCTATTTACCTTGATGACAAAAAGCTGAATTTTTCCAATCCCATGGATGCAATCAACGCAGGCATTGGTATGGTCCATCAGGAGTTTTCGCTCATACCCGGGTTTACAGCCACGGAAAATATTCTTTTGAATAGAGAATTTACGAAGAAAAGCGTGGTTTCAACGGTACTTGGCAAGAAGCTTTCCACCCTTGATAGGCATAAGATGAATTTATCAGCCAAAGAAGTTATTGAATTATTAGGCGTAAATCTGGAACCCGATATGCTTGTTTCGGATATGCCGGTCGGTCATAAACAGTTTGTGGAAATAGCGCGGGAGGTCAACCGGGAAAAGGTCAGGGTGCTGATATTTGACGAACCGACCGCGGTTTTGACCGAAAGTGAGGCTGAAATCCTGCTCAAAGCCTTAAGAAAGCTGGCCGACAGAGGTGTGGCTATCATCTTTATCAGCCATAGGCTTCATGAGATAGTTGATATATGTGATTCCGTGCTTGTCTTGCGCGACGGCGAGCTCGTGAAAAACGTTACTAAAGAAGAGAACTACACAGTACAAGACCTTGCCAAGTGGATGGTTGGCCGCAATGTCGAGAACAAGTCCTCCGCACGGAAAAAGGTTTTGGAAAATGAAAACGATATTGTGATGGAGATCAAAAATCTATGGGTCAATATGGCCGGAGAGTTAGTAGACGATGTGTCCCTTAGCATAAAAAGGGGTGAGTTTCTCGGTATCGGCGGTTTGGCCGGCCAGGGCAAACTGGGCATCCCCAACGGGATAATGGGTCTGGCGGAAGCAGGCGGCGCTGTCACCTTCAACGGCAGGCAATTCGCCCTGAATGCGCCAAAAACTGCTTTAGACTTAAAACTGGCCTTTGTTTCCGAAGACAGGCGCGGTTTTGGTTTGTTATTGGACGAACCGATCTATTGGAATGTGACCTTTTCAGCTATGCAAGTAATGAACAAGTATTTGAAACGTTATGTAGGGCTAAGGCTGCGCGACGATAAAGAGATGCGTCAAACAGCGCAGAAGTATATAGATTCCCTGGAAATACGCTGCGTAAGTGAAAAACAGAAGGTGCGCGAGCTATCCGGCGGCAACCAGCAAAAAATATGTTTGGCCAGGGCATTTGATCTTGAGCCGGAAGTGCTGTTTGTCTCTGAACCGACGCGCGGCATTGATATAGGAGCTAAATCACTGGTGCTCCAAGCCTTAAGGCGCTACAATGAAGAAAATGGCGTGACGATCGTAATGGTTTCCTCCGAGCTGGAAGAACTCAGGTCTATCTGCGACAGAATAGCCATCATCAGTGACGGCAAGGTCGCGGGGATTTTGAATTCCAGCGAAGCATCAGAAAAATTCGGCTTGCTGATGGCAGGCTTAAGTGCGGAAAAGGAGGGAGCCTAATGACTGCAGCTATCAAAAAAATTGGCTGGCCCAGGATGATTATCAGTGTTTTTCTGCTTGCCTTGTTTATTTCCTGCCCCTTTGCCGGCGTAAACTATCAATTTGCCATCACCGATGTGATAGGCCGTTTTGGTATGAACCTGGTCTTGATTTTGTCACTGGTGCCGATGATCCAAGCCGGTTGCGGCCTGAACTTCGGCGTCCCCCTCGGCATTGTCTCGGGCGCCTTTGGCGCGGTCTGCAGCATTGAACTTAATGCTACCGGTCTTTTTGGCATATTTACCGCAATGGTGATCGCCTGCGCGTTTGCGTTTGTGATCGGTTTTCTCTACGGCTTTATCCTCAACAGGATCAAGGGCGATGAGATGATCATCTCAACATATTGCAGCTTTGCCTTTGTCGGCTTTATGTGTATGGCTTGGGTCAGGCTGCTGCCATTTAAGAACGCGATCCTGATTTATGGTTACGGCGGCAACGGGATGCGGCCGCAAGTTCCTTTAAGTGAAAACTGGGCCCAGATTTTAGATAAGTTCCTGCATTTTAAAATCGGACCTATCATTGAAGTCCCGGTTGGCATGTTGTTATTCGGCGCTCTTTGCTGCTTTTGTATGTGGTTATTTTTCCGCTCCAAGCTTGGCACCGCGATGACGGCCGCAGGTTCAAACCCCGAATACGCGCGGGCCGCGGGGGTTAATGTCGATAAAATGCGTCTCGTCTCCGTAGTCATGTCCACAACTATAGCAGCTATTGGGATGATCGTTTATTACCAGCATTATACCTTTGTACAGCTTTATATGACGCCTATGAACCTTATGCTCCCTACTGTTGCCGCGGTATTGATAGGCGGCGCGGCACTCAGGAAAGCCACGATCCCCAACGTTATTATCGGAACGTTTTTATATCAGGGTATCACTACAGTCGGGCCGATGGTCGCAGGCAGTGCTTTTGCAGATATAGCAGATGCATTACGTCTGGTCATATCAAATGGTATGATACTGTACGCGCTTACCAGAAAGGAGCATAGATGATGACAAAAAAGTTTGATTTAAAATCATTTGTAAGTAAAAATATTGTTCCTATCATTTTTATAATTGTAACCATCGTTATGATGCCGTTTTCCGGTTATTCACTAAAGTTCCTGACCCAAGAGATGGTTACCCGCCTGAGCAGGGATGCTTTTCTGGTGCTTGCTCTGCTCATACCGCTCATGGCGGGCATGGGTATCAATTTTGGTTTAGGACTGGGCGCGATGGCTGCCCAAATCGCTCTGGTATTCATAACCGATTGGCACATTGTCGGCGTACCGGGGATAATTCTGGCCATGCTGATTTCCATACCCATCGCTATTTTGTTTGGTTTGTTTGGCGGTTATCTTCTTAACAACGCTAAGGGCCGGGAGATGATCACCTCTTATGTTCTGGGGTTTTTCATGCTTGGCGCCTATCAGGTCATCGTCTTGTTCGGCATGGGCAAGATCATCCCGATCGGTGATAGGGATATCCTCCTGCCCACAGGGGTTGGGGTAAGAGGCACCATCTTTCTTGAACGCATAACAGGCAGCTTGGATAATTTAGCCGATAAACTGCTTGGTTTCAAGATCCAAATTGCCACTATTACTATACCGGTGGTTACGATCTTGATAGTAGCTCTG
>WRHF01000078.1 GCA_009783415.1 Clostridiales bacterium
TTTCCAATGATGGCAACCCGGCCGAAAGGGCTGACCACATCCAAGTAAGCGATGTATTGCCGCCCGGGTTGACACTTGTCACCGGCAGTGTGCGTTATCTGGCGGAGAGCGATGAAGGCGATGAAGTAATAACCAAGATCCCCAAAAACACCGGCGGGATCGGCGCAAGCGGATACAGCTTCAACGCCGCAACACGTATGCTGGAGATCAGGCTGGGCGACTATAAGCTATATGGCGGCAATAATGTGATCGTTGAATTTGATCTGACTATTGACCCAAGCGCCAAAGGAACAGACATCGCCCCCAATCCGGCCGGTGTTACGGCTAACAGAGTCAGCAAAAGCTCCAATGATAATGTCCTCACAGACAATGCGGTATTTGAAGGCTTATATGTTGAGCGTTAGACAATTCAGGTAAAACTAAGGCGGATTTCATCCGCAAGTATTCAGGATTCAGTATTCAGAAATCAGAATGCGGGTAACTTTTCGCTCCTCGAAAAGTATTGAACAAAATTCTTGTTTTTTATTTACGACTCTGCGCCGTAAGCTACTATTATCTTAACCCATTAAGCCCGCCCTAAAACCATTAGAGAATTTTTAGGGCGGGCTTGCAATTATTTTCTGCTGTTTGCCATAACAAATGCCATTATATATAATAGGTACTGGAAATAAAAGTAATTTATTTTTAAAACCGGCACTATTGAAATACAGGATGTCCATGTGTTATAATAACATTAATTGAATAATACTTCTGTTTTCCGAGCTGCATTACCTAAAGCGAATTTTCTTCGCTATGGCTTGCAGCCGTTGGGTATATCTGGAAACGGATATGCCTCCCCTTACTTTGGAAAGGAAAGCGTTTTTTTGCCGCCTTCTTTTCTGGCGGTATTTTTATTTTAAGACAAGAAAGGAAGAGAATTATGCAATCTCTGCTCGAAAGAAACCGTTTCCGGAAAAAAACCCTGGCTTTGCTGCTTTGCCTGGCCCTGCTTTTTGCAAATGTGCCTCTTACATGGGCCCTGCCGGCTGCCATCCCGGAAGGTCTTGTCACCGAAAATCCTGTCCTGCTTGTTACCGGGGACGGGCTGGTGAGCGGATCTACATATACGGGAGATAATGTCAGCCGGGAGAAATCCTATTCTCTGGGGGAATTACAAGCCTTGGGGAATGAAACAGTAACAGAGCGCCTTTATTCGGCAAATAGCAATACCCCGGCCAGGCGGATCTATCGCGGGATCGGTGTGGACTTGGAAAGGCTTTTGAATTTGAGCGGATATAGCGATAAAGGCACTATCCAGCTTATTTCCCCGGGAGACAGAGGTATGACCACAAGCGTGGATCTAAGCCTGCCGCGCTATCATTACCCCAATTTCAACAATACTGTGGTTTCGCCGATAGGCCCCATGCTGGCCTGGCAAAATACCAGAAACCAGACCGACCTGACTGCCATTCCCGATACCCCGGCGCCATTTTCCAATCCCTTTCTTGCCGATAGCAGCATGTTTCAGCTGATGCTTGGTCAAACAGCGCCGGATGAAATAACAACCAACCTTTTTAATAGCGGCGTCAACAAGGTCAGGGCAGGCGCCGAAATCTTAAGTTCGGCCATTACAATTTTGGGCAAAACCATGACCCGCGGGGAATTGCTGATGATGCCGCGGGCTACCTGGGAATATACCTATACAACCCAAAGCGGCGAAAGAACCGATAGGGTAAGAGGAGTGCCTCTTTCTTTCCTGCTGGAAGAATTACCCGATAATGCCGAAATCGAATTTGCCACAGTGGATAACTGGTCCGGCATATCCGCATTCAATCTGAAAAAAAGTGAATTGGCCGCCAAAAACGCCATTATCGTTTATGAGATCTGGAACAATACAAGCAATGCCTGGGAAGGCTATATCAGAACCCAAACTGAACCTTGCGGCTTGTTCAGGCTCATGATAGAGGGGACAAGCGGGGCTCATGCGGTCAACAGCATAAGCATTAAAGCTGCGGCAGCCAGTTCCTATAAACATATCACCAACGGGGGAGCCGGCGGCAGCGCTCCTTATAATATCGATGCCCTTACCGGCGCCACCTTAACTGTGGAAGGACCGGGGGTCATTAACAGCATACCGGTCAGTGTCCGGGAATTGGAAGAAACCGGGGATGCCAATATCCAGCGCGGCCTCTACACCGACCTGCGCGGCGGCGTTGCTACCGGGCGGATGTATGAGGGTGTTAAGGTCCTGTCTATCCTGGACGGTCTGGTCAACTCCAATGTCAGCCCCTTGGACGACCAGGTTGAGGTTGTCTTTAAAAACCGTTGGCGGCAGGAAGTAGGACGCTTATCATATGCCAATATCAAGAATGCTACAACCCCGGTGATCCTGGCCTACGGCACCTCCTATGCCGACGGCAGCAATGCCGCTCCCTTTGTCTTTAATCTTGCCGCGGGAATGGTACCCGGCCTGGGCAATGACGACGGGCCGCTGAAGCTGGTCTATGATCAGGGAGCATCGCCGGGCAAGCAATTTGGCAGTGTTGCTTATATGTACGTGGAGGAGGGTCTGCCACCGCCGGGCTTTAAGCATATCACAGCCACCAATGATGCCTATAACAATCCGGCCAATACTGAATTTATACTGACCTTTACCGGCGATGAACTGGGCAGGGAGGTCAACTATACCGTCAGGGAACTGGAAGAGATGGCAAATGATAATCCAGCGCTTTGCCATCGTGAAGAATACAGTCTCTCCAACACTACCTATTGGTATGTTAATGATTATGAGGGGATAAAGCTTTGGGATTTGCTCGTGGGTATGGGTGTGGATGAGGAAAAGGCGGAAAAGGGCGAGAGCGCGGATGATGACACTCCGCTGGTCAGCTTTGCCTCCTGGGACAATTATCAGATCAGCTCCGAATTCTCCTTTTATCAGCTGGCCAATCCTGATTTGTTTTACTTTTACGAAAAATCACCCCTGGATATCGGGACCGACCGTCCCACCAAAGCTCAATTGGCTACCATCGAATATCATCCGGACAATCAGGTGGGGATCTGGGAAAAGGACGCCAACAACTACCCGGTCAAAAAAGGCTATCCGGTGCTTTTGGCCTATGGCGTCAACAGTTACCCCTATGTCCGCAATGCCGGGATGGAGGGTTATAAAAGCGGGCTAGGGAATTCGGGCGGCCCCTTGCGCCTGATCTATGGCAAAACGGATGGCTTGAACCGCGCCAATGCCAATGCGGAAGAAAACTATGCTTACTTTTATAATAATGGCTCCCAGCAGCTTCAGCGTTTAGAGGAGATTTATGTGGGCAAGGGCATTCGCTACTCTACCCACCTGGAAAACCCTCTTGCCGCTTATCAGGCCATGAAAAACCAGCAGGCGCTGACAGTCGAAATTACTGCCGGCGGCGAAAGCCAAACCCGGGCCTTTACCCTGGCAGAACTGGAGAGCATTCTTTATGATTCGGCCGTAAGTAAACGCGACCGCGATAATGAGGGCCGGCAGGAAAAGAACTACTATGCTTACAGAACATACAATGACGAGATCCTCCAGGATCTTTTTGAAGGAGTCAACCTGGAATACCTGCTGACGGAAGTGGTCGGCCTCCAGGGCAGTTTGGGTAGCGTGGAGCTGTACAGCGGCAGTAACAGCACAGCCTCCGCCGTATACGATTTGGCAAAAATCGGCGATAAGGGTTTCAATTCCGAGCGCGGCGCCGCTGGCTTGGGGATGATGGTGGCCTTTGCCAAAAACGGTTACCCCTTGGTTAGCGGCAGCGGAACAACACCCGGTTATGTCAGCGTAGACCCCGTAACCGGCAAAGATATTAAAAACAACGGCGGCCCCTTGCAGTTTGTCCGCGGGCAAACGGCAGTGGAGCGTGATGCCCATGCCGTAGATGAGGTCAGCGATACCAGGTCCTCTGTCACCAACCTGACTAAAATCGTGGTCAAGCTGGATCCGGATCCCTATGCTCATATCGGCGCCGGATACGAAGACCTGGCTGCCCGGCAAATCAAATTCAGCGGTGCCGTAGCTCAAAGCGGCGGTGTCAGCCTTACCGTAGGGGCTTTGGAGACCAAACAGCGTTATATTGTCGATGGCGACTATACTGTCGGTGGCGGCAGCGAATTCTATCGCGGTTTGGATTTGTACAGCCTGCTCTATGACAAAGATATCGGCGCCAGTACCTTAATGGAAGAAATTACCATAAAGAACAACGATGGCGACAGCACGACCCTTTGTTATGAAGAATTGACCGCTGCAGGGAAAAAGGTCATTCTGGCTTACGGCAAGGGTATTGATGACTCGGCAAAACCTCTAAATCTGGCAGAGGGCGGACCGATGCGCCTGATCATTGAGGGCGGCACAACAGCAGAATGTATTACTAATGTCAGCGAAATCATAGTCAGCGCGGCAACTATCAACGCCTGGAAACACAATTTCGGCGTCTACAGCCAATATGCAGATCAAACCCTGGAAATCTCCGGCCAGAACCTGGTGCATAATAAGACCTATACTATTGCCGAACTGGAAGCCATGGATAATATCATTGTCCAGGATTCCTATAAAATCAGCAGTAATACCGTGGTAGTCCAGGGTGTTGAGCTCTATAAACTGCTGCAGAACATCGGTTTTGCGGATGGTGCGGAGAGTTCGGTATTCACTGTTTTTGCCTCCGATGGCTACAGCCCGGGGCCCTTTACGGCCAGCCAGCTGAAGGATGGGATCAACGGCAAACCGGTCCTCGTAGCTTTTGGCCAGGGGACGACCCTCGGTAACGGATTACCCCTGGTGGCTGATGACAAATCGCCGGGATATGACAATATCACGGATAATCAAGGCGGCCCTTTGCGCCTGCTGATCCATGACAACAGCGGCTGGAGTGTAAAATTCCTGACCAAAATCGTAGTAGGCCAGGCGGGCGGCAATCCCGACCCGGACTTAAAATGCAATTTCCATATTTATCCAGGCGGAATGAATAACATGCCCAATGCCTCGATCCGCACCGTGGTCAGTGACGATACAGGTGGTATCTGGGCCGGCTCAAACGGAGCGGGCGCGGCTTATATAACACCTGCTGGCACGATAACCAAATATACGGCGCCCCAGCTGAAGACTGATTTTGTCACGGGGATCGCCCTCGGCCCCGATGGCAGCGTTTGGCTGGCTCAGGGAGGAAGCGTAGGCAGCCAGACCGCTCCGCCCACAAACCACTATGGTTTCGCCCGCTATCAAAATAACAATTTCACTTTCTATTCCAGCTCCAACCTTCCCAGTGAATGCGTCTATGACCTGGATGTCGATAAAGAGGGGAATGTCTGGCTCGCCACCCAGCATACGCTGCTTAACGGCGGCATGGCAGGGGGTCTGACAAAGTTCGCACCCGCTACCAATCAATGGCAGAGCTGGAAAATGGCAGACGGGCTGCCCACTGTTTCCGCCTGGGCTGTCAAGAGCGACGGCATGGGCGGGGCCTGGGTAACTACCTATCGCACCTCGAATATCACTTTGCCCTGGCCGGATCAAAGCTATGCCCATATCAGCGCGGAAGGCGTGGTCACCCCCTACCCCATTCCGGCCGGAAATGATTATACCTGGTCACGCTCTATATCTATAGACCCAGAAGGCGGCGCTTATATCACCCGGATGTCAGGAGCGCATGACCCGGCCAATGACGGAGGTTGGCTGGATTACATATCCCCCGGCGGCAGCGTCAAAAGCTATAAAGGCGACGACCTGATCCCGGATCTGAAAGCCAAGGCAAAGCCGGGTTTTTATCCCGAAATCCGGACGGTTTTTGTGGATGATACAGGCGATCTCTGGCTAGCCACCAACGGCCTCGGCGTCTACAGATGCAACGTTAGCGGCGACAATATATCCATCGCAGAAAACTTCTCTTCTGCAGCAGGGAGCTGGCCGGCGGGTGCCTTTGACGATGTTTGGTCAATCCATGTCTCACCGGACGGCAAAGCCTATTTCGGCAGCAACGGCGGCGTAGCCTGGGCCGAAGTAACTGTCGTTCCTAAAACCTATATCATCACTGCCAAAGCAGGCCCAGGCGGCATTATCAGCCCCAGCGGGACAGTGGTAGTAAATAAAGGGGCCAATCAGATATTCACCATCAACCCCCAAGATGACTATATAATCAAAGATGTCCTGATCAACGGAGAAAGCATAGGCCCGGTCCAAAGCTGCGCTTTCATCAATGTAACTGCCAACGGCGCTATTGAGGTCCTATTCGAATATGCGGGCGGCAGCAAAACCCATATCATCACAGCCATAGCAGGTGAGGGCGGTACTATCGATCCCGGCGGGGAAGTAGAAGTAGAAAAAGGCGCCAATCAAACCTTCACCATCGAAGCCGGCGATGGCTATCTGATTAGAGATGTGCTGGTTGACGGAAAGAGTATAGGGGCAGTTTCCAGCTGTGCTTTCCTTGATGTAGCCGCTGAAGGTCACAGCATTCAAGCCTTCTTTGAATATGTAGGCAGCGACCAAAAAACCTATATTATCACAGCTTCGGCGAATCTGGGAGGTACTATCTCTCCTAACGGAGAAGTTGAGGTAGAAAAAGGCACCAGTAAGACCTTTACCATTACCCCCAATAGTGACTATCTGATTGCTGATGTTTTGGTGGATGGAGAGAGCATAGGTGCAGTCAGTAGCTATACCTTCTCAGAAGTCCAGGCTAATCATATAATTGAAACCATCTTCCGCCTTATTGACGACGAACCCGACCATATTGGCGACGCCACTGCCGCAACCGCCCTGCTTACAATAAATGGGCAAGTGGAAAAACCAGGCTATTTCAGCATGGCAGGCCTGAAAAGCTATGCTGCTCCTTATGCCCAAACCGATAAATTTTATTCCGGGCGTAACAATGATAGTAACGACAGGAGTGCCACCTTCGATGGTATATATATGGAAGACCTGCTTAAGCAGATTATGGTTTTAAACCCCAATGCAACCAAGATAACGGTTACGCCAAGTGATTCCTATCCTCCTGCCACCTTTAATTTAAACAGCGATGAAAAAGGTATTTATTGGCAGTCTTCTTATGCCAATGGTGACAAGATTTTACTTGCCTGGAAAGAAGATGGCAATGATTTAGCAAGACCACGCCTGGTGGTGCCCCAAAGCAATGCAGGAGATATCAATACCCCGAACTGGATTAGAAATGTTGCTTATATCACTGTTGAGGAAACTGTCGTTTCTGATAAATATATCATCAAGGCCACAGCCGGTATGAACGGAACTATCACTCCCAGTGGGGATGTAGAGGTGGTAAAAGGTTCTTATAAGACCTTTACCATTACCCCTAATGACGACTATGCAATTAAAGATGTGAAAGTGAATGATATGAGCATAGGCCCAGTGCCAAGCTTTACATTCTTAAATGTAACAACAGATGACAATACCATTGAGGCTTTCTTTGAGCCTGAGGGTGGCCCAATCCTGGAAACTTACATTATAACTGCTTCTGCTGGTGCAGGTGGCACTATTTCTCCTAAGGGAGAAGTTGAGGTAGTGGAAGACTCAAACCAAATCTTCGATATCACCCCCGATAACGGCTATCTGATATCTGAAATACTGGTGGATGGAAAGAGCGTAGATATTGGGCGCAGCTATACTTTCCGGGATGTTCGATCCGCCCACACCATTGCAGCCAGCTTTGGACCGTCTGGCGGCGGCAACTCTAAAGACTACATAGGCGATGCTACCGCAGGAACAGCTAAGCTTACAATTAGCGGTCACGTGGTTAAGCCGGGTTATTTCAGCATAGACGGCTTCAAAAACGAATCGCGGCAATATGCACAGATCAATAAATTCTATCCGGGTCTAAATACTTATGGCTCCGATAGAAGCGCAACTTTTGACGGAATTTATCTGGAGGATCTGCTAAATCATGTAGTTGCCTTAAGGCCTGCTGCCAAAAGCATAACCATAACCGCTGCCGATGGCTATTCTGCCTCCTTTAACCTAGATGATAAAGAAAAGGGGATTTATTGGCAGTCCCCTGTGGATAATAACAAAATAATGCTGGCCTGGAAGCAGGATGGTGGCGATTTAGATAGACCTCGTTTGATAATGCCGCAGATCAACACCAATGATGCAAATACTCCTGACTGGGTCAGCAATGTTGTATCGATTGTTGTCAAGGAAGATGTTGCCAGTAAAATTGGCGGCCCCGGTAATTTTGTCCTGTCAGGAGAAGAAAAGACCCTTAGCAACAAAATTACCGAAACCGTGGAAATCAAGGCAACCAGTGGTGATGGCAAGGTCACTACCACAGTGAAAGCCTCAGATATCGCCTCCGCCCTCAGCAAAATTAAAAACCAACTGGAGCCCGGCGGCCAGGCCCAGCTCATCCTCAATATCATTGGCACAGAGAATCTGGATGTAACCGATATCATTATCACGGCAGAAGCTCTGAAAGCTTTGGCAGAACAAAATGCCCTTTCTGTCAGCGGTAAGTGTGCCCTGGGTGAAATTACTTTAGACGGATTGCTGATCGCTCAAGCTAATAAAGCCGGTAAAGACCTGGTCATCACTTTTGAGAATCAGGATACATCAACCTTGGTCACACAAGCTAAAAAAGCCTTGAGTGTGAAATTTACTCAAGGAGGACAGCCGCTAACTCAACTGGACAATTTGGTAAAATTTTCCATTCCTTATAAATTGTCGGCAGCGGACGGTTCCCGGGAGCAGCTTGTTGCCGGGTATCTGGCTGAATCCGGGATAGTTATCCCCATCTCTCTTTGCTTCTATGATGAAGAAGGGCAGTGTTTGAATCTGGCTGCACCCCAGCCTGGTTTATTCCTGGTGCAGCAGAAGAAGTTTAGCTTTAGCGATAGTGTAACCTGGGCGGAGGACGCCATCGATTTCCTGGCAGCCCGCGGCATAGTTCAAGGCCGGAGCAACAATCTCTTTTTGCCAAATGCTACCGTCACCAGGGCGGAATTCTTAAAAATGCTCCTGGGGACTTTACCCTGGACCGAAGTTTTGACAGACGCTCCCGAAGCCGGGTTTAAAGATGTGGCAAAAGGGGCCTGGTATGAGAATTATGTCAACTGGGCGGTGGCAAAAGGTGTGATCAGTGGTTATGAGGACGGGACTTTTAGGCCTAATGAACCTATCAGCCGGGAAGAAATCGCAGTTATGGTCAAAAACTTTTTGCCGGCGGCAGGGATGCTATTGCCAAAAATCAAGACCGCGCCCAATTTTAGTGACAATGACAAGATCAATTCCTGGAGCCTCTCGGCAGTTCAAGAGCTATACCAGTATGGCCTTATAATCGGCTTCCCGGATAACAGCTTTAGACCCCAAATAGCCTGCACCAGAGCTCAGGCAGCGATTATAGTAGCTGATTATATCAAGGCATATCTGGCGGAATAGAACTCACAAATCTATATCTCTTACTTAAGAGAGTGACGAGGAAATAAAGGGAGCTTTTTTGTCAGGCTTCCTTTATTTTTTACGAACAAAAAGACAATATAATTTGTTCATGACAAAAAAAAATTCAGGTTGCGTAAAACAGAAAAATGAAGTATAATATGATTGAAAGGTGGTGCGAAGATGAGTGCATCCATCCCAGTAAACCCGAGCATTCTTACTTGGGCAAGAGCCGAACTAAACCTTTCCATTGATGATGTAGCACATAGGATGAAAAAAGAGCCATGTATAATCCTGAGTTGGGAAGAAGGCTCTTCTTCGCCGACTTATGTGCAGTTGGAAAAATTAGCTTATGAGGTCTATAAAATTCCACTGGCTGTCTTTTTCTTTTCCGAGCCACCCGATCCATCTAGGGCCAAAACATCTTTTAGAACAGCACCAAATGCTGTTTACAATATGATTCCATCTAGCGTCCTTAAGGTTTTTCGCGAAGCGGAAAATATGATTGACAACCTATACGAGTTGAATGAAGGTAGCGAGTTAACTAATCAAAGAAATATCCTTAGAGATTTAGTAAAATCTGATATTATAGATACTGCCAAGGCCCTGCGGCAGTATCTTGGTGTTCCTATAGATGAGCAAAAATCCTGGAGGAATTCAGAAAAGGCATTGAAGGTCTGGCGTGAAAAGGTTACTGAATCTGGTATCTTACCTTGGTGAACATTATCTAAACATGGCTTTTGATGCTTATTATAAAAATAGCATTACATCTACACAATTAGCTGATTACCTAAATATCAAAGAAAAAACCCTTCCTGATTTTGAGTCGAATTATATAGAGAGGGTAACAGTATAAAGCTATATGTATTTGACACCAACTCAATAAGTGTTTTGATTAAGCATTTTTATGAGAGCCGTTTCCCCTCTCCCTGGACAAGCATTGATGTATTGGTAAATAACAATAAAATGGTTTCTGTCCGAGAGGTAAAAAGGGAACTCAGTGATGGCGCAATATTGCAAAAATCGGTTTTGATAAAATTAGTATCAATCCAGCCAACATTGAAGTAAACAAAAATCAAGTGGGGATTCCCTGCAGGAGGCGGGGAATCCCCACTTAAAATGCTGAATTTTGCAGGAGGTGTAATTTAATAGTGAAGAGATTTATTATTATAGTTTACCTGATTTGTTTGGTTGTAGCATTTGTTGCATGTGCGGATACCAATATAGAGCCGTCCCACAGTGAGAAAACCCAGTTCATAAATCCAATATTTGCTTCGGGTACAGAGGAAGAAACCAGAACCATCTATATACCTTATAGATCATTGTCAGGGATTGACAGCAGCGATTTAGGAGAGACACCCTCATGGATAGCAACATCAAATGATAGCTGGATCAGAATTGATTCTCCCAGCGATGGCTACATGCAAGCCACGGGTCTAGATAAATTAATAATTACTCTCGCCCCCAACCCATCCGATGATATGCGTACAGGAAGCATAATAATAAGAACCAGCGTAGGAGAGGACACGATTTCCATTTATCAGGATAGCGTGGCTCCGGCTATAAAAGCTTCCCAAACAAGAATTCAGGCCTTCACCGAGGGAAAGTATACGGTCGATATAACTGCCAATGTTTCTTGGAGTGTATTCAATAACGAAGATTGGATCAAACTGCCCTTTACCTCCGGTAGCGGAAATGAAAAACTGGATTTTATTGTGAAGGAAAACTATTCCGGCAAAGCCAGAACCGCCAAACTGAGGATAGAAGGCAGTGGTGCCAGCGAAACCATTTACATATTTCAAGAAGCAGGTAATCCATCCACCAAGGACAAAATTGCTATTATTAGCACTACCGTGAGTGGCGGAGGGAATGGCTCATATGGCTCTGCGCTGCTGATCGCCAAAAAGTATGGCAAGGACAAAGTTGTTCATGTGACCTGGCCGGATAATTATTTGGGCGAGAGAGAAGAGATGATTAAGCTGGTGAAGGATCTGGGTGAAGACCCGGATATAAAAGCAATCATCGTAGATGCGGATGTGTATGGAAGCAGTGCCGCTTTTGATAATATAAAATCGACAAGAAATGATATCTTTGTGGCATATATTACCCCTATTATAGGTGATTATCCCTGGTCCACTGTGTCCAAGACAGTGAAAAAAACAGATCTTGTCCTAGATACAGATGTATTGGGTATGGGGCCGGCTATGGTGCGGCAGGCGCAGAAATTAGGGGCAAAAACCTTCGTTCATTATTCCTTTATCTACAGTATTAACACTCCGCTGATAAGTAGTCGCCGTGACCTAGTAAAAGAAGCTTGTGCAAAATTGGGCCTGAAATTTGTTGAAGTCATCAACGAGACCTATTTCGACATCCCTCAATGTGAGAAGGAACAGTTTTTTATGGATGAGATAGCGAAAATGGTTGCCCGGTATGGAAAAGATACTGCATTCTTTGATGCCCATGGTTTTCCCGGTTTTGTAGAGGCAGTGATAGAAAATGGCGCGATTTTTCCCCAACCCTGCAGGGCGGGGTTTTATGACAGCTTGCCATACTTTGTTGATTATCATGGCCCTTGGGATAATGAAGATACTGGGTTTTGGGGTGAAGCAGCATTATCTCGTGAAAAAACTATCGCTTTAATCCGGGATGCTTTAGCCCAAAAAGACATGTTTGGCAGGGTTTCTGCCTGGCCGGTGGATATTGCTTATATGTATACCCTGTCTGCCGCCGAGTATGCAATTAAATGGATAAACGGCGAAGTATCAAAAGAAGGCATTGATGTCGGAGTTTTGAAGCAAATCATGGAGGATTACGCCGGCGTGGAGGTTTTCCTGACTCCCTATAAAGATGAGGCCCCATATACAGAGAATGGGACCGGCGAAATATATGATAACTTTTTGCTGATGAGAACGGACTATTTAACGTTTGAATAAGGTGTTCGCGATGATGTTGTTGCTAGTGTAAAGAAATAACTCAGCTTATATTCCCACCAAGTTGCGGGGGTATAAAGCTGAGTTTCCTGGATCCTGCACAAAAGGGAAAATAGTTTTCCAGTTTGGAGGTTTTAGTTTTGCGAAAACATATTCTGCTCTTGTTATTGGTACTGATTTTAGCTATGATACTGGGAGCTTGCAGAGAAGCATCTCCACCTGATGGTCAACGGGTACAACCATCACAAAGCGAGGGCTTTAAGATTGCCTATTTATGTGAGGGCTTAACTAACTATGCCTACGCTGCTGACTCTTACGACAGGTTCTTCAAGGAAAAATATGGCAACGATAGAATTGTTGCCGGGGCAATGCCAGCTGATTTCGAAGAAGAAGTTATGATAAGTTGCGCCATGATTTTGGTTTCTGACCCCAAAGTCAAGGTTTTTATTATGAATCCTGTTATCCCAGGCACTGTAGATAATATATTTGAAACAATCCGAAAAGAGTGTCCGGAGATATTATTGGTTGGTTGTTCTATGAGCGAAATTGAAGAAGCATCTGACACAGCCGATCTGGCTATTGCCATAGATGACTTAGCAGACGGTATTAATATTCCCAAGCAGGCTCAAAAGATGGGGGCTAAGGCATTTGTTCATTATTCTGTTCCATGGCATATGACAAATCCTGTTTTAGCCAAGCAACGGGATTTGATGCGGGAAACTTGTGATGATTTGGGCATAGCTTTTATTGAAAACGATCTGCTCGACCCCATGGAAGGACATAGTGCTGCTGATGTTTGTCAATTTATGATAAATGATGTGTCGCAAAAAGTTGCCAAATATGGCAGAGACACTAATTTTTTCTCTACAGCAACTTCTTTTCAAGGTGAGTTGATCAAAGCAATCCTGGATACAGGAGCTATTTTTGCCCGGGAATATGAACCCAATCAATATATTAGCTACGCTCATGTTTTCCTTGCAGACGATGATGATATAAAATGGACTAATGAGCAAATCCATTTAGGAATTGAGGAAAAAGGAGGTACGGGCCGGTTTTCAACCTGGCCGATTCCTTATAACCTGCTCTTTCCCGATGCAGCAATAAAATATGGCTTAGCTTATGGCGAAGGCAAAGCACCTCAAAAGGTAGATAAGGAGTTTTTTATCCGCTGCCTGCAAGAATCTATGGAGGATTTTGGTTATGGTGATTATGAGGTGCATGTCAATATGGCCGAAGGTACAGATAATTACTTTTTGGTGACGGAGGATTATATTACATACTAAGGCGGTCTTCGACTGTAAGTATTCAGGATTCAGTATTCAGAAATCAGAATGCGGGTAACTTTTCGCTTCGCGAAAACTATTGAACAAAATTCTTGTTTTTTATCGACTCTTCTGGCCCAAAAGCTACTATTCGTTATTCAGAACAATATCGTTGTATTCACCTGTTCGCATATCATAAGAATGCTCAACATAAACATCATTCATCGACAGTTAAATATTTTGCGTTGCGTCTATTTGCAGTTGCAT
>WRHF01000079.1 GCA_009783415.1 Clostridiales bacterium
GCCAAAGTAATAAATATCAGTCTAGCCTTCACTGCAGATAGCATAACGTTGAAAAACGCCATTGACAATGCTTATTCAAAGGGATGTGCTATCTTTGCTGCCAGCGGTAATGAAAGCAGGAATACTATTCCTTATCCAGCACGCTATTCCAATGTTATGGCTGTTGGTTCATCAGGTGATGGTAAAACCCGTATTGCTTCTTCCAATTACGGCGAAGGAATGGGTGTTGTGGCATTTGCCAGTTATTATTCCATTAGCTCGGCTGGTGGATATGTGGGTGTGGGTGGAACATCTATTTCTACACCGCAGGTTTCCGGTCTAGCCTCGCTAATCTGGGCAGTCAATCCGGATCTGACTAATAGTCAGGTTTACCGGTTGATTGAGCAGGGGGCAAAGCCTTTGGGTGGCGGCTATAATTTAGAAACCGGTTACGGGCTGATTGATTGCGGCAAAACGCTGGCTATGGCTCTGGAAACTGTGGGTCCGCCCCAATATACTACGCCGCCGGTCATAACCCTAAATGGGTTGATAGAAGTTACACTGGAAGAAGGCAATGCCTACATAGAACCGGGCTGCACAGCTCAGGATTGTCTGGGTGTCGATATCACGGCTCAAGTAAATGTCAGCGGGAGTGTCAATACATCAGTTCCCGGCGCCTACACCATCACCTACGAGGTGACCGACGCCGGCGGTAATACTACGCGTGTTACCCGGACGGTGACCGTGGTGGCAGTTGTGCCCCAATATAATACGCCGCCTGTTATTACTCTAAAAGGAATGGAAAATATTACCATTGAAGAGGGCAACACCTACATTGAACCGGGCTACACTGCCACGGACTGCCTGGGTGTGGATATTACGGTCCAAGTCATTGTTAGCGGCTCTGTTAATACATCAGTTCCCGGCAACTACACCATCACCTACAAGGTGACCGACGCCGGGGATAATACAACCAGTGTTACCCGCACGGTGACGGTGACCGAAATAATACCTGTACTATCTCCGCCCGCTCTCAACCTCATCGGCGCCAACCCCATCATCCTCCACCTGGGCGGCTCGGCCTATATCGAGCAGGGAGCGTTGGCTTATGATGATGCGGATGGGAATATTTCCGGACTGGTGCAAATAACCGGCGGGCCTGACACAAATCACAGCGGTACCTATACTGTTACCTACAGAGTAGTCAACAGCGCCGGCCTGGAGGCTGTTGCCACCCGGCAGGTGCGGGTTTTGGCGCCTATAGTAACAACGCTCCCCCGGACATCATATAATTTTACCGGACAGGGCAAGGTACCTACTACGGTTACCCATAATGGGATCGTTGCCGAAGCTGCGGGTTTTATGGATCTGAATATCACCAATCTTAGCGGCAAAATGTCTATCACCGTGAAACTGGTCAATATCGACACCGGCGCCATCGCCTTCAGCAACACCTACAGCACAGAAGGCGTCAGGCAGTTTTTTGTTGATCCGGGCAGATACAATCTGGTGGTTACCATAGACAGCGGCAACGGCAATTGCAACTACAAGCTGACCCTTTTGATGCCGGAGGTTGTAATATGGACTTTCGAACTGCCGGAAACCCCGCAGGGCGGTTCGTATACAGCCTATGCCGGCCCTATTTATCAGGCAGCCTGATTTGGTTTAAAAGCAAAAAAAACGGCAGTGATGCGGACTAAACCGTCATACTGCCGTTTTTTTGCTACAGAAATGTTTATAAAAAAATATTTCTAGACGTTTCTGTGAATTCAAACGGGTATTCCTCTACATTCCACAGAGTGATCCTGGCAGGGGTATATCCAACGCCGTTTCTATTTTTTATAGTTTTATCCTCTGGCTTGCCTTTACCTTTTAGCAAAGTCTAAAATAGGCATGCAGGTAAACTCAAAATCAAAACACAGAGATCGAATCCCATTTTGGAACGCAATCTCTGTGTTTTGATTTTTCCTAATTATATTTATTAACTACAGGGATAGGGTAAAGCCCGTATTGGTTTCTTTGCTTTGTCATTTTTTCTGAGTTGGAGCAAATGTACAAAAATAAGTAATTTGTCGAATTATGACTATAGGAAACTTTTGACAAATTTAGCATATAATGTTATTATGGGACAAGGGATAGGCAGAAATAGGGCATTCTGCTTATATAATATACTTTCATGTCATGAGATCACCAGTGGTTGCCCTGTTTTTCAAGTAACAAGAGGAGGTGATAATCGTTTACTCGCGCCGGCAACGCAACTAAAACGGAGAACCTTAACTCCGTAATAAATGAGGAAAAAACGGAGAACCTCAACTCCGGAGCAAATGAGGAAAATAAATTTTAGGAGGAGTATTTAAATGAAAAAGATCTTTGTAGCAACAATCGTTCTGGCAATGCTTGTTATTGCTTTCACAGTTACAGCATTCGCCACAGTACCAGAAGGTTTCATTGAAGGAGAAGAGGTTTTTGAAATTGATAAAGTGCAATATGATGCCTTTGATGAAATGCTATATGACGACAACAATACGACCTATACGGGTGTAGGCGGAGTTGACGGCATTAACTTAGTAACTAATGCCCATGATGGATGGTATCTTGAAGTAACAAAAAAACTGAAAGGCGACATAGAAGTCGCTTACAAAATCGGCCCAAAATACTATGTCGTTGCTTTTAAAATAGAAGGCATCGGTAAATACTATATTGGTGAAGGCAGAGGTGCAAATGGTGTTGTCCACGTTAGAGTCAGTGAGTTTGTACCTAGTACCATACTTGTCTCCATTGATCCCATGGCCTATTTCTTGTATGGTTTTGGCAATACAGGCAGGTTTGATTACATTATTG
Organism: Clostridiales bacterium; assembly: GCA_009783415.1. GTDB lineage: Bacteria > Bacillota > Dehalobacteriia > UBA4068 > UBA4068 > WRHF01. The sequence continues at coordinate 2,821 of WRHF01000079.1, forward strand.
AAATTGGTGAAGTAATTCCGATAGATTGGGATGAAATCTATGGTTCGTATTTTTCAGATGGATTGCGAAGTGATTACTACGGTCTAACCGAAGACAAGGTTTTAGGTTGGTGGACGGGCGGTGCATATCCTGAATATTTTGTAGGTGCAAGGCCTGAGATTACAGCGGATGAAGTTTTTTTCTCTGCATTTTTTCTTGAACATGGCTTGAATGTTATCACCTTGACGCCAGAAATCAAAGTCGAAGAACCTATAGACTGGAAAGCCAAAATTACTGATGCTCTTGACGATGCTATTGGTGATGGAATAATAACAGATATTATTTATTTTGTCGGCAATAGATCATACATCGACTTGGAAATTGATGGTGAAACTTACGTGTTTGATGGTGGCAATAGTAAACAGGCCGATAAGTCCTGCATCATTGATGGTGTTAAATACACAATCGTGATCACCCCCAATCCCTGGAAGTACAGTGTAGTTAAAGCATAGATCAAATGGAAAATACCAAACAACGATACATATTTCTGATATTATAGCGATGGTAAGCTATTTTTTCAGAGCATCAGCGCAATCACACGTTATGACTATAGAAAGAGTTTTCGTTGTTGAGTATAAGTAATGCGATAAGGCAGGGCAATTACATGCCCTGCCTTATTTTTTACTCTTTTTACACCGTTCCAGCTATCCAGTTCGTCACTAGCAAGGAAATATTTGACAAAAATTCAATAATATGGTACTATTTTATGGAATTAACCTATAAACACAAATATATTAGCTCAACCTGCAAACAAATGAAAAATCTCTAAATTGTTCTTGATTTTACGGAAGCAGATTTAGCAATACCATGGATTTTAGTTGCCGGGTTTTACCTCAAGGCAGTGAAATCAAATTATTTTTCAGCGGATATGGAGGTGAGTGTAAGTTTTTCGGCCATATGCGGAGTTTTATATATAATTAATATTAGGAAGAGCATAACTTCGTTGCCCGAAAACACAGCTGAAAACGGGAACCTTGCCTCCATAAAAAGAGGCCATGCAACAATGTCGCAGACCGGAAAAACCAGGAAAACGGGGGATTAGCAAATCCCAACAAATGAAACTGAGGAGCTTACTCAAAAACAGAGCCGCTTTGCCGCATTGCACATTAGCAATGCAGCAAAAATGGAGAACCTCAACTCCGGAGCAAATGAGGAAAATAAAATTTTAAGGAGGAGTATTTACATGAAAAAGATCGTAGTAGCAACAATCGTTTTGGCAATGCTTGTTATTGCTTTCAGCATTACCGCATTTGCCACTGCCCCGGGAGGTCTCGTTGAAAAAATCACCGAAGTGGAGTATAAAAACTACCCATTCTCAAAAGAATCCGCAAATAACAAAACCGTTATGAACGTCGGCGGAGTTACTGGTATTAACTTAGTATGCAGCAACAATGACGGCTGGTATCTTGACGTAACGGATCCCGAACTGAAAGGCGACATTGAAGTTGCTTACAAAATCGGCAGCCAATACTATATTGTTGTCTTTAAAATCTCTGGTGGGGGCAAATATTATATCGGTGACGGCAAAGGTGCAAATGGTATTAATCATGCTAAAGTCGGTGAGTTTGTACCATGTGTCCATCATTATTTCCATTGATCCCATAGTATATAATAAAGACACTGTAACTGGAACGCTCTATAGCGAACAGTGAGATAAAAAGAGGAACCGGTATTATCCAATACCGGTTCCTCTTTTTATCTCATGTTAAACCAGACTCAATCCCAGTTATAGGAATCCAAACGATTGACATACATATGTATATCATCCATCGGCAGCTCCATGATCTCTTCCAAAGTTCCCTGATCCGGCTTTATCCTGACAAGCTTTTCGGCAAGCAGTAACTTGCAGGGAGTTGCGCCAAAACCAATGGCATCCTCCCGCTTGACCAGGTCACAATGATCAAAATTGGTTGCTACCTGGATCCTATCCATAAGGCTTTTCTCAAAATCTCTGCTGATAGCATTGGCTTTGTCTTTGCTTTTTGCGCAGACCGTTATTTCCAGAAATTCATGTCCATCCTTGCCGGAGGTATGGAATCCGGTTTCCTGCATAGCCTGGTATGACCTTTCTACTGCCTTAAGGCCATGGCCGATAAAGTTCTCCCGTTCCAGCAAGGCAACGCCTTCGCTGTTGAAGCCGACTGAGGAGATAACAATATTCAGGGAATTAAATGTCAGTTCGATATCCTCAACAGCATCGACATAAACATAATATGAGGGTACGTTCCACCTGGCAGCCAGGATGCAGATCAGGCAGACGCAGACCATGCCGAAACTGACAAGCGCCGGTCTGCGGTAGAAAACCGGACGGGATCTGGCTGATGCCTCTTTTGCCTGGCTTTTTTGCGGGATTTCGATCTCGGTACCGATCTGGCAGTCGGTAAAACCCTTAACAAAACGGAAATAGCCATCCTTATCCATTACCTGAACCCCGTTTTTTTTGTACTCAAGTATGATTCCTTTCACGGCTCAAAGACCCCCTCAAAATAGTGAATGATGAATGATGAATAGTAAAAACAGTCACCCTATTATTATTATCCGTACGCGATTATTTTTTTCTGGGGGTATTTTTACTTTTTTTAAATTTTTTTTTTGCTGTTTTAAATTCCATGAAAAAAGCGCCGAAAACCATTGTTTTCAGCACTTTTAAGGTGTAGCTACTAAGCTCTCAAATTCAAACAAAAAAAGTCACAATATACATGTCATTTTCAGGAACCTACAGGGGATCCCGGGTCAAGCCCGGGATGACGGGTGAATCGGACCTACAAGGATGCTTTTCCAGTTTATCTGGGGTAGGGGGTAGGGAGTTGAGGCTGGAATGTTTATTATTTGCGAAAATATGCCCGTTCCGGCCACTAGATACCAGGTGCTGAGCCGCGTTTGAACTGTTTTTTTTGGATTTCGATCTCATCGCCGATCCGGCAGTTGATGTGACCTTTGACGAAACAGAAATAGCCCTCTTTATCCATTACCTGAACCCCGTTCTTTTTATGCTCAAGAATTATCCCTTTCATGGTACCGAGCCTCCTTACAGGCGGGCTGATTGGTTTTGCCTTATCCCATGGTATAGTTTTTCAAATATTCATAATCGCCTGCCCTGATCAATAGTGATGCTATTATAAATATCCGAACGCGCTCAATGATTTTTGAGGGTATTTTTGTTAAATCGGAAATTTTTTTTACCGGCAGATAATATTTCGTCAGCATAATCTGCATAATTTCCTCGCTATCTGCTGCTGCATCAATGATCTGACGGCAGGTAGCTTTGAGCTTGGTATGCTTTGGCGAGTGGGTCACCAGGGCATCCATGGTAATACCCCATTTGGCCAGTTCCTGCTTATAGCTTTCTATCTCAATAACCAAATCCTGTTGGCTTTGTTCCTTCCTGTAAACATCCATAGAGACCGAATCTATGGCATCCGTCTGCCGGCTGCTATCCTCATCATCATTTTCCAGAGGCGTTGTTGCAATATTTTTGGCCTGGCTTTTGCGGACGCTGTCTACGATCCGCATATGTACGATCGTACGCATAAAGGGAAAAAAATGCCCTTTATCCGAGTTGTAATTCTTTACGGCTTCATAAAATGCCAGATAAGATACATTCATGATATCATCGAAGGTATCCAGCGAATCCCAATAACCGGAAAAACGGGAAACCCGCGCCTTCAGGAATGGTTTAAATTCCCGGAGCAGCCTTTCAAATTCCTCATTATTATCAGCAGCAATGCGGGCGCGATGATCAATTTCTGATATTTCAAGGCTGGAATCTTCGGCATTAACATTAACATTCACCACAGACAAATCACCTATGCCCTTTCCTATTTTAATAAACGCCTATCAATCAGTTTATTGCCACAACCAAAAATAAACACTATTTTTTACTGCTATCTATCACTGTTTTGCTTCTTTTCTCGACTGCTATTTGGGAATCATGCCCTTTATTGTAAATCTCTATAAAAAAAATACCACAAAAGTTTCCATTGGTCAAGTAAAAGTTTCGCTTTTTTGTCATTTTTCAAAAATTATTACATAACAATTTTTTCCAAGCATTTAATCTCGTTAGGGTATAATCCCCCGCCTCTTTGGGGTGGAATATTTTATTAACTTGAAAAAAAAGCTTTGAAAAATTAACCAGTTATGATATAATAAAGTAGTTTTTATCTGTGCTATGCAGTTATTGCTGGTAAAATCATGAATAGTTAGCGCAAATAAATAATAAACTATAATTGAAAGTTAGTCCTGTGCGCAGGAAGGAGGCCTTTTTTGAATAAGGTATTAAAAAATTTCCTCATCTTCAGCCTAATTGTTTTTGTTGTCCTTTGGTTATGGCAGCTTAATACTAATAAGGAGCAAGCTCCGGATAAACTGGCTTATGATAGGTTTATCAGCAGGGTGGTAGCGGGGGAAATCCAATCCGTGCAAATCAAAGGGGATACCAAACGCTACCTGGTCAGCGGCAAGTATAATGACGGAGTCGCTTTTGAAGTCACTATTTTCCCCGACCCCAATATATCCCAGCTGCTTTTGGAACACAATGTGGTTGTGGATTATGACGAAGTGCCTCCTCCTTCCATTTTTGTGCAGTCTTTGGGGATTTTTATTCCCATGCTGATAATGGTAGGCTTGCTCTTTTTTATGCTGCAGCAAGGCCAGGGCGGCGGCGGCAAAGTGATGCAATTCGGCCGGAGCCGGGCCCGCCTTTTCAATGAAGAACGGAAAAAAACCACATTTGCTGATGTGGCCGGGGTAGATGCGGTAAAAGAGGAATTGATGGAATTGATAGATTTCCTCAAAGATCCGCGTAAGTTTAATGCTATCGGCGCCCGGATACCCAAAGGCGTGCTGCTCTATGGCCCTCCCGGCACCGGCAAAACCCTGCTGGCCCGGGCTGTAGCCGGGGAGGCGGGTGTACCCTTTTTCTCTATCAGCGGTTCGGATTTTGTGGAAATGTTTGTCGGCGTCGGGGCTTCCCGGGTCCGGGATCTATTTGATCAGGCCAAAAAACATGCCCCCTGCATTATATTTATTGACGAAATTGATGCAGTGGGCCGTCAGAGGGGCGCAGGTTTGGGCGGCGGCCATGATGAACGGGAACAGACTCTTAATCAATTATTGGTGGAGATGGACGGTTTTGCCAATAACGAAGGTGTAATAGTGATGGCGGCCACCAACCGCCCGGATATTTTGGACCCGGCTCTTTTGCGTCCCGGCCGTTTTGACAGGGAAGTGACGGTTGATACCCCGGATATAGTCGGGCGCAAACAGATTTTGGAAGTTCATGCCAAAAACAAGCCTCTGGATAAAACTATCAGTTTGGATGTGATCGCCCGCCGTACTCCCGGTTTCACCGGGGCGGATCTGGCTAATGTTCTCAATGAGGCGGCTCTTTTGGCAGCCCGTTATAATAAAAAAGCCATCGGCATGGATGAACTGGAAAAAGCTGTGGAGCGGGTGATTGCTGGGCCGGAAGAAAGATCCCGGGTGATGAACGACAAAGAGAAAAAACTGGTTTCCTATCACGAAGCCGGCCATGCCGTTGTTTCCTATTATTTGCCTACGGCGGACCCTGTGCATAAGATCTCCATTATTCCCCGGGGCAGAATGGGCGGCTATACCTTGCTTTTGCCCCAAGAAGACCGCAATTACCGCACCAAAACCGAGATGTTGGAATCTATCCTGATTTTGCTGGGAGGGCGCCTGGCTGAAACCCTGGTGCTGGAGGATGTCAGTACCGGGGCTCAAAATGATTTGGAACGGGCCACAGAGACAGTACGTCTGATGATCACCCAATACGGGATGAGCGAAGAGCTGGGGCCTTTAACCTTTGGCCGCCGTCAGGAAACGGTTTTTCTGGGCCGGGATATTTCCCAGGAACGCAATTACAGCGAGGCTATTGCCTATGCTATTGATAAAGAAGCTAGGCAAATTATGGAAGAAGCCTATCAGAGAGCCAAAAAGATTTTAGAGGAGAATATGGATAAGCTGCATTTGATAGCCAAAACCTTGATGACAGATGAGACAATAGAGGCGGAAGAGTTTTACCGTCTGATGGAAGGAAAAAAACCGGATGATCCCCTGCCGCCAGCGCCGGACAGTTCTCTGCCACCAACAAAAGAAAATATCAATCCGTCCTCTATCCCACCGGTTAGCTTTTCTTTTAGATAATAGTTAGAATCTATATAGGCGTCAAATAAAAATCCGCACGGTAGCAACGCCGAGCGGATTTTTGGGTACAATCTATGTTTGATCCCATTGCAAATATCGCAGGTAAAATCTTCCCAAAATAAAAAGAATCTGTAATCTCTACGCCGGTAATGGCTATATCAGCATTCCGCCTTCAAAAGTATCTCAAAATGATAAATGATGAATGATGAATGATAAATGATGAATGATAAATACAAAAAGTGCCTTTTGCTTCTTGACCAAAAGATATCCATCATTCACAATTTATCATTTATCATTTTTCATTGCCTCGAAGAGGCACTTTTTGGTGGGCCCACCTGGGATCGAACCAGGGACCGACCGGTTATGAGCCGGTGGCTCTACCGCTGAGCTATAGGCCCTCAGCAACAAAATACATTATAGCAAACCTGACTCCACTTTGTCAATGCCTGTCAAAAATAGATTTTTTCTGATTTTTTCTTGTTAATCCGGGAAAACATATTGACAGTTGGGCTAAATACCGCCATAATAAAAGCAGGTAATAAGTAACGAGTAACAAGTAACAGTTTTGGAGGTTTTGCTTTGCAAAACTTTTAATTTAAAGGAGTTATCTATGCTTGATCTTAAATTTATCCGGTCTCATCCGGATTTGGTGGCCGAAGCCCTGGCTAAAAGAGGGGCGGATCTTTCTTTGGAGGGCTTTTTGAATCTGGATAAAGACCGGCGGGCTCTCTTAAGTCAAAGTGAGGAGAAAAAGGCCCGGCGTAATGCTGCTTCTAAAGAGGTTGGCCGCCGCAAACAAGCCGGTTTGGATGCTTGTGATTTGCAGGAACAAACCCGGAGCTTGGGTGAGGAGATCCAAAATTTGGATGATCGCCTGCGGCAAATGGATGAAGAACTCCAAGGGATTTTACTGAGCCTACCCAATTTGCCTCATGCCAGCGTGCCTGTCGGTCCGGACGAAAGTCATAATCAGGAAATGCACCGGTTGGGAGAGTTGCCGCAGTTTGACTTTGAGCCCAAGAATCATTGGGAATTGGGGGAAAGCTTGGACATTTTGGATTTTGCCCGGGCTGCAAAAATTTCTGGAGCTCGCTTTGCCGTCTATAAAGGCCTGGGGGCCCGTCTGGAAAGGGCGGTTATCAATTACTTTATGGATTGCCACAGCCAAAACGGCTATACGGAGATCCTGCCTCCTTATTTAGTCAATAGCGCCAGCATGACCGGTACCGGCCAGCTGCCAAAGTTTGAAGGGGATTCATTCCGGGTAGCCGGCAGTGATTATTATCTTATCCCCACGGCGGAGGTACCTGTAACCAATCTTTTTGGCGGGGAGATTTTGGCTTCAGCTGCCTTACCTATATCCTATACGGCCTATTCTGCCTGCTTCCGCTCGGAGGCGGGGGCTGCCGGGCGGGATACCCGGGGTTTGATCCGCCAACATCAGTTTAATAAAGTGGAATTGGTAAAATTTACCAATCCGGAAGACAGCTATAATCAACTGGAAGCATTAACAAAAGATGCCGAGTCGGTTTTAGCGGGATTGGCTTTGCCTTATCGGGTGATTTGTCTTTGCAGCGGCGATTTGGGTTTTGGCAGCGCTAAAACTTATGATATAGAGGTATGGATGGCAGGTTTTGGCGGCTATCGGGAGATTTCTTCCTGCTCCAACTATGAGGATTTTCAAGCCCGCCGGGCCAATATCCGCTTCCGCCGGGAAGCTCAGGGAAAACCGGAATTTGTCCATACCCTAAACGGTTCCGGATTGGCTGTAGGCCGTACGGTAGCTGCTATTTTGGAAAACTATCAGCAAAAGGACGGGAGTGTGAGGGTGCCGGAGGCGTTGGTGACTTATATGAGGTGTGAGGTTATAAGCTAAAGTTTTACAGCTTGATATAGGAGGGTGCTTATATGAAAACATTAAATAATTTACTACATGCCACAGATTTTGAGGCCGTATTTATCTGCCTTTCTCAGCATTATGGCGAAGATCACCGTTTGCGCTACCAAGAGCTTTATCAGGAATTGTTGGAGCTTTCACCGGGGGAAAATGACAATAATTTGACTGTTTCCATCCGGGCTTTTCGCCCCGAGGATGACGATTTGGAGAGCTGGGGGGAACCGGTCTATCTGGAGAATTTTACGGAGGAGGAAGAGGGCCTTTGTTTTGAGGTGAGTGGAAGGGGCGATGATTTTGATGGCTATTGCTGCCTGTCCGGGGCAGAGCCGGAGGAATACCTGGCTTATTTTGTGGATAAAGAAACCGCTAAGAAATTCTCTCCGGAATCTATTTTAGCCCATGTGCTGTGGGAGATGAACTGGTACAATTTTGAAAACAGCTAAGGCGGTCTGCGACCGCAGTGTTGAGTTATGAGTTATGAGTCTTGAGTTGTTGTAGCTTTGCTTATGCAAAGCGTGATTGAAGCAAAAGGCTTGTTTTTTATTGACACTTTGCGTCCAATAGGTACTAAAGCGGTCTGCGACCGCAGTGCTGAATTATGAGTTATGAGTGTTGAGTTTTTGTAGCTTTGCTTATGCAAAGCGGTATTGAAGCAAAGAACTTGTTTTTTATTGACACTTTGCGTCCAATAGGTACTAAAGAAGGGCGGCCCCAAAAGCCGCCTTTCTTTTCGGATCCCGGAAACCAGAAGCCGGAAATCGCAAAAGTGGTTTTTACTAAAATGGTTTTCGCAAAGCGAAAACCATTACCTTCTGTCCTCCGTCCTCTGTCCTCCGTCTTCTGTTTAGGGACAAATAGATATCTACTAGCATATTATAAAGCATGGCGCTTTGCCGCCATTTTAAATGCCGTCGCTTGTAAAGAAAGTGGCGGCAGCATAAACTAGAAGGAGGCAGCGTCAGCTCCCTCCTTCTTCGATTATTTCCATTGTTTTCCAGGTCAAGTTCATTGCCTGGTGCAAAAAAGCCAGATAATCCTCCGGCTTATCCTTCGCAATAAGCTCCAACAAATAGGCCATTGCTTCTATATCCGCAGCTTGAGACTGATTCCTAAAGCGCATAGCCAAATCCTGCTTCAAAGCCAGGTTATAAGGATCAAGCGGATCTATGGCAAAAATCCGGTTGACCTGAGCATAACAATCCGCTACCTGTTTCGGCTCCAAATGCCAAAACTCACTCAGCAAAATAGAAGCTTGTTCAACTGCCTTTTGATCAACCACAGCTGCCAAAATATCCCTTCCCAGATCCGGCTCCTGTTTTATCAGGATCAATTCGAAAGCCATCTCGACAAAATTATGAGCTTTCCAGCCAACATAATGCTCCGGCAAGGCAGTTGCCGAGGCTACTTGAGCAAGCCAGGCTTCCCCTGCTTGAAAACACCAGCCTTTCTCTCCGCCCGGCCAAGACTCATCAGCATAAAAATCCAGCCCGGGCGGATCGCTGCCGTGACAGATAATGCCCCTGGCCAGATCCAGGGCATCCGGCGCTTGCTTTTGACACCACTGCCAAAACTGCTTCCCGCTTTCATGAGCCTGATTCCGCCCCACCCCGGTCCCCCGGGCCAGATCCGGCCACAGCCCTCCCAAAATCAATAAAGAACTGCTTCTACCAAAGATTTTTTTGGCACAGTAATAATGTGTAATTGGAAACATTTATTTTTTCCTCTACTTTTATGTTTTTTTAGATAGATTATGTAAAGAGACAAGTAGTTGGATACAAGAGGGCGGTTTAGTTAGGAGTTAGGAGTTAGGGGTTAGGAGTTGTTGAAAAAACTCTCTGGTTTTTACAATATTTTCAATAAAAGTTTTACTTTTTCTTTACTTCGGAAAGCAGGAATATCTCCTGCAGGAAACTAATATATTTCTTATCATCTATCAGGAGGTTATCTATGACTAAAACTAAGACTAAGAAGAAGTTGTTTCGGGTGGTTCGCAATCTTTTTTTGCATTTTATCGGATCTCTGATCATGTGCGGCGGTTTTGCTATTTTTATTAATGCCAATAATCTTTTGGGCGGCGGGCTTTGGGGGCTTTCGGCTGTACTTCATCATTTTTTGCCCCAAATCACTTTGCCTGTTTTCCTCGTACTCCTTAACCTGCCCTTGATGATTTGGGCCTGGCGGGAGCTTGATTTGGAGATCGTTGCCTTTTCCATTATCAACATACTGGTCCAAAGCGCTCTTCTGACTTATCTGGACAGTCACTTTCAAGCCTTTATTCAAACATATATCCATACCGATAACCTGCTATTGGCTTGTATTTTCGGCGGGGTTTTGACGGGCTTTGGCAGCGGTCTTATTATTAAATACTATGGCGCCAGCGGAGGTTTGGATATTGTTGGTATTATTCTCAAAAAGAAAACTGATATCAGTGTCGGCAATATCATCCTGATCGGTAACGCAATCGTAGTTTCCCTGGCCGCCTTTATCTCTAACCTGGAAATAGCTATGTATACCATGGTCTGTATGTATATCAGCAGCAATGTTTTTAACTGGCTATTGGAAGGAACCAGCCCCAAACGCCAAATCACTATTATCTGCAACGACGGACAAAAGGTGGCTGACAATATAATGCTGGGCCTGGGCCGGGGTGTAACTATTATCGACGGCCAAGGAGCCTATAC
>WRHF01000080.1 GCA_009783415.1 Clostridiales bacterium
CGGGAAAACCGCAGGCCTACCTTGACTTTACCTTCGGCAAAGTCTAAGGTATGCACGTAGGTAAAACTCAAAATCAAAGATTTTGGCTTTACCTCAGGAATGCTTGTTGCCTTTCAAGGTTTTTCCGCGCCGCCTGGCGGCAAAAAGACCTGCCTAGTCGAGAACAAACGGTTGGGTGGCAAGGTCGTCCAGACGGTTAAAGCGAATCTTGGCGCTGTGACGTCCGACCAGATACCATACCTTTTTACAATAATTACCGCTGAAAATTTACGGTTGCAGTAGGACTCTAAAAGTAGTATAATATCAATTAGAGGAAAACGCCGAAATAAAAATTCAAGGAGGTTTTCAAAATGTCATCATACGCTATCCCCGTTTTAAATTTAAAGGATACGGATACAATCTCTAAAATTTGCAGCGAATCAGAGGAGCCGCTTTTTGTCGCTGATGGCGAAAAAGAGCTTGTTATCATGAGTGCTAAATCTTACAGGGAAAAATTATTTATGGCCGATATATACAAAAACTTGGCTGAGGCTGAAGCTGATGTTGCTGCCGGGAGAACTGTTGATGCTTTTGAAAGCATACAACGAATCAGGGAAAAACACAATGTTTGATTTTAAGGCTACTGCAAAGGCAGAAAAAGATTTTGATAGAATTATTGAGTATATCAAAGATAATCTATCGGCACCACGAGCCGCTTCCAATTTTTCCGATACTATTATAAAGTGTTACCGGCGCATTAAAAAAAATCCTTATATCTATCCAGTATGTCGCGATCCTGAATTAAGAGAGAAAGGATACCGTCAAGCTGTTATCAAAAACTACATCCTACTTTACAAAGTCCATGAAAATGAAAATCTAGTTATCGCCTATCACATTTTTCATGGCAAACAAGACTATGCTAATTTGATTTAGCGAGCAGAAGTCCCACCAAACCGGCAGGGCTTTTTTTATATGCCTAATTTTTTGTTTCCAGTAAATCTTCTAATTTTGCCATTAGTCCCTCCATGTCCTTGCATTCATGCGCCATTATAATATACAGCAGGCTAAATCGTAAAACTGGCCGGATTTACTACCTTCTTAAGTTTGTTGTGGATTCTGTTGTAGCAGTATCAGGCTGTCTTATTAACAAAGAATATAATAAAGTATAGTAAAAAAGAAAGGCCCTTTATACTGGGCCTTTCTTGGTGCGGCAGAAGGGACTTGAACCCCCACCCTGCAACCAGGACTAGAACCTGAATCTAGCGCGTCTGCCAGTTCCGCCACTGCCGCAAGCAAAAATAATTATAACATACACTTTTCCATAAATCAAGCATCTGTCAGAAATTTTTATTGCCGCAAAATTCCAATATTTACCAAATAATTATATTTCTTTCTATGATGAATAATTACTAAAATTACTAATTGACAATATTGCATAAAAAAATTATAATAATAGTAAAACTTGCCTGTAATACCGAATCTAAGGCAACCATCGTACTTATTACCAAAGGATTGTAAATTGTCAGCAAAAGCGGGAAAACCCGCTAAAGCTCTATTCGCAACAGAGAAGGGAGGTTGCATAACAACGGATAGAGTAGTATCCCATTCAATACCTGTAGTAATAATTAAAATAAATTGGAGGAGTATAGTATGAAAAAAGTAACCCTGCTACTGGTTTTTACCCTGATAATGGTGGCCAGCGCCAGCGCCTTGGCTTTAGCCGATGTCAATGATGGAAACATAGCTCGGCAATTTGTTACGGATTCCCCTACCGACGGTATGTATTGTACCGAATCTGCAGCTACATTAAGAGAGTTTGGTAAAGATGAGATCAAAACCTATGGTGTGGTAGACCCGCTCTTCAAAGACGGCGGTTATTTTGTGGCTCCGTCAGGAAAAGCAAAATTGAGAGTTTATGTGATCTGTGTGGATTTTGAGGACCTGGATGGCTCCCAAAGAATTACATATGGCAGCAAAGCCAATGTGCGCAGCTCTCAAAGTATGACCTATGATTACAGCAAGCCGGAAACTTATCTGCATGCCATTTTCTCCGGGGCCGACGGCTTTGACGCCGACCCCAGGGTTGCCAACTTTACCGGCACCTATAGAACCGAGGGTTTGAACAAGCTTTATAAAGATATCGCCATGGGCAAGATGGAACTGGACGTTGTCCTGGTGAACGATTATTTTCAGGATGAAAACGGTAATGCCAAGTGGTTTACCCTCCATGGCGGGGAAACCGACTATGCTATTCAATATGCTGCCGGTGTGGAAGATTTCCGGATCTTTGCCCGCCTGCATCAGGACGCTATCAATGCGGCTTATGAATATCTTGATCCTGATGATCTGGAAGAACTGAACTGGCTGGATGATATCGACTTCCTCTGCACTGTGGTGCCGATCAATACCTTTGGCTATCGCCAAGGCCTCCAAGGCGGCGGCGGCATCGACACCGCTTTCTCCTTCCAGGATCAATCAATTATGCTGAGGGACAGCGAATACCGCCGTCCTCCCGGCGTAACTACCAAGGGTGGCCGGATGGTCGGTTCCGCTATCTTCCCCTCCAAGGGCGCCTGGGGTTATGCCGGCGGCAACTATGGTGCTGACGGCGGCGTTTTCCGCACCATGGCTCACGAGATGGGCCACGGCTTCGGCCTCTTCGACGACTATTCATATGGCGGCCAGTCTCCCCTTGCCCCCGGCTTAAACGTCAATAGCGGAGTTGGCAGTTATGGATTTATGAGTGGTATGACCAGCGCTTCGCCGGATATGTTTGCCTGGCGTAAATTCCGCATGGGCTGGATCGAAGATGATGAGATCGTTACGGTCATGCCCGGTGAAACCAAGATAGTCAACCTGCGCGCTTTGGGCAGCTATAATGACACTAATGATACTAATCCTGATGTAACCACTCGTATGGTGCTGATTCCAAAAGAATGGCGTACCCTTGATACCTTTAACAATGGCTGGAACCCAAATAAAGTGAACTATAATTTCTTTGACTGGTTTACCCCGGTTTGGTTAGGCGGCGAAACCCATGCCGTGAAATCCTTCCCAACATTTTATGCTCTGGAATGCCGCAAAACTTTGGGTGCGGACTATAGATTAGCCGGCACCAGCCAAGGCACACTGGTTACCAGTATTGCCAATCCTACTTGGGAAACCGGCCACGGCGCCGGCGGTTTTAAGTTAGTGAGCGGCGCCCTGCGTACCGGCGGTACCACAACCTGGTCGGATAACGGCATCGGCCTTACCATCACTGTACTTCAATCCAATTCCACCTATGATCAGGTCCAGATTGCCTACACCGGCACAGCCACAGGCGGTATGTCTGCCGTACGGCGCGCCTATCAAGGTAATTTGACTCTTTCCGAAAATTATGTAACTCCGGGTGAGACTTTTAATGTAGATTTCAACCTCTTCACCTTGGGCTTTATTGCCAATAATGACGGCACCGCCGCGCCGAGTTCCGTAACACGTCCTGCTACTCCCTTGGGCGTACCCGGCGGTGTGGCCGGCTTTGCCATGACCGTTAATTATGATCCTGCCGCCGTGAAATATGTGGGCGGCCCGATGCCTTCCAGCCCCTTCCTTAGCTGTGTAGCATTTGATACGGTTGCTACAGGTACTATTTCTATTGTTGCTGTGGATATGGATATGATCCGGGACCACATACTTAGTTTAAAATTCGAAGTTTTACCTGAAGCCACTCTTGCCAATCATGATATTACTGCCTCCATCACCAAAGTGGATCTTGTCAACTACCGTGGCGTCCTGCTTCCGAGTGTGGATGTAGGTACAGCCGGCAGCGGCAATACCTGGGCTTCCAATGATATCAAAGGCACAGGTATAGTCAAAGTCAGCGCCGATCCCCGCTATACAATCAGCGGTAAAGTTACCGTGGATACGGAAATCGTTCCCGGTGTTAATGTTGCTGTGGAATCGGTAGTACGGCTTTATGACGGCGCCGCTTTGATCAGCAGCACCAAATCCGACGACGATGGCAATTATACCCTGCTTAATGTCCCGGCCGGCGAATATAAATTGGAGGTCTCAAGACATGTTTATGTCACGGAAACTCTGGACATTGAAGTAGATGATGAAAACTTGACCGATGTTGATGTAATGCTGGCACGGGAAAAATATACTGTCAGCGGCACGATCTACGGCAGCCCCAATTCCAGCGGTTCCGGTTCAACGACCCCGCTGGAAGGCGCCAAAGTGGAAATCATGGACTGCGGCATGTTCCCCTTGGGCCCGGCTGTTTATACCAATGCCAGCGGCCAATATACAGCCCTGGTGAATGTTGAACCCAATACTTATGCCACCCTGTTTGCAACCAAGGACGGTTATGGCAACAGCCGCGGCCCCAACTATGGCATTAATGGCAATGACCTCTTCCGGATTAATACCAACCGTACGGGTATAAACCGCACTCTCACGGAAACATTTAATGTTTATATCGGAGTAAATGGCGCCTCCTCTTCTGCTGTCCATGTGGCACAGGTGAGGAAAGTAGCCGACGACTCTGCTGTGGGAGGTCCCGTAAATGTTACCACAAGCATTACCGGCAACACTAGTGCTCAGACAACCATTCCCAATATTCCTCCGGGAGAATATTATATTGAGGTTTCCAGAAGCGGTTATATCAGTCTTTGTACAACTTCCTTTACTGTAACAAGTGACAACGTTTTCTTAGCCAGAAGAACTTATATGAATACTTTGCCATCTCTGACCTCTTCTACCGCCAGCGGCACCTATAATGTCAGCGGTACAGTTGTTGATCTGGATACCCGCGAGCCCTTGGCAGCCAGAGTGCAGTTTGTAAGTACTGCTATTGGCACCAGCGCTTCCGGCGGCGGCACAGGCGCGCCTATTACCGCAGCTGCAAACGGAGCTTTCTCCGGTTATCGGGTCTTATCCGGTACAAATGAATTGATCGTCAGCATGCCCGGATATAAAACCAAGGTTATAACTATTACCAGTGCTACAGCCAATGTGGGGGAAATAGAGCTGGAAAGGGCCGGGTTTGATGATTATCAACCTGTGCTTAAAATTGCCAAAGTTGCTGTTGCTCCCGGCGGGGCCGCTGATGTTACCTATAGCATCGAAGGTAATTCCTTGGGCTTTACCACCCTGGATCTGGAGCTGCCCTATGACAGCAGCATCTATAAGCCTATCCTTGTCACCCCTGATGCCAGCCTGGGTCATGGAACCAGCGGTTTCTTTGTTACTAATCTGGCCTTTGGCGGCAAAGAAGTTCTCAAAGTTACCTATGCCGGCTCGGCTAATGTTGTGGGCGATGACCTGGTCTTTACCGTTAAATACGAGGTTGTTGCCAAGCCTGCGGTTTTTGATGTGACTTTGGGCGGTACTGTAGTTAAAGCTGAACTGGGCCGCAATGACTATGATTTTATCGCGATCGATTTGCAGATCGAAGAAGGTATGTTGATCTTTGGTCTTTTGGGTGATATCAACGGAGACTTCGAGATTACCCCCGAAGATGCCATTTTGCTGTTACAGATGTATGTCGGCTTGATTCCCTGGACAGAAAGAGCCCTGCTCTTTGGTGATGTCAACGGCGACGGTGTAATTGATTCTACCGATGCAGCCCTGATCCTGCGTATGGTTGTCGGAGGCTGATGGTATGGCAATGTGTAATGCGTAATGCGTAATTGCTAGTATAAAAGGCATCTACCCGTTTTTTAGGGTAGGTGTCTTTTTATTATAGATCAACCGTAATTCCTGCTAAGTGATGCTCTTTTCAGGTATTTACTGGCATTTGCTGATTGACAATTGCCAATAAAGAAATTATAATAAAAGTAAATCTTGTCTGCATGACTGAACCATTGCTAAATTAGCAACGCACAACATCAACAAAAAACAAGATCTTTGCTTCAATCCCGCTTTGTGTAAGCAAAGCCAGAACAACTCAACACTCATAACTCAACCCTGCGCTCGCAGAGCGCCCCGGCTCTGTTTGCAATCGGGAAAGGAGGTCTGCTAACTTCAAACAGAGACGCCGATCCTATGCTGATCATTTTTGATAAAGGAAAATTATAATTGGAGGAGGAATACATATGAAAAAAATCACCCTATTGCTCGTTTTTGCCCTGATAATGGTGGCCTGCGCCAGTACCTTGGCTTTGGCTGCCGCCGGAGATGGGGATATCGTACGCCAATTTGTGGTCAATGCGCCCCATGCCGGGGAGAACTGCACCGAGAACGCCGTTACAGTGAAGGAATTTGGCCCGGGTACTGACTATGGTCCGATCATGACCAATGGTGTCCCGGATCCCTTCTTCGCCGGCGGCGGCGTCCAATTTTTCCCTACCCAAAAAAGTACGCTTAAGGTCTATGTTCTTGCTGTTGATTTCGATGATCTGAAGGGGGATAATTATGCTCCCTACGGTCTGCAAAGCTCTGTCATTATCAGTGGCAGCTCAATTTATGATATGACCTACCCGGAAGTTATTTATAATATGATCTTTCATGGCTCCAGAGGTTTAAGCGCCCTACCCAACCACAAATTCCAGGGCAGCGGCAGTGTTACCCTTAAGGCTATCAAACAGCGCCTGGAAGAGATGTCCATGGGTCGGATGACGGTAGAGGTGGAATGCCTTAACGAGCGCCTGGCGATAGCTAAAGGGTTGGATCCGCTTAATGATAAGTGGCCCTGGTTCCATTTGGATGGACCGATGCTGGGATACGCGGTGCAAGGCCCGGCCGATTGTGAAGATTACCGTCAGTTCGCCAGATTGCATCAGGCCGGTATAGATGCCGCTTATAGAGATATACCGGGGCTGGATATTGAGGATATTGATTTTATTTATACGATCACACCTGTTTCTTCTCATGGTCATCGCTCCGGCTTGCAAGGCGGCGCCGGATTGGATACTTCTTTCTCCTTTAATGATCAGGCGCTGATCCAGCGTGATAGTGAATACCGGCATGAACCGGGCATCAAAACCAAGGGCGGCCGCGTGGTCGGCTCCGGCGTCTTTGGCGTCAAAGGCGTAACCAGAAGCCCTTCCGCCTCTATCACCACCTCCATGCATGAATTCACCCATGGTTTAGGTATGTTTGATGACTATAGCTATGGCAGTTTGGGAACCAACACCGGCGAAACCACCGGCAGCGGCGCCGGCAACTGGGGTGTGATGGGTTCGTCTATGGCCACGACCTCGCCGGATTTGCCCGCCTGGCGCAAATTCCGGATGGGCTGGATCGATGATGATGAGATCGTAGTGGTGCTGCCGGGCGATAGCGTGACCGTAAACCTGCGCGCCTTGGGCAGCTTCCCGGGTGACGGCGGCAGCTATACAGACGACTCCGGCATCATCACCAGAATGATCGCTATTCCCAAGGAATACCGCAGCCGCGATACCTTCGGCGTGAACGACACTACAACATATGGCTATCCCTGGCTGGGCAATGTATGGGCTTGCGGCTGGAACCCCAACAGGACCTCCTATAACTGGTTCGACTGGTTCACCAATCCCTGGATAGGCGGGGAGACTAATGCCATCAAATCCTGGCCTACCTTCTACACCCTGGAATGCCGCAAGCAGCTGGGTGTGGATAATGGTATGTCCTCCGCCAATACGGGCGTAGTGGTCGGCTATATAGCCAATCCAACCACAGAGACCGGCCATGGCGCGGGCGGTTTCAAGATAGTGAGCGGCGCTACCGGCCTGCGTGCCAGCGGTACCAATACTTGGGTCGATAATAATATCGGCTTAACGATCAGAGTAAATTCTTCCAATGCTTATTATGACAATGTGACAATCACCTATACCGGACAAAAAGCCGGTTCCAGCAATGCAACAAAATATTATACGGGCTTGCTGAAAGCCTCCAACAACTTTGTCACAGCCGATCAAGCCTTTGATGTGGATTTTGACCTGACAACTTGGGGCAGGCCGGGTGTTAACGACAGTACGGGAGCGCCTGTGGCTGCCACTAAAACCGCTACCCCGGTGGGCGTACCGGGCGGTGTGGCAGGTTATACTATGACCGTTACCTTTGACGCTGCCAATTTAGAGTATGTGCCGGGCTCTGCCGCCGGTCCTTTCACCTATACTGTGGATGATACCGCAGCTGTTAGCGGTACTTTGCTGATAACGGCTAGCGGCACAGAGATGATCGATAAGGATATCATCCTAAGCTTGCGCTTTAAAGCCAAAGCCGGCGCTGCCAACGGCACTTATGCTGTCAGCGGCAAAATTAGCGATGTCACATTGCTCAACTGGCGGGGACAAAAACTTGGCGAAGGCTCTGTCCCCGGTTTTGACGGTGTTGCTACTATCGGCAACGGCACTTTTGCTCAATTCCATAGCAACAATAACTTTACCATAACCGCCGGGATCACAAGCTTCGAGGGCAGGGTAAAAGTTGATCCGGTTCCTGCCTATACCGTTAGCGGTCAGATCGTGTGCGAAACCCCCGGCCCCGCGGAGGGCAGCTTCATCGGTGTGGAATCCGTGGTAGAAGTTCGCAGCGGCGCCACTGTACTGGGAACGGCAAAATCCAACTGGGACGGCTATTACACAATTCAGGGTATACCTGCCGGTACCGATTATACCATTTCCGCCACCAAACCCAAGTATGATACCGGTATCAGCGAGGCTTTTGACTTATCCGGCGATACCGCTATCGAAGATATCATGCTTACCCGGCAAACCTTTACGGTCAGCGGTACCATTTACGGCAGTTATAATTCCGACGGCAGCGGAGCCACGCCTTTGGCCGGCGTGGATGTCTATCTGCTCAATACCGGCAATGCCAACAGCGTGATCGGCGGCCCGGTGAAAACCGCCGCCAACGGTACATATACAGTCAGGGGAACGGAGCTTGGCAAATCTTTTGTCGCGGTAGCCGTCAGTGTAAAAGGTACGGAATACGAAAGCCTCTATCTGCCGCAATTGTATTTGGAGCCTAATCTGCACCTGCCTCAAGCAGGCATAACCGAGCTTTTGGCAGTAAACTTAGGCTTTAAATACGGTGAACACTCCAACGATTATATCTATCCCGCCAATACTGCCACATTTGGAAGAGACAATCTTTACGTTTTCAGTTTGACCGGCAATAGAACCGGCAGGAATGTGACCTTGACCCAAACTCAGGATATCCGGATCCGGATGACAACGAAGAGTACCGCGATCCGTTACCAGCTAAAGGATATGGACGGCACTGCCGTGGGCGCTCTCCTCAGCAGTGTCGGTACCTCTAACGGCGATGATATCATCCGCAATGTGCTGCCGGGCGAATATTATATCGAGGCCAGCAGAAGCGGCTATATCAGCGGTTGTACCATGCCTATCATTGTAACAAGTACCAGGGTAGTACTGCGCAATGCCGCAGGCACCAATTATATGGATTTGCTGGCGGCAGGAAGCGGTAATACCATTAGCGGCAAGGTCGTTGACAGTGTAAACGGCGAAGTCTTAGAAGGCGTTTCAATTGTCTGCAATCCTCTTAGCACCACCTACGGCAGAGGTGTGGCTATAAAAACCGCGGCAGACGGCCTTTTCAGCTATCTGGTAGTGACCGGAAATAAGAACATTGTCTTTGCCAAAGAAGGATATGTCACCAAGACCGTCAACCAGGCGAGCGGCGGAGCCAGCAATCTGATAGTTGAACTGGAAAGAGTAAGCCTTGATAATTATAAGCCTGTACTTAAAATTGCCAAGGTCGCTGTCAGCCCCGGCGGGACCGTTGATGTTACTTATAGCATTGAAGGCAATTCCTATGGCTATACGACCCTGGATCTGGATCTGCCCTATGACAGCAGCATCTATAAACCAATACTTGTCACCCCCGCTGCCGCCTTGGGTGATGGGACCAAGGGTATGTTTGCTACTAACCCGACCTTTGAAGGCAAAGATGTTTTAAAAATCGCTTACGTCTGTTATACAGAAGTTGTAGGCGATGGCCCGGTCTTTACTGTCAAATACGAGGTTGTAGCCAAACCTGCAGTTAATGAAGTAGCTTTGAGTGGTAAAGTTATTAAAGTCGAAATCAACCGCTTTTACGGTGATTTTGACGCGGTTGATTTGCAGGTTGAGGAAGGCGCTTTGTTCATTGGTCTTTTGGGCGATATCAATGGCGATGGTTTGATTACTCCCGAAGATGCCATTTTGCTGCTGCAAATGTATGTCGGCTTGGTTCCTTGGACAGAAAGGGCGCTGCTCTTTGGCGATGTCAATGGCGACGGGCTAATTGATTCTACTGACGCGGCATTGATCCTGCGTATGGTCGTCGGAGGCTGACTCCCCCTGTCAGCTTCGCTGACATCCCCCTCTGGGAGGGGGACTTTAGCCTTTGCTTTCTATGAAAACCAACCGGCTAGCTAAACTGTAGCAGCCAAAGCCTCCCTCACAGAGCAATGTCAATTTAACGGAATTAAGAAGACGCCTACCCGCTTTAGTTTGGGATAGGCGTCTTTTTATTTGCCTGCTAATGATAATAAATACAGCAGCTTTATTAAGCTGTACTTGACGGATGCCCTAAAAAAAGCTATAATTCGAGTATAACTATTATACGAGGTGACATTTGATGAAAAAAATCAAAATGGGTCTTTTGGCTACACTATTGATATTGCTTTTTATTTTTGTCTCTGCAAATCTCTCCTGGGCGGCCGGGCCGTACATAGTCTATTATAATGGCAAGGAAATTAAATTCGATGTGGCGCCTTATGAGATCAATGGCCGCCTGATGGTTCCGGTCCGGACTATTTCGGAAACTATTGGAGCTACTGTGCTTTGGTCGGAGGCAACGGAAACTGTTACCGTATTAAAGCCCGCGGAGAATGGGACCGAGGATTGGCTGGAATTGAAGCCGGGCTCTTTAAATGCCAAATATAATAATATAATTATTCCTATGGACACTGCACCGCAAAGCAGGGGAGGGCGTACTTTTTTGCCGTTGCGCTTTATCTGTGAGTGGCTGGGCCTGGGAGTGAACTGGGTGGAGGATATTATCACAATTTATACCAAAAATGCTCCGGCAAACCCGGATACCGGCAAATATGACAATTATCTGGCCAAATACGAACCGGCTCGCGGCTGCTATTTAGGGGCCTATGTCTATCAAGATGAATTGATCAAGGGAGATATGGCGACTTTTAATGAACTGACAGGCAAAAAACACGCCTCTTTTTTCCGCTATTTTGGCTATAAACAGGGAAGTTTTACTGATCTGAGGAATTGGCTGAAGAAAGTCAAGAATGTTGATGCGGCTCCTCATTTGGCGGTGGAGCCCAACCGGGGCTTGGATGAGGTTTTAGACGATGAATATCTGCATGAATTAGCTACTATTTTGGCAGAAGTTGAAGGCCCGGTCTTTTTGCGCTGGGCTTCGGAAATGAACGGCGACTGGTCCGCCTATAGCGGCGATCCTCAAAAATATATCCAGAAATGGCGCCTGGTTCATGATGTTATGGAAAAAATAGCCCCCGATGTGATTATGGTCTGGACTGTTTTTACCTTTCCTCAAAGAAATATCCTCAGCTATTATCCGGGGGACAAATATGTGGATTGGGTCGGCGTCAATATTTATAATGTAATTTATCATAATGATAATATCAACGATGTTGCAAGCCACGAGGACCCCTTGCAGCTTTTGGACTATGTGTATAATACCTTTAGTCCTAGGAAGCCCATCCAGATATCAGAATACGGGGTAACTCACTATACCGTGACCGATAAAAATTACTACATAGATTTTGCGGTTCAAAAGCTGACCCGGATGTATGATGGGATAAAAAACCGCTACCCCAGGGTCAAGTCGATCTTTTATTTTGATGTCAATAACCTGGTAAATGCTCCGGAAGGCCGGCAGATCAATAACTATGCCGTAACGGATGAACCGGTGATCCTGGATACATACAAAAGGTTGATTGCCGATCCTTATTTTCTTTCTTCTGTTATTAGGGAGTAGGTTTTAGACACTTACTCCCGAAATTCTGCGTAAAATGGCTAAATTTTCGTGCCGCCGTATTCCTGCTCCTACTCAAAACTCAACGCTCAAAACTCAACACTCCGGCTTGTCCGGGTTAGGGCTTTGTTGCAAGGAAGGAATGTGTCATCAGCTATTGTGCTGCAACCCGGAAAGCTATCTGCGCCGGCAACGCCGGACAAACCCCCGCCGGCAAAGCCGGCACCCCCTTTCAAAAGGCAATATCAACAACTTAACAGAAGAAAGCTTGTTAATTCATAATTTATCACTTATCATTCATCATTTTTCATTATTCTTTGCAGGTATTATTTGGCTAAATTAAAATGAAAAATGAAAAATGATGAATTGTGAATGATAAATTTTCTTAAGTTGTTGACATTGTTTCAAAAGGGGGCTTGGGCTGGTTGCTTTGTTTTTAGTTGTGGGGGCGCCCTGAGTTTTGCTGCTTCCTATTATCTTGCTTTATTCTCCTCCTACGGTTTTACTTCTAAATAAAGGAATTTAGGTTTTGGTATATAATTTATTGAACTAGGTTGGTTAATAAAAGCAAATCAAGGAAAAATAAGCAGATAGGAAAATAAAATTCAGGAGGGATTGACTATGTTTGAGATTTTGGATATTTTTGGCCGGGAGGTTTTGGATTCCCGGGGTAATCCTACGGTGGAAGTGGAAGCGGTGCTGGGAGATGGTACTATCGGGCGGGCTATTGTTCCTTCCGGGGCTTCTACCGGAGCCCATGAGGCAGTAGAACTGAGGGATGGGGATGGGCGTTTCTTGGGTAAAGGGGTTTTGCAGGCTGTCAGCAATGTGGATGCCATTATTGCCCCGGCCCTGATGGGTCTTTATGCCGATGAGCAAGCCGCTATCGACCAGCTTCTTTGGGAGCTGGATGGTACTCCGAATAAGTCCAAACTGGGGGCTAATGCTATTTTGGGTGCTTCCTTAGCTGTAGCCCGGGCCGCTGCTAATGCCCTGGAGCTTCCTTTTTATCGCTATATCGGCGGGGTGAATGCCAAGGAATTGCCGCTGCCCATGATGAATATCCTAAACGGCGGCCAGCATGCCGACAATAATGTTGACATTCAGGAATTTATGATCATGCCTGCCGGCGCCGATTATTTTTCTGAAAGCTTGAGGATGGGCGTGGAGGTTTTTCATCATCTGCGCAAAGTCCTGAAAGACAAAGGCTATAATACCTCCGTAGGGGATGAGGGCGGCTTTGCCCCCAATCTTAAATCCAATGAGGAAGCCTTGGCATGTATTATGGAAGCCATCCGATCCGCGGGGCTAACGCCGGGCAGGGATATTTTGATTGCCCTTGATGTTGCCGCCACGGAAATGTATCAAGCCGACGGCAAATACCATCTGAAGGGCGAAGGCCTGGTCAAAACCTCGGCGGAAATGATAGAATATTATCAGGAT
>WRHF01000081.1 GCA_009783415.1 Clostridiales bacterium
CGATTGTAGCCTGGATATTGGTGGGGTAGGCTGCCTGATTATTAGGATGCATTGTTTTCCATGAAAATCCGTGATCATACTCTGTTTGCCGTTCAAAAGAGGCAAATTGGAGCATGCAGCGCTCCAGGGCATTGCGTTCTTTCGATATTTCCAGAATAACCGGCTCGGCGCCCATTGTTTCCCGAAAAAGGGCGGTCAAGTCATTACTTAGACTAAAATGATTTTCCGATTTCGCAACCAAAGTCATCCGGGCCAAGTTTAAGGTGATTCGCTCCAGCTTGTTTCGGTTTTTGCGAAAGGCGGCGCATTGGAGGCGGAATTTGTTATCCCGCGGGGAATAGCAAAGCTTATAAGGATGATACTGGCGTTTGCTCCGGCTGCCCTTCGGACTGTCATATTCAATGATCAATGGGCTTTGCTCTTTGATTGCTTGTAAAATAGTCTTAAACCGGGATCCATAACCGGCATCCTCATAATCATCCCCGTCCAAATGGCGGTCATAAATGTGAAAATCATCGCTATTAAACAGAGGCGGGGTATCCGCAAGGGATTCCTCTAATTCGGCATATGATTCTTGATCCAGAAACAACTTGAGCCGCGAATCATTAAGCAAGGATCTTAACCATGACCTTTCCAGGCCGGATAAAGGTCTTTTTATTTCCCCTGATATTTTGGAGTAGTACAAGTCGCCTCTCATTTCTAAAAAACTCCATTCGCCGGAAAACAATGCCGGCAGTAAATGAAAGGTGCTGTCGTAAAAGCCATTGTCTCTGACTAATTCTTCGATCTTGGCTTTGGTCAGGCCATTTTTCGCTTGCTCTAAAATCCGGGCAATCACGGTGAAATAACAACCGTAGACTTCCGAAAACAGTTCCATCAAGAATCACCGCCTTCTCTTGCGGCAGCTATGCCATACATATGTGCCATGCGGTTAATATCGCTGAAAAATCGTTTAACTACCGCTTCGTTTGTGCCTTCCAAACCAATAATACGGCCGGTAAAGGTTTTGATCCACGGTACTATATCAGTAGAATCGAACATCTCTTTGGTATATAAAAATGTATTGTCATCAAGTCGCTTCAGCTCGCCGCCCTGGCCCTCGCGCTTGATCCGGTCAATGATATATTGTTCATGCCGCTCATCAATACAAAGCTTCATGCTGATAGTTTCCAAGCGGTGGATACCGCCAAAAGAAACGCCCCAGACCTTGTCCAGATTGTTGTTAAGTCTTTCTTTCAATTCAGCTGCAAAATCGACCTCTTTATCGACCTTGACCGACTTGATGTAATCCAGGCGAAAGGTATTAAAGCGCCGCTTACGAAATGAATACATGCAAACATACCGCCGCCCGGTCCCGGCGCTGACAAATATTTTTAGGGGAAGGGCATGAACGATAATGCTATTGCTGCTGCGGATGCTTTGATTGGCAAAAAATACCGAACGGTTTTGCCGGATGGCCGAGAGCAAATCAAAAAGAATCCCGTCCTCTAATGTATGGGCGATGTAGTAATGCTTGAAGGCGAACAAATCGTTATCTTGATTTTCACTATCCAGAATATAGCTGCCGATTTCCCCAAAGGGCGCTGCGCCTTGAAAAAACTTGACCGCGTCAATCAGTTTCGGCGTCAAGGGGATATTCTGCGGATTTATACTGTAAACAAAGGCCCTGCCCTGCTTTTCTTGCCTGAGCATCCCCAACTTAACATACTCTTTGCACTTATTCCTGACGGTCTGGGCATCAAAGATCATTTCACTTTTATCGCAAATAAAATCGGTGAGCTCGTCCACAGTCATAGGCGCGGCTTGGAGGGCGTCCAGAATACAAAAGTGCAGCACTATATCGTTTGCAGTGAAGCTTTTGGATTTCCAGGCGGCATAAAGAGGATTGAGCGGGATATGGGCGCAGTCAACGGAAATAAAAGATGATTTGTTGCCGCTTTTGTAATCCCATTTCATATATTCACCCAGATAACTTTCACAGCGGCGCTTTTCATTATCATAAGTACGGGACGACTTTTTGGTGAAATCGGCGCGCGATTTAAAACCATATACATAAAAATCACGCATATAGTCCCGGATTTTATCGAAATTTTTTATTAGTTCAGAAAAATCGGACATAACCTTGCCTAAATCAAATTCATAGGTACTTGTACAATGTGAAATATAACACAAATTCGACAAATTTGCAAGAAAATCTATGATTCGCAAACTTTTTTAAATGATAATGAAAGCCATTCTTGGTAAACTAATCAGAGAAAAGCACAAGGGGTTGATAATTATGTTTGTATTGCACAACGAAAATAACAAGGCGCCGATTAAAATGTGGCTGCCGGATCAAACTTATGCCGATGAGCTGTGCCTGGAACAGGCGCTGAATCTTGCCAACCTCCCATTTATATATAAATGGGTCTGTTTAATGCCGGATACACATGCAGGGATGGGAATGCCGATCGGCGGAGTTATAGCGACTACAGATGTGATAATCCCCAATGCGGTGGGTGTTGACATCGGTTGCGGTATGGCTTTTGTAGGAACCGATATCAGGCTTGAGGAAATCCGCGGGATCATGACCGGCAACGGGTCAATTATTCAGGGAATGATCGGCGATATTCTGCGCAATATCCCGGTGGGCTTTAATCATCATAAAAAAATCCAAAGCTGTACCACCTTGGACGATGCCCTGGAATCAATGAATAAGTATGAAGCCAATCCCGAGCTTTGCGAGCAAATCGAAGCGGGCTATTATCAGGTAGGAACGCTTGGCGGAGGAAACCATTTTATTGAACTGCAAGAGGATGATGAGGGTTATCTGGGCATCATGGTCCATTCCGGCAGCCGCAACTTCGGCAAACAGGTCTGTGATTATTTTCACAATACCGCCCGTGAACTCAACCGCAAATGGTATTCCGAAGTACCCCAGGAATGGAGACTGGCTTTCTTGCCGGTGGACAGCAAAGAGGGAAAGCAATATATCAATTGGATGAATCTGGCCCTGGACTTCGCCGCTGAAAACCGGACCAAAATGATGCTAGCCGTATCTGCGATCGTTGAAAAGTGGATCAATAAACATACAGATATCAGATTCAGCTACACCGCTGAAATCAATTGCCATCATAATTATGCCGCTCTTGAAAATCATTATCGCAAAAATGTCTGGGTGCACCGCAAAGGCGCTACCCGGGCAAGAGCAGGAGAGCTTGCAGTAATCCCCGGCGCCATGGGTTCATACAGCTATGTAGTGGAAGGTCTGGGCAACGAAATAAGCTTTTGCTCATCTTCCCACGGAGCCGGTCGCAGCTACTCCCGTAAGGGTGCAATGGAAAAATTTACCACACAGGAAGTCATGCTTGACCTGCAAAAGCAAGGTGTAGTTCTTGGTAAGCATAACAAAGACGATGTAGCCGAGGAAAGCCGCTTCGCCTATAAAAATATAGACGAGGTCATGGAAAATCAAAAAGACCTCGTAAAACCAATTAAGAGGCTCAAAACCCTGGGGGTAGTTAAGGGGTAGTGCCTTATAGGTAATCGGTTATTAAGGCGTTACAGCCTTATATAAATGCTTGTTTTGTCCTATGCTAGGGGTTTGTCCAAAACGCCCTTGCGGCGCCGGGGATTTTATCTATCCGGTGTATCGGGCAAAATGGCGAGGCTCCGTAAACGGGGCACCAATGACAGCACGGGGGTTCGATTCCCCCACCCTAAAAAAAGGGTTAGCTCAATCGGCAGAGCATGTCTCTTGGATTAAGCTGATAACTTAATCACCAACGGTCAGCGAGTTATCGCCGAGGTTCGAATCCTCACTACAAAAAGACCTCTCAAGTCTTTTGGAAAAATGACGGAAACTGAAAATGTCCCGCAAAGGAACACATCAACTTTGCAACATCCGGCTTGCCAGTGACGAAAGGGATACCGCCTGTTTGGGTTCTGCCCCATAGTATTTCCTGCGGGAAGTTCACGCCGGACAGGATTTCAGGCAGCTTAACATTTGTCCCGCAAGACGAATGCGGGCATTTTCAGGGGAAGTCAAGTAAAAACAAAGAAAGAAGGCATCAAAATGAAAATCATCATCAAAGAAAATGTACGGGGTTTCCTGTTTAAAAACGGAGTGTACCGCAAAATGCTCTTCCCCGGCAAGCATAACATTAAAAAGTTCCTGGGTGAAACCTTTGCCCTGGTAGATGTTTCTAAACCTGTTGAGCCGGCCAATGTTGACATCGCTGTTTTGCTTCGCGACCAAGAGTTTGCAGACAGTGTCACCCGCATTGATGTACCGAACGGTCATATCGCTATCCACATGGAGGATAAGCGTATCGTCGGTACTCTGAAGCCCGGTACATATTGCTATTGGAACTGCTATCGTGAGCACACCTTTAAGCTGGTCGACATTGCCAAGGCAGAAATCAGCGATCTTTCGCCCGAACAGCTGATGACTATACCCCGCAATCTCTATTTCAAAGTGGAAGTACCGCAAGGCGAAGCAGGCCTCTTGTTTTTTGATGGGAAGTTTGAACGCCCACTGGAAAGCGGAAGTTATTACTTCTGGAATAATATGCAGAAAATTACTTGCCAGAGCGTAGATTTGCGCTCCCAGCTGTTGGATATTGCCGGCCAGGAGATCTTAACAGCCGACAAAGTTTCATTGCGCATCAACTTTGTCTGTTCCTATAAAATCACCGACGCCGTTAAGATCGTCAGTGAGATCAAGGACTACAAAGCCCAGATCTACACCCTGACCCAGCTGGCTCTCCGCGAATATATCGGCAAATTCCGTTTTGATGAGCTTTTGGAGCAAAAAGACTCCATTGCCGCCTTTGTCTTGAAGCAGCTTCAAGCCAAGCAGGACGCCTTGTTTGTCGAATTTTCCGAGGCGGGTTTAAAGGACATCATCCTGCCCGGCGAAATCCGCGATATCATGAATACCGTACTGGTCGCCGAGAAAAATGCCCAGGCCAACGTAATTGCCCGCCGCGAAGAGGTAGCATCAACCAGAAGCTTGCTTAATACTGCTAAGCTGATGGAAGAAAATACCACTTTGTACAAGCTGAAAGAGCTTGAATATCTGGAAAAAATCTGCGACAAAGTGGGCAATATCTCAGTTGGCGGCGGAAATTTGTTGAGCGAGCTTAGAGAAATAATGAGCACTAGGTAAATTGGGGTATAATAGCTAATCGAAATACAAAAAAGTAGCCCTCAGCTCGTCACAGTAGTGGGCTACTTTGCGCATTATTGGACGTAACCGTTTGAGGTTTTGCCCTTTTCTGTATTTATTATACTACGAATTTAATAAAGCTGTCAATGCTTTTTTTGATTCTAGCTCATGAGCTCGCAGATGGAATTGGCGAACGATACCGGGTCTTCGATGGTCAGGCCTTCTATCAGTAAAGCCTGATGATAGAGTAACGTGGTATATGTCTTCAATTTCTCCGGATCACTGCCTTCGAGCTTGGTCAAAGCTGCAAATACGGGGTGATTGCCGTTAATCTCCAGGACCCGGTCGGCTTTTACCTGGTTATCGGTGGGCATGGAATTTAGGACTTTTTCCATTTCTATCGACAAAGGACCGTCGCTGGTCAGGCAGATGGGGTGGCTTTTTAAGCGTTTGGAAAGCCTTACTTCTTTTACTTTATCGCCCAAGGCCTCTTTCATGGCAGTAAAGAGGTCTTTATGGGTTTCGGCTTGCTCTTTAGTTGCTTCTTTTTCTTCTTTACTTTCCAAATCCAAGTCCTTATCAGAGACGCTCTTGATGGTTTTTCCCTGATATTCATTAATGATCTTAATGGCAAACTCATCCACATCCTCGGTCAGGGCTAAAATATCATAGCCTTTATCCAGCACAAGCTCGGTCTGGGGCAATTGGCGGATCCGGCTGATGCTGCTGCCGCAGGCATAATAGATAGTTTCCTGGCCCTCGGTCATTTTTTCCAAGTACTCCGCCAGGGTCACCATTTTATCTTCCTTCAGAGAATGATAGAGCAATAAATCCTGCAGCTTGTCCTTATCGGCGCCAAAACTGTTATAAATCCCGAATTTGAGCTGCATGCCAAAGTTTTTAAAGAAACCTTCGTACTTCTCGCGATCATTTTTGAGCAGCTTGAGCAGATCCGACTTGATCCGCTTATCCAGACTCTTGGCTATGGCCTTTACCTGGCGGTCCTGCTGCAGCATTTCCCTTGAGATATTCAGGGAAAGATCCGGGGAATCCACCAAACCTCTGACAAAGCTGAAACAATCCGGCAGCAGGTCGGCGCATTTTTCCATGATCAAAACCCCGTTGGCATAAAGTTGCAGGCCCTTTTCATATTCTTTGCTGTAATAGTTGTAAGGGGTATTCAGAGGTATATAAAGGATCCCGTCATAGCTGATGGTTCCCTCCGCGCTGATATGGCTGTAGGTCAAAGGAATCTCGTAATTGGAAAATTTTTCCATATAAAACTGTTCATAATCTTCTCCGTTGACCTCATTTTTATTACGCCGCCAGAGGGGAACCATACTGTTTAGGGTATCGATTTCCTGGTAATCTTCATATTCCGGCGCTTTTTTGTCGTCGCTATCCTCTGTCGCTTTGGGCCGCCTTTTGGTTAGGGCCATCTTGATGGGGTAGCGGATATAATCGGAATACTTTTTGACTATGTCCTGAATTTTGTACTGATCCAGATACTGACTGTAATTTTCCTCATCGTGGTTGTCTTTGAGCGCCAGGATGATGGTTGTACCAAAGCCCTCTTTTTCATAAGGCTCGATACTATAGCCGTCAGCGCCCTCGGATTGCCAGCGCCAGGCTTCATTACTGCCATAGGCTTTACTGATCACGGTGATTTCTTTGCTGACCATAAAGGCGGAGTAAAAGCCCACCCCAAACTGACCGATAATATCAATATCAAAACCCGCCTCTTTGGCTTCATCCTCTTCAGCTGGTTGAGCAGCTGTTGTTTCCTCTGCAGCATCTAAAGGTGTATCCTGGGACTCGGAAGCACTGTCATCTTCCTCTTCGTTTTCTTCTTCACCCATTCTTTCCGGCTTGAATTTTTCTAAATTATCCTTGTTTTCCTGTCTGAAATCCATAGTTCCGCTTTTGGCAATAGTACCCAGATTATTTTCCAGTTCCTCTTTGGTCATACCAAGGCCATTATCCCGAATAGTCAAGGTGCGGTTATCCTTGTCGGCCTCAATAAAAATCTCGAAGTCGCTCCGGTCAAAAGACAGCCCGTCTTCGGTCAGGGTTTTGAAATAGAGCTTGTCCATGGCATCGCTGGCATTGGAGATCAGTTCCCGCAAAAAGATTTCTTTGTGGGTATAAATTGAATTGATCATCAGGCCCAATAAGCGTTTCGATTCCGCCTTAAATGGTTTTTTCTTCATAAGCAAACCCCCAGAAATAATATTATTAGCACTCTCCATAGTCGAGTGCTAATAATATAATATAACTAAATTTCCCATTTGTCAAGCAAAAAAAATAGATATTGTATTTGCCCTCGAAATAAGCTATAATATGAAATAGCACATATGCATAAGGGCGGTGGGCTTACCCCGGAAGGTGGTGATGGTATTAACCAAATCCAGCCTGAAGGAGGTGAAGCCAATGAGTACATATGAAGCGCTTTCATTAATGATTGCATTCGGTACACTGATTATTTTGGTTCTGAAATTCAGGACTAAAAAATAACCCGCCCTGCTGTCTAGGCTACCGGGTTATTTTTTAACTTTGGTAGGACTACCGCCTTTAAAGCGGTTGTGCTATTGAGGGGACGTTCACAGCGTCCTCTCGGTTTTTACCACAATTTCATTGTAGCATAGCTATAATCTTTTGTCAATATTTTAGCGTATTTTATCATATTATAGCATAGTTATACTTTTTCCGACAGCCGGATGGTTGTGCCTAAAGAGGAATAGTCATTAATATGAAAGGCGGTGGCAAATGAATTTTGATTTAGAGCAATACCTGACCGATGGAATAGAACAGCTTGTTAAGGATGCGCTGAGGGTTACCTTGAGGAACCCGAAACAAAGCGGGTTTTTCCTGCGCTTTGCAGCTGCATCGCAAAAAGCAGCCAAGCGCAGGCATGATTTTGAAGAGGCCGGCGAGCATATCCCATCTTTTTTGATTGCCAGCATCACCGATAACTGCAATCTGGATTGCGCCGGCTGTTATGCAAGGGCAAATAATACCTCTGCCGTAGAGTTACCCGTTTCTACCTGGGAGCGCATTTTTGCTGAAGCAGAAGAGCTGGGGATTTCCGTCATTCTGCTGGCGGGGGGTGAACCTCTGCTCCGCCGTGATGTACTGGAAGCAGCTGCCCGGCGGCCGAAGATTCTATTTCCAGTGGTCACCAATGGAACCCTATTGGATGACCCGGCCCTGTACCTGTTTGATACTTGCCGCAACCTTGTTCCCGTTGTCAGCATCGAAGGGGATGCGGCCATTACCGACTCCAGGCGCGGGCAAGGCATATACATACAGGCTAGGGAAGCCATGGCCCGCCTGCGGGAACGGGGTCTTCTGTTTGGCGCTTCCATCACGGTAACAGCAGCTAATTTAGATACTGTGACCGATGGCCTCTTTATGGATAAATTGGAACGATCCGGCTGCAAGGTAGCTTTATTTGTGGAATATGTCCCGGTGGATAAGGCAGTTCTTCCTTTAGATAATAAAGGACAGGCAACCCTTGCCGTCCGCGTCAATGACTTAAGAGCCCGCCAGAGGGGAATGATCATAATTTCCTTCCCCGGTGATGAAGCAGAATCCGGAGGATGCCTGGCGGCCGGAAGAGGGTTTTTCCATATCAACGCATCCGGCGGCGCCGAGCCATGCCCATTCTCACCGTATTCGGATCTAAATCTCAAAGATACCTCGTTGCGGGAAGCCCTCAAATCCCCGTTATTTACCCGCCTGCGGGAAGAAGGGATCCTTGACGCCAAGCATACCGGCGGTTGTGTACTCTTCGAACAAAAGGAAATTGTAGCAAAACTAGCAACCAACGACGCAACAACATAAATAAAAAACAAGTTCTTTACTTCAATCCCGCTTTGCGTAAGCAAAGCTACAACAACTCAACACTCATAACCCATAACTCAACACTGCGGTCGCAGACCGCCTTAGAGTATTTCTACACTTGTCAGTTCCGCATTTGCCTCCTCTTCCATAAAGCGAATGATTTCAGCCAGCGAACGCTGCCCAAAAGAAGCATCAGAAGATACAAGGGCAATGCCTATAGTTAATGTTTGCCAAATGTCCTGAGTATCAACTTCAGCAACAGAAACATTAAAACGCTGCCGGGTCTTGTCGATAAGGCTACGCCTGACCTGCCTTTTATCTTTCAAGGAAGTTGAATGGGGGATATAGAAAGTTAATTTTGCTGAAGTAATGAACATTATTATTCTCCTTTATACTATCAAAGCCAGTAGAGGCTATGTCTAGAAATAATGATTGCTTTCGGAACACTTATTATTTTGATCCTGAAATTCAGGACAAAAAAATAACCCGCCCTTTGTCTAGGTTTTCGGGTTATTCTTTATAACACCGGTAAGCCTACCGCCTTTAAAGCGGTTGTGCCCGAGGGGACGTGCGTAGCGTCCTCTCTTTTTATTACAATATCATTTTAGCATAGCTACAATGTATTGTCAATAATTTAACTTGTTTCGTTATATTGTTAGAAAATTTACCCATCTATCGGGAGCCCATAAGTTTTATCCGTTTATACTACTAACAAAGCCCGTAAGGCCAGGATATAGCTTTGGATGCCCAAACCATAAATAGACCCCCGGCATACTGCTGCCAGTACTGAGTGGTGGCGGAATTCTTCCCTGGTGTGGATATTGGAAAGATGTACCTCTATCACGGGGGTGGTTACGGCGGCGATGGCATCGCGGATGGCCAGGCTGTAATGGGTATAGGCCCCGGCATTTAAAATAATTCCGGCATAAGCGCTGCTATCTTGGATCCAGCTAACTATTTTACCTTCACAATTGCTTTGATGGCAGGTTACGGTTGCCCCCAGTTCTGTTCCCAGCTCCGAAAGGGTTTGATTGATTTGATCTAAAGTGGCGGAGCCATAATGCTCCGGTTCCCGGTCTCCCAATAAATTCAGATTTGGGCCATGAATAACTAGAATTTGCTTCATTGGATTATCACTCCCCTCAAGATTTTGCAGCAACTTGGCCTGATACGAGCGGGAAATTCCCATCAGCCCCTGCATAAAGCTGGTAGCTTCCCCGGTCAATTCCGGCCCAGCCAAAGCGGCAGCTTGCTCAATAACCTCCCGCTCCCGAACAGGGTCGGTCAAGGCCAAGCCGCTATCTCTCTTAAGCTGTGCCACACCCCGGACAAACTCCATCCGCCGGGTAAAAAGCTCCAAAAGCCGGCTGTCGATTTCATCTATTTGAGAGCGCATGGAGGATATTTGACCTTGGTAATTCATAGCTTATCTCCTTGTAGAGTAATGCATAACTCCTACTCCCTACCCCAGATAAACTGGAAAAGAATTCAAAAACAAATTAGACACGGATCTACGCGGATTAAAAACGGATTAGCACGGATTTTTTTTATTATTTCATGCATCATTTTGAATCTACATCCTTGCAGGTCAATCAAGAGATGAGGTATATTTTGTGGCTTTTTTTGTTCGAATTTGAGAGCTTAGTTCCTAGTCCCTTCAAGTGCTTCTCTCAATTTACGGATATTATAAACAAGCCGGTCAAACTGATCAGCAGAAACAGACTGGCCTCCATCGCAGAGGGCTTGTTCCGGATGATTATGTACTTCTATCATCAAGCCATCGGCTCCTGCCGCTACTGCTGCCAAAGACATGGGTTCTACCAAATTTCTCTGGCCTGTGCCATGAGAAGGATCTACTATTACCGGCAAATGAGATTTCTCTTTTATAACCGGTACCGCCGAAAGATCCAAAGTGTTGCGGGTAGCGGTCTCAAAAGTGCGGATGCCCCGCTCGCAGAGGATGACCGGGGCGCCTCCTATCAGCACATATTCCGCTGCCATCAGCAGTTCGTCAATGGTAGAGGCAGGCCCCCGCTTCAGTAAGACCGGCTTATCCAGCCGGCCTACCTCCTTTAGAAGGGGGTAGTTCTGCATATTTCTGGCTCCGATTTGAATGATATCGACATGTTTATCGAAATCGTCTAAATATTCAGCCGATATTATTTCAGTAACTACAGGCAAGCCGGTTATTTCCCTGGCTATTTTCAGCAAATTCAAGCCTGCTTGGCCCAAGCCCTGGAAAGCATAAGGAGAGCTGCGGGGTTTGAAAGCTCCTCCCCGCAAGAAATTAGCGCCCAGGGACTTTACTTCCCGGGCAATGCTCAGCATTTGCTCTTCGCTTTCCACCGAGCAGGGCCCGGCTATTATTGCAAAATGCCCGCCGCCGATTTTTTGTCCCCCGCATTCTATCACGGTATCGCCGGGATGAAAATCCCGTCCAGCCAGCTTATAAGGCTGAGATACCGGCATTACCCGCTCAATAAAGGGGTAGCGCAATAAAAGATCAGGGCAAAGGGCAAAGGTATCGCCTAAAAGGCCAAGCAGATGGGTATCCGCTCCCTGAATCTCTTTGACTATCAAGCCTTTGGCGGTCATCATGTTCTTGATGAGGTCTATTTGAGCGGTTTGGGCATCCGGCCTAAAAACAATGATCATTCTGCTTCCTCCATTAGCCATTAGCCTGGGCTTTAATTTCTGCAACCTTTTTTGCCCCCAAAAAGTATTCGGCCACCTCAAGAAAAATCCGGGAAAAACCGTGCTTTTGGTATTCCTTTTTATAGCCTTTAAGAAAATTAGCATCGACTTTCAGGCTTTCCAGGGTGGCATAAACAAAGTCTTGGACCAGCGGTTCCGGAAATTGATAACCTTCCAGCCCTCTAAGATAGGCCAAATGCTCCAGGCTATCCTGGTGGGGGTAGGCGAGCAGGCCATAAGGGGAAAATTGGGCGCCGGCAGCTATTGCTCCGGCAAAAGAATCCTCATAGCCGCAGGCCCCGCTCCCGAAAGGGGAATTATTGATATGCTCATAGCCGGTAATTCCTGATAAAAGATTTTCAAAATCCTGATCTTTTTGGGGATTTTTTTGCGGCACATAATCTGCTATGCCATAAATCACTT
Source organism: Clostridiales bacterium (assembly GCA_009783415.1). GTDB lineage: Bacteria > Bacillota > Dehalobacteriia > UBA4068 > UBA4068 > WRHF01. Next base: position 12,110 of record WRHF01000081.1, read on the forward strand.
GCCCCGCCTGATGAAAGGAAATCAAGCTTTGGGCTTTTTCCTCGCCGACATAATAATAGATCCATTTGATCAAGGCTCTTGTTTCCAGGGCCTGGCCCAAATACTCTCCTTTGTAGAGATTTTCCTTGAGCAATGTTTTGCCATGATCCCAAAAGCCGGTTTCCGGGCCGATATTGTTACGGTTCAAATCTATGCCGCTGGCGCTGCCTTTGAGGCCGCCCTTTTTTTGTTCCTTGGGCTTATTGATAACTATTTCCCGGCCATCAGGATTCAGGGAAGGGATCAAGACTATTTTAATCTGATTTAGTAATTCCCGGCAATAGGGGTCTTGTTGAGCCTTTTCCAGAATCTCATAAGCCATTTGGATCAAGGCCGCCGTACCAAACTGCTCTTTGGCATGAACATTGCCAATATAAAGCATAATTTTTCCCCGGCCGTTGCCTATGGTCAGGCTATAAATATTTCTCCCCCCGCCTGTTTTGCCGATCACAAAAAGCCGGGCCAGCCGGTAGCGGCTGAGATCTTTGATGTATTCTTCCAATTTTTGATAAGTGTAAGTGGTATTCAGATTATATTTTTTAAATTTTTTCGGCAGGGCATTATCTTTAGGAATTATTTCCTGCCAAACTGTGCTTATCGCTTTATTGAATACTGCGGCATTCATGCCGGCAATTGTCATTTCACCATTAACGCCCAGCTCTTTTAATCTGGCATTAGCTTCGGCAAGGCTATAGGTGGGAAAAGATACCTGAAGTTCTCTGCCAAAATAAAGCAAATTGACAGTATATACCAGATCCGGCCAGGGTGTGCCGGGATAATTATTGTGATATTCTAAATATTCATTTAAATTAGCTTCTTTGTATTCCGGCTCTTTATATAGTTCAGTTAAATCCATACTGTGATCCGGGTAGTTTTCATCTGAATCATTTGTGCTTGACAGAGCGGTTTTATCTCCCGGGATATTAAGAAAAATCCCGCTTGAAATCAATATGATTCCGGCAATCAGAGTCAAAAGTCTGGCCTTTTTTTTCATTTTTCTCCTCTTTTCGAAATTATATTTCTTCAGCCGCC
>WRHF01000082.1 GCA_009783415.1 Clostridiales bacterium
AAAAATTGCTAGCGAATCTGGCAGCGCTGTGTTTTTAGAGGTTGCCTTTATATTATCATGAAGGAAAAGCAATTACAAGCCGTTTTTTAATTAAATACAAAGCAGAAGAAAGGATTTTAATAAAAAGGCAACGAAAACTATATATAAAGCGGACAAACAAAATGGTTTTTAAGGTATTTAATTACGCATTACGAATTACGAATTGAATAAAGGAGGATGCAAATGAGAGCTTTAGCTACCGTCCAGGAAATCTCTGAGATCAGGCCGATCCGGGATGCCGATGCTATCGAGCTCGTTCTGATCAAAGGTTGGCAATGCGTTGCCAAAAAAGGCGAGTTCAAAAAGGGTGATCTATGTGTATATTTTGAGGTGGATAGTTATCTTCCCCTGGATGACCGTTATGAATTCCTGCGTAAGACCAGCTATCGTAATAACGAGTTCATGGGGGAAGGATTCAGGGTCAAGACGATGTCGATGCGGGGCGAGTTATCCCAAGGTTTAGCCTTGCCCTTATCCGCCTTCCCCGATATTACCCCGCAGGCGGGGTTTGATGTCACGGAGAGATTGGGCGTCAGAAAATGGGAGCAACCCGAAGTGACCGGCAGTATGGGGATTGAGATCGGCAATAAGCCGTTTGGGATCCCGACCACCGATGAAACCCGCCTTCAGTCAATGCCGGAGTTTCTGGAGGCTTTCAGTGGACTTCCCTATTATATTACCACAAAGATGGACGGTACCTCGTGTACTGTTTACTGTATGGACGGTGAAGTTGGTGTCTGCGGCCGCAATCTAGAGTATAAAGAAGACTCTGCCACAAGCGCTATGTGGGCCTGGGTCCATAAGCATGCCCTGAAGGACAAATTACTTAAACTGAATGAGAATATTGCTATCCAGGGCGAATTCTGCGGCGCGGGTATTCAGAAAAACAGAATGAAATTAATGGAGCCGAACCTTTTTGTTTTTGACATCGTCATTTTGCGTGAAGGCGGCGGCGGTAAAAAGGTCGGACTGGCTGATTTACAACGCTACTGTGAACAATTGGCCCTGGATCCGGTACCAATCGAGGAAATCGGTGACCAATTCAACTATACCCTTGAGGAAATGCTGGAAAAGGCCAGAGGCAAATACTCAAGCGGCCAAGACAAGGAAGGAATAGTAGTCCGCACTCAAGAAGCAGGACATAACTATAATATCAACCATAAAATGTCCTTCAAGGTTCTCAACAATGATTTCCTCAAAAAAGAAAAAGGTTAGCAGTCTTCGACCGCAAGTATCTAGTATCCAGTATCTAGTGGCTATTAGGCTGTGACATCTAAAACTTCACTCTTTCTTCTTCCCGTCATTTTTGGCCTGACCCGGAATCTCCTGGAGGTAAGCTGGTGATCCCGGATCAAGTCCGGGATCACGTTAGGATTTATTTTTATTGCTTTTCCGGTTTATCTGGGGTAGGGAGTAGAATTAATACTAATAAAAGATAAAAGTATGGCGTGATTTTGCTTCTGATCTCGCAAAATCACACCATGCTTTTAATTTTCCTTTTTCCTTTTTCCTTTTTCCTTTTTCCTTTTTCCTTTTTCCTTTTTCCTTTGCCATCAGCCTCCTACTACCATGCGAAGGATCAGGGCTGCGTCGATTGGATCGGGGTAGTCGCCGTAGCCTTTGAGATTGCCGAAGAAGATTGCTCTTTCGGTCCAGGGGATCAGGCCGACATGCATTTGCAGGATCATTATGGCGTCTTCCGGAGTAATTAAGCCATCGCCGGTAACATCGCCCATAATCCCAAGAACAATAGAGCCGGCTCCGTCTGTTAATTTGACCGGCCTGATTTCATTTACTCTTATGTAGGTATTCATGGTGAAAGAGGTTATGGTTGATCCGGACGAGGTTCTGGGCTGATATGAGGGGCCCATCTCAATATCGTTTTTATATTCAACGGCGCCGGTCAGATAGGCGACCGGAACAGAGGTTTCAAAAACCTTGACCGCTCCGGGTGTTGCTTCTGCAAAAGTCACGCTAAAAAGAACATCATCCATAGCGACATTTCTCTCGGCGGCAAAACCGAAACGGACAATACCCGGGGCAAAATTGGTATTGGCTGCGACCACAACATCAGCAGGGAGATTGCTGTAATCTACGGAGATGGGTTTGACCAGGCCGGGATCATAGGAAACGTCAAAGCTGCCGGAAGTAAGCTGGGCGATGCCGCTGACAGTAAAGTCTACCTTGGCTGTTTGGCCGGCCAGAATGAACTCATCGCTGCCGTCAATGGAGGGATCGCCATAGGTGACAAGAACGGTGTCGGTCAGCTCGTCCTGAGAGAGAACCTGAATCGTGATATTACGCGCTTCATCACGGAAGGTTTGGACCTGGTTGCTGCGGAAGCCGAAGCAGACGAGATCCAAGCTATTGGTGCTGGTTTGAGTCTTATTGTTGACACCGTCCGGCCTGCCGTCGATGATCTTGATCCCGCCGCGGCCATGGCCGCCGTTGGTGGTATTGGGGCCAAGGCTGTCCACCCGATAGATCAGCACGCCTTGATCCTGGGCGCCGGCAAAGGCTTGGCTGCCGCCGGGAGCAACCGGTCCGGGGGCATCATTACCGATAGGACGGCGGCTCTCAATAACATAGCCGGTTTCGGTTTTAGTAGTGGTGCCTGATCTCAGGGTTTCCGTTGGTATGTAGATCATTTTGATGCCGTCTGCAGCCCGGTCATCGGAATCCTTGTCCCAATAGGCATTGGCGGTCAGGGTTACAGTTTGCGAGCTGTTTTGGGGAACCACCCGCACCTGCTCGTCTTTGATCCAGCGGACTTTCCATTTATGCCAGGCCAGGTGATCCGGGGAATGGGCGTTAAGAGAGCCTTGAATATCCCAGCCGCCGATAAATTGGAACCATTGGCTGCCGCTGCCGGTGGTTTCATTCACCGGATAGTCATATGTATAAAGGTCGATCATGCCCAGGGTATGACCCATCTCATGTGCCATGGTCGTCCAGGGGCGGCGCCAGGAAAACAAACCGTTACTGCCGATATTAAAGTTTTGTACGCTGCTTTTGCTGGTAAGGCCGCTTGAGGCCGGCAAAGGCATGGTCAGATTGGTGTGGTTGGTTTGGGAGCCGCTGATACCGGTGGCATTACGGGGAGTAAAGACCACGGGGTAGTTGATTTCACTGAAGTCGAACCCGGCCGCCACGGCCAGGGCAATGGCATTATTGAATTGATTGGCCGGACTGGACCACATTTGAGCATCGGTCAAAGTGGTACTTGAGAACCATTCATTGTCGTTTACTTCGGCATTGACATTGATCAATTCCACTTTCAACTGGCCGTAAGAAGCTTGCCAAAAGAAATCGGGTACCGGCTCGATCAGAGCATAGTTGTTTTCAACCAGCCGATAGTTGATAGGACTGACTTGAGTCACATCCGCCGCCCGTCTGTTTGTGCAGTCCAGAAAGATGACGGCAACTTTCAAGGTACCGGTAGCAGCCGGAAAGCTGGCCCGGGAAATGCCGTCGGAAGGGGTGGTATTCCAGTTTCTGCCGAAGCTGTAATTATAGGACAAGGCAGGGCCGGTACCGGTATAGTTATTGGTACCCCAGTTGGTTTTAGCCAGATTGATATTGGGGTCAAGGGAAGCGGCGCCGGCAGAAATTGCGGTCACGGTTAAAAGCAAGACCATAAGTAAGACAATCGGTAATAAAGACTTTCTTAACTTCATGCAGTATTTGTTAATATCTCCTCCAAAAGATATCAACTTCCTCCTTTCTTTTTCAACCGAATTTAATGCAACAATTAGGTAAGCGACTCCTTTCATAAGAATTTTTATTTTCTCTCTTTTTGAGATATATAAATATTTCTCCATGACAGCCAATTATTCCTTTGCATATCATGAAAATTCGTAGAATTGTGATTATTTTCCAGAACACTGACAGAAATTAGAATTATTATTTTTCGGGCAAATAGGTATTTATCCTGTTTACTTATTTTTAATATTATGGTAAACTTACAGTAAAAAAGAGGAGGTTTATTTTTATGGAAAAAGCTCGTATCGAAAAACTGGCGGCACATTTAAAAGCGGCGGACTTGGGCGGAATTATGGTATGTCCCTCCGAGGAAATGCTGTTTTTAGCCGGCTTTACGCCTATGATGTGCGAACGCTTCCAGGCCCTGTTCATCACCGCCGAGGGAAAATATTTTTATGTCTGCAATCTGCTCTACGAGGGGGAAATGAACCATAACTTTGGTGGGGAAGTCAAAATCTACCCCTGGATGGACGGCGAATCAATGACGGATACCGTACGGACGGCCTTGGCGGACTATGGGCTTTTGGGCCAAACCCTGGCAGTAAACAGCAGCGCTCAGGCTTTCAATACCCTGGATATAGTCAAAGATTGCGACGTGACTTTTGTCAATGGCAAGTATGTGCTGGAAGAAGCCCGCATCATCAAAACCGCTGAAGAAACCGAAAATCTGCGCCGTGCCGCCAAAATAAATGACGATGTCTTCGTGCAAGCCCTTTCCTTCATCCGCCCGGGCATGAAAGAAGCGGATATTTTGCAGTTTATGACAGAAAAGATGGTGGCTGCGGGCGGCGCCGACCCTTGGGGCATCATTGCTTCCGGCCCCAATTCCAGTTATCCCCATTACCATGGCACGGATAGGGTGGTTGGGGAGCAAGATTTGATGATCCTGGATTTTGGCTGTACCTTTGGGGGTATGTTTTCCGATATGAGCCGGACAATATTTGTCGGCGGCATTACCGAGGAGCAAAGAAAAGTGTACGGCATTGTGCGTCAGGCCTATGAAGCGGGCGAAGCGGCGGCTAAAACCGGTGCTTTTATTCCCGATGTCGACAAAGCCGCCCGTGATATCATCGACAATGCCGGCTATAAAGAATATTTTATCAACCGCTTGGGACATGGCATCGGCTATATGATCCATGAAGGTCCGGATATCAAAAAGAACAACTACCGCAACCTGGAGCCGGGCATGGCCTTTTCCGTCGAACCCGGTATCTATATCGCCGGAAAATTCGGGATGCGGATCGAAAATATCGTGATGGCTACGGCCGATGGCAATGAAGTGCTAAATAAATCCAGCAAAGAAATCATCATTATCTGAAGCAGCTTTGCCGCAAAGGAGTAGGAAGTAGGCTGGTTTCTTGTTTATGGAGAGTTTCCATGCCGATTCAAACCGAATATATAAAAAAAGTCCTATTGTTGCTACCATCAGGCTCGGAGGTGCTGGAGGCGGCGGCTTTTGTTGATGTTTTTGGTTGGCATCAGGCTATCGGCTCAGCTGTCTGCCAGCTTATTACCTGCTCGGCTACACGGGAGGTATCGCTCTCCTTTGGTCAGGCGATGCTGGCCCAAATGTTGCTTGGTGAGGTTGAAGTTGATGATTTTGCAGCGCTGGCCCTGCCGGGCGGCTTTGGTTCTTATGGCTACTATCAACATGCTGCCTCCGAGCCCTATTTGGATTTGATCCGCGGTTTTTCCCAGCAAAAAAAGCCCGTTGCTGCCATCTGCACCGGAGCTATTATCCTGGCAGAGGCCGGACTTCTTAAAAACCGCCGTGCTACCACCTATAGCAAGGAGGATGGCTGGGCTGAGCAATTGCAAAAAGCCGGGGCTTACTTTACTGATGATCCGCTTACGATAGACGGGCATATCATCACATCACAAAACCCAGCCTCTGCCATATGGGTGGCGCTGACGCTGCTGGAATGGTTAGCCGGGAAGCCGGAACGCTCCTTCATCCAGGAACAAATGGGCTTTTAGTAAACTCTTTTTTGGGAGTTATCGGGGTCTAAAATAACCGATAATGCACTTTGGATTCACAACACAAATTTGAATATGTGTTTTCGCTCTAAACCCTGCATTTGGATATAATGGACCACCTTCAACAAAAACACCGCGAACAGTATCAACGCTAAAACCGCGTTTTTTTAAAATGTTATGTAAGTATTCGATTACTGCACAGTCTAAATACCTTAGCAGCAACTCTCTGCTACCAGAGGTTTCTTTGTTTTCTGGTAAGTCTTCTTCGGAAATAAGAGACCGCATTTCATCATAAGCAAACTTAACCAATCCTAAGCACTTTTCATCGGTTAAGTCCAAACAAATACCCGGCTTGATAACTGCTCCGATCACGTCAGGCTTGTTTATACAAGATTGCGGATGTTCACTTTTTAACTCTTTTGCCCAGCTAAGAGCCCTTGCCTTGTTATTTTCCCAAAAATACTGACCATGACCAAGCCAATCATAAGCATTATTGCTATCCCTAAGTCTTTCTTTGCCAAAAATAACATCATTTGCTATTGATTCATCACAACCATGATAGGCGATAATAATATTTGGTGTCGTTTCAAGTTCTATCTTCATCTTTTATCTTTTGCCTTCTCTATAGGGTTCTTTGAGGTTTCCTTCATGATCAATAATTCCAGCCTCAAACATAACACCCTTAACTTCTTTCTCGGCTTCCTCTTTCGGCATTTGCTCTAACCTCTTTTTGCGATCCTTAAAAAATTTCACCAAAGCATCCACGTCCAACCCATTCAGGATAACAGTGCTTTCAGTATCATATATAACTGACATATACAGCCTCCTTCCGATCATACATAAATACTATCCTGGCCTGTTTTCAATACAAATATGCTGTTAAAAGCGATATATTCAGCAATAATTTACAAAGGCAAATCAAGAAAAATGTCAACCGATACAATTATATAATATGCCAAAAGGGCACAAAAGTCAAGAAAATGAACAAAAATAGCTTTGTAAAAGTATGGAAGTATTGAAGCAGGCTGGGCTGGGCTGAGCAATTGCAAAAAGCCGGGGCTTACTTTACTGATGATCCGCTTACGATAGACGGGCATATCATCACATCACAAAACCCAGCCTCTGCCGTATGGGTGGCGCTGACGCTGCTGGAATGGTTAGCCGGGAAGCCGGAACGTTCCTTCATCCAGGAACAAATGGGCTTTTAGGAAGTCACCAGGGCAGCTTCGAAAACCTTTATATCCAAAGGCGCGGCCAGCAAGTTTTCTATTTCCCCGCCAAAGGTAATAAAATGAGGCGTTTGCATATGGGCGTCAAGGGCGGATTGGGATTCCCATTCCTCGACTACTACAAATTTTAACGGGTCAAAGGAATCCGTGTACAGTGTGTAAAAATTATTGCCGCTTTCCTGACGCGTAGCTTCGACGCATTTGGCGGCAGCTTTAATAAACTCCTGCTCCATACCGTCCTTTACCTCAATAAAAGCATGAACAATAATCATAAAATCATCCTCCTTATTATTTTTGATCACCCATTCCCAAGATAGTATAGCATGAAAATATGAGTATTTCAAGATAAAAAACTGTCGTGTTTTGTATAAATAAACACGACAGTTTTTTATTAACTATGAATCACATTAGAGTAAAGAATAACGAAAATGCTCTACTCCCTACTTCCTAACCCTTAACCCCTTGCGGCGAAGCCGCCATCTCTCTTACGGGGCGCATTTCGATGTAGCCGCGCCATCCCAGGGGAACGAGCTGCATCCGTGGCGCAAGCTCGTCGGCGTATTCGTAGCCGTATACTTCGGGATTGAATTTTTCGATCCGCTCCCACAGTCCAACAATTGCCTGTTCAAAATCATTGTCGTCGAACGGCTCGCCTTGAAATACCAGCAGCTTGCACGGGGACAGGTCAATGATAGCGAAACCGTCCGGGATCGCGCCGCTATAACCCGCGGGAAGCTCTGTTCCTTGGGCATAAATACCTGTTCCAGCCGGCCGCATATTTTCCGGCAGCCACATGCCCACAGGTTCGTACAGGGCTTCTTTTATTCCGCTGACAATTTCCCAGGGGATCGAATTGCCTGTTTCGTTATCCGCGCAGCCGAATTCTTGGCAATAGCCGAAGTAGTCCTCGGCTGATTGGGAAAACTTCAATAAAAGCTTTCGGGCGGGGCGCTCAATGATCTGGGTAAAGATGATTGCTGTATTTTCTGCCATTTTTCTTTCCTCCCTGTTTCGATTAGGGCGGTTCAAAACACGAAATGGGATCATCCAGCCGCTTGGTTCCGGTAGAGACGAGAAGTTTTTCGGAGCGATCCCAAACGCTTTGGCAAAGGCTCGGCTAAAACCTTCATGACTGTCAAAGACAAAATCAAGCGCTACATCAATGACCTTTTTCTTATCTCTTCTGAGAGTAAGCGCGGCATTGACGAGCCGCCGCTCCCGGATATACTCAAACGGCATCCGGCCGGTATGCTGCTTGAATATTCGCGCCGCGTGATACTGCGAATACCCGGCGACCTCCGCAAGCGATTTGGCTGTGATCGGCTCCCGGATATGGGCATCTATATACGCTTCCATGCGCCGGGCAGCGGCTAATGTGTCTTGATCTGTGCTTTCCATCGGTTTTTCACCTCCCGAAAACAGAGTAACCTATCCGGCAATAATTTTCTTGATATCAAATGCGATTCTTTAAAATCCGTTAAATCCCTGCTGACGCATGGCCTCATAGAGAATTATTGAAACCGAGTTGGCTAAATTCAAGGAACGGATATTTTTGCCCATTGGGATCCGGATGCAGTATTCGCTATTGACTGCCAGTAACTCTTTCGGCAACCCGGCGGTTTCCTTGCCAAAGACCAGAAAATCATCTGCTTGGTATTGTTTCTCTGTATAAAAGCAGCTGGCTTTGGTAGTGGCAAAAAAGAAACGCTTATCCGGATATTTTTGCTGTAATTCGTTAAAGCTGTCATAATAAAATAAATCCAGATAGTGCCAATAATCCAGCCCGGCCTGCTTAATTAGTCCTTCCTCAGTAGAAAAGCCTAATGGACGAACCAAATGCAGGCTAGTTCCGGTAGTATAACAAGTGCGGGAGATATTAGCCGTATTTGTATGAATTTCCGGCTCCACTAATACAATGTGCATGAATCAACCAGCCCTTTTACCCCTTTTTATTCTGCTGCTCTTTCCATTTTGCCAGCTGCGCGGCAAGGGGTGAATCCTCAATTTTATTTTCCTGCTTCTTTTGTGATTGCAGATATTTCTGAACCTCATTTTTGCCGGCTCCGGCCTCTCCCCGGCGCTTTTCGAAATCCGCTACCCGCTCCCGGTGGCCGCAAGGGCAGAAAAAGATTTGTTTCTCCCCTTCACCCCGCAGCTCCAGCTTTTTATGGCAATTGGGACAGCGGGCATTGGTCTCGCGGGAGATATTTTTACGGTAGCCGCATTCCCGGTCGGAGCAAATCCGCATTACTCCATGCTTGCCCTTGACCTCCAGGAGGAATTTTTCGCAATTTGGGCACTTTTCCCGGGTCAGATTATCATGGACATATTTGGCATCGCTGGCTATAACGGCGGATACCAGCTTGCCGGCATAATTGCGCATCTGGGTCACAAAGGCATCGCTTTTGGCATGTCCTTTGCTGATCAGGGCCAGCTCCTGCTCCCATTTGGCGGTCAGTTCCGCCGATTTCAGGTCGGTCGGGACCAGGGAAACCAGTTGTATCCCCTTGGAGGTGGGGATGATTTCCTTGCCGTGACGTTCTATATAGAAAGATGAGAAGAGTTTTTCGATAATATCGGCCCGGGTAGCCGGGGTGCCCAAGCCGCTGGTAGTTTTGAGGATAGCCTTCATTTCCGCGCTCATTTCCTTGTCGCTGGGGTTTTCCATGGCTGTGAGCAAAGTTGCTTCATTATAACGGGCGGGAGGCCTGGTTTTTCCGGTTTCTATAGCGCAAGATTTGACTTCCAGCTTACTGCCTTGCTGGATTTGGGGCAAGGTCTGCTCTTTGATATCGGAATCGTCGTCGTCATCGGCGGCGATTTCCTGACTATAAGCTGCTTTCCAACCCAGGTTTTTGACTATTTTACCCTTGGCATAAAAATTCTCTTTGCCGATTTGGACAGTCAGTTTGGTTTCTTCATATTCAAAAGCCGGGGAAAGCACCGCCAAAAAGCGGCGGATCACCAAATCATATATATTGCGCTCTTGGGGGCTTAATTTGATCAAGTTGACCGGTTCCTCTGTGGGGATGATGGCATGATGGTCGCTCACCTTGCTATTATCCACCAGATAGCGGGTGGATAGAGGCCGGGATTTATAAAGGGATAAGGCCATTTCCTTGTAGCCGCCTACTGCAATGCTTTGGAGGCGGTCGGGCAAGGTGGGAACAATGTCGTCGGTGATATAGCGGGAATCCGTCCGGGGATAGGTCAACAGTTTATGCCGCTCATAGAGGGACTGCATCAAAGAAAGGGTTTCCTTGGCGGAATAGGCGTATTTGCGGTTGGCGTCCCGCTGCAATTCCGTTAAGTCATAGGCGGCGGGGGGCGCTTTTTGCTTGTATTGTTTGCTTACTTGGCTGACCAGAGCAGGTTTATTGGTAATTTTTTCCAATATTGCTTCGGCTGCAGCCCGCTCAAAAAGGCGGGATTGATTATTACTGCCCATCCAGGTGGCGGAAAAACCGGGGAATCTGGCTTTGATGGTATAATATTCTTTGGGAACAAAATTCCTGATTTCCTGCTCCCGGGCCACGATCATGGCCAAGGTGGGGGTTTGTACCCGACCTGCGGAAAGCCCGGCATTATGCTTGCAGGTCAAAGCCCGGGTAACATTAAGGCCCACCAGCCAATCGGCTTCGGCCCGGGCCTGGGCGGAAAGAAAGAGATTATAATAATCGGCGGCGGGTTTCAGATTCTTAAAGCCTTCCCGCACCGCTTTATCGGTCTGGGAAGAGATCCAAAGACGCTTGGCCGGCTTTTGGCAACCGGCTTTCTTCAGGATCCAACGGGCTACCAACTCCCCTTCCCGCCCGGAATCGGTAGCAATGATGATATCCGAAACATCCTGCCTTTTCAGCAAGCTTTGGACAATATTATACTGCTTTGAGCTTTCCTTGATGACTACCAGCTGCATTTTGGCCGGCAGCATAGGCAAATACTCCAGGCTCCAGGTTTTATAATCCGCACTGTATTTTTCCGGGTCGGCCAAAGTAACCAAATGCCCCAAGGCCCAGGTAACAATATAATTAGCGCCAATTAAGCAACCGTCGCCATTTTGCCGGCAACCCAGCACCTTAGCCAGCTCCTTACCCACCGAAGGCTTTTCAGCCAAAACCAATGATTTTCCCATAGTAGTTGCACCTTTCGTAAATATTAGCAAGTTTATTATATCCTAAATTTCCATATCCGTAAAGGGATCAATTTCGGGATTTCCAAATGGATATTTGGATTCACATCTTAATTGGAAATAGTTACCATATTTGTCGGTAAATTTTTACATTTATTTAGCAAAAACTTGCAGGAACACCATAATAAAAGGGGAATTACTGCTTTATGGCTTTTTTACAGTGGCTTTTAAGTATTTAAACTGCCCTGCCTTATCGACCCCATTACCAAATAGGATAAAGTGTGAAAGCATACAAATAAATAGCTGGTAAAGTTTGCTCATTACTTTAGCAATGGGCAGAGACAATAAAACAATGGAGGTGCTTTTTAGTGAACAAAGATGTAAAAAGAACAACGAAACAGATGTTAGTATTACTGTTGGCATGTCTTTTATTAGTCAGCCAAACCCCGTTGCCTAGTACCGCTGCCTCCGGCAATAATTTTGCTTTGCAGCTAGGAAACCCTAATCCGGAGGATGACAACTTGCTGGAAATTATTACGCCCCCCCAGCATTTTGAGGATGATGACACTGTTCAAGATGCCATAACGGAAAAAGATTTAGAAAAACCGGAGATTACCGAAAACGAAGCCGTCCCTACATTAGTTCCCTTCTGGTTTCTGGCGATGGCAGTAGAAGGGGAAGAAGAATTCCCTGGTACCGAGGCTGATTCAACTTTAGCAACAGACCCTTTTGAAGTTTGGGCTTATTTTCCTGACGATATTTGTCAGGATTCTTTTATGCTTACTTGGCAGCCTATGAATATTACTGCAGACATAGCAAGTTATGAGATTTTTCTCAGTCAAAACAATGATGATTTTTACAGCATCGTAAACCAAGAGATAAACGACGGCACCAGCACTGTACTTCGAGGCAATATGATCCATAACCTGCCTTGGGACGAGGAATACAGCTTTTATGTGGCTCTTACGGATGTTAACGGTAATACTGCCTCCTCAGAAATTATATCATTCGCCCCAATTGCCGCTGCCCCCAGCGTTACCACAAATAATCCAACAAATTATACGACGGGAACTTCTGCCAGGCTTAATGGACGTGTAACAGCCAATGGCGGTGTAGCTGTGACCGATAGCGGGTTCAGGTATACTTCCAATTGGGGTCAGCCTATAGAAAACTGGACTAAGGTCAGCTATGGCGGCGGCGGTACGCCATTTGATATTTATAAAGATATAAGCACCGGCGCGTCTACTAAGTATGCTTATAGAGCCTATGCTTATAATGGAAGTTCTGCTTATGGCGACATAAAATATATTGTCCCGGCAAGCAGTGTTGGCTTAAATTATAGCAGCTATACATTAGCTGTTAACGGTACGGTCAGCCTTTCGGCAACTGTTTATCCCAACAGTTCCGGCGATCCTTCAAATAATGCTACAAATAAAAGCATAACCTGGTATTCAAATAATTCATCAGTTGCAACTGTCAGCACTAGCGGACTTGTTACTGCCAAAAGTACCGGAACGGCAACAATCAGCGCCAGAGCCCATAATTACACTACTGCCAATATATATGCCACATGTGCAATAACCGTAAGCAGTACTCCTACCTATACAGTAACATTCAACGGCAACGGCCATTCCAGCGGCACAGCACCACCTAGCAAAAGCTGGACTGCAGGAGGAAGCGTTACCATGCCGCTACAAGGAACACTGCT
>WRHF01000083.1 GCA_009783415.1 Clostridiales bacterium
TATACTCATCAGTAAATACTATCCCCGAATGGCTGGTCGTTGCCTCGGGATGACTGGTTGTTGCCGAGACAGTTATTTCTTGAGCCACATAAGGTACGGAAGCTGTATAGTTGACCTCATCAGAATTGAAATCCTGATCCAGTTCGCCGGGACTAATGCTAAGGCTGATCAGTCCGGCATCATCAGAAAAAGCCCCTCGAAACTGCGGATAATCATAATCCGGAGCCATTTGCCAAATATTTTCAAAATCCCAGCCCAAGTTCTTATAAATGGTACCGGTTTTATCTGTGGCTTCGGTTAAAGAAATGCGACCACTTGCATCATCAAGGGGATTGCTAGTAATGCCGGAAAGAGCCCAGTTGTTTTCTTTTTTGGTGGGCTCATTAAGATCAGTGTAACCGATAATATTATTATTAGGCGCATATATCTGTTTGGATAGAACAACACAATTGGAGATAGATCCATTGAGAGCAGTCCAACCACATATTCCACCTGCATTTTTAGAGCCAGAAACATCTCCAGAATTATAACAATAGGAGACAGAGTCAGGAGCATATATATTAGCTGCGCCAAAGATTCCTCCTGCGTAAGCCGCAAAAATATCGCCTGTGTTATAGCAATTGAAAATGGAGTGCCTCATGAGCCAACCGCTAATTCCCCCTGCATCACCATTAGGGGTAGAAACGTTTCCGGTATTATAGCAGTTGGAGATTGGTTTATTACTTTCACCACATATCCCACCTGCCTCAGAATAGTGCATACCCTCGCGAGAAGAGTGGGAAAAAATGACCCCTGTGTTATAACAATCAGAGATTGAACTCTCGCTATAGCTGCAAATTCCTCCTGCATAAGAAGAAGAGGCGGATGAAGAAGAAATATCTCCTGCGTTATAGCAATTGGAGATAGAGCTATTGGTATCGTTTTCACCACAAATACCTCCTGCATAAGAACGACGAGGGGAGGAAGAGGAAATGCAAGAAATATCCCCTGTGTTATAGCAATTGGAGATTGGGTTATTGCTACTGTTTCTGCCGCAGATTCCTCCTGCATGAGGGTAAGAAGAAGAGATGGAGGAAGAGGAAGAGGAAGAAGAGACATCCCCTGTGTTAAAGCAATTGGAGATTGGGCCATTGCTACTGTTATTGCCGCAAATTCCTCCTGCATTAGAAGAAGGTTCAGAGGAAGAGGAAGAAATATCCCCCGTGTTATAGCAATTGGAGATTGGACCCCCTACGTTAGCTCCGCAGATTCCCCCTACACGAGTAAAACTAGAAGCAGATACAGTAACAGCCCCTGTGTTATAGCAATTGGAGATAGAACTCCTGATATCCATGCAACCACAGATTCCCCCAGTGTTAGAAGTAGTAGATGAGATATTTATGTTGATAAACTCCAAGCCTACATTTTTAATTTCAGCATACTTATCTGAAGAATATCCCATAATATAGCCGAACAGGCCGGCAAAGGTGTATGTGTTTGATATGGTCAGATTTTTGATCACATGCCCTTGACCGTCAAAAACCCCGGTAAACCTGTTCCCGGTTGTGTTATCTCCAATAGGCGTCCATTGGCCTCCGTTGAAGGCGGATAAATCAATGTCATTCATCAGAACATAGGAACCATCCAAATTGTTCCGTACATTGTCCAAATCTTGAGGTGTACGAATTTCGGTAGCGTTGGGATCCCGAGGCCCAATGGGAGCTAAAAATTTACCGCTGTTGCCAGAATCTATACGCTCACGGGTAATGGCTAGAGTATAGGTCTTCTTAGTTGTATTATCTTCAGCGGTTACCACAATAGAAAATGTATTAAGCCCTGCCTTGAGAGTTTTCGGATCCGTACCGGTAACTGTTGCCCCTGCATCACTTGGCGTTGCCCAAATGTTTATACTGCTAACGTCATTAGGAACAGAAACCCGGTAAAGAGTAGTACCAGCATCAAAACCCGGATCCAAATTTCCTGTGCTAAGACTTATGTTGGACAAGTAGGCATTATTGCTGCGCAACTGCGGGTATTCGCCGGGGACCATCTTCCAAACTTTGTTAAAATCCCAACCCAAGTTTTCATAGGTGGCTTGGCTTATAGCCTGAGACTGGGAAATACGGCCATTTGAATCATCATAGGCATTACCGGAAATACCTGAAAGAGCCAGGTTATTGGTTTTGTCAATATAGTTTTCAATAGTATCGTAGACAATTAGATAGCTATTAATATTGGCTGGATAATAGGTGTTTGTTACATTTATCCGCTTTGAAACAACAACACAACTGCTGACAGACCAAACCCAATAACCACTGATCCCTCCGGCAAAAAGAGAATAATCAGCCGCTCCGGAAGTAGAAACATCCCCTGCGTTATAACAATTAGAGATTGATCCATAATCTTCACCGCAAATTCCTCCGGCAATACCGGACGAAGATACATCACCGCTGCTATAACAATTGGTGATTTGGACATCTCTACCATAATTTTGGAGTCTCCCAGCTATTCCACCGGCATAGCCACTGGATGAAGAACAATAAGAAGAAACAGCGCCTGTATTATAACAATTTGAGATTGATCTGGCGTGACTACCAGCGCAAATTCCCCCAGCAATGGAATAACTATCTGTTACACCCCAATTAGAACTAGTAGAATAATTAACAGAAGAAATACTTCCTGTATTATAGCAATAGGAAATTAAGCCACCGTCAGCACCGCAAATTCCTCCCGCACTGGAATAACCAGAATATGAAGTAGCAGAAATATTCCCTGTGTTATAGCAGTTTGAGGTTGAGCCATACGGGGAAGCACATATCCCTCCTACAGTGGAACTACCTTTACCGGTATCAAGAGCATCCACATTTCCGGTATTATAACAATAGGAGATTGTGTCAACGCGTTCGCCACAGATTCCTCCAACATAACTACCATTAGAAAAAGAGGAAACTGAAATAGTACCATTATTATAACAATTGAAAATCATAGCATTGGTACTGTAATAACCGGTACCGCAGATTCCTCCAACGCAAGAAGAAGAAACACTAATATTAGTGCTTTCCAAGCCCACATTTTTCACTACTGCACTACCGCCAAGGGCGCCAAATAGGCCAACGTAGCTATATGCATTGCTTGTTATCTTCATGTTTTTGATTATGTGCCCTTGGCCGTCAAAAGTACCGTAAAACTCCCATTTCTCACCATAGTAGGAAAGATCCCCAATAGGTACCCATTGGCCACCATTAAACCCTGCTAAATCGATGTCATTCATCAGCACATATTTGCCATTCAAATTATTACGCACGTTATATAAATCCTGCGGTGTATAAATTTTTGTGGCATTGGAGTCAGGGGCATCAATCGGAACCAGGAATTTGCCATTGCTGCCATAGCCAGCAGCTATCATAGCTTCCTGTTGTTCTAAATTAACAGTAGTATTATCGGGCTCATTTATTTTCGCCAATAATCTTGCCCCAGGAAATAAACTAAACACTACCACAACAACAAGTAACAAACCAAGATTTTGCATGCCTTTCCGTTTCATAAAAAATCCTCCTATTTTTTGCGTTTTTTTTCGGCTTTATTTTTTTCGCAAAAACTAAATTAGAACTCAATAACGATTGCCCCTCTGTTGTAATTATAAGCCAGCCAGAGTATGGTTAAGTCGGCATCATTGATCAAACCGTCACCATTCAAGTCACACCAGGGATTATCCGCTTCCTCAGTCTTCTTATTATAATTACCTGCCCGCCACAGAATAGTCAAATCGGCATCGTTAATTAAGCCATCACCGTTGATATCCCCACAACGCAAAAACATCAATCGAATCTCGGGGCGGTAATCCTTAGTCAGATCCAAGTCCTCATCCTCAACAATCACATCTGTTACAGTGAGTTTGGCATGAGCATCTTTTTTAACGACCATAACATATAACCCTGGGGTTACGTCTGTCAAAACAAAGCTTTGTTCCTGTGAGCCATATTCGTCTTCGATGGGTATGAACGTTTCATAGACAACATCATTGCCCTTTATCAGCTGGATAGTAGTTTTCTTTTTGGGGTAATAGCTCTTTATTCTGCCGCTGACACTTACACCAATCGGTGTATCGGTTGTCCTTACAGTTATGTTTCCATCAATACAATCCAACTCAATCAGATTTCCGTCTTCGTCTCTTGTATTAGTCGGGATATATGCGACAGTAATCGGATATATCCCATTTTTTGCGTCGGGCAAGACTTTAAGTTGAATATTGAGAACCCTTCCATTAGAATAGTCATTGGCAGTCCCTGCCCATATTACCCTAAAGGGATTGTTTTGATATGTAACAGGGCTTAATCCGGCGAACATCAGATCAGCCAACGCGGAACCACGTGTCACCATTGTCTGACTTTCCAGAGTAAAAACACTTGAATCATAGCCTATCTCCAGTTGCAAGCCCGCAAGCCCGGAATTATTCTTCAGATCCACCTGTAATGTCACGATATCCTCCGGCTTCACCGGGTCGACCGGACTTTCTATGGAAACCACCGGCTTATCGCCTATTGCCAGGCCAGTTATAGAAAAGGGCGCCAATACGGAAAATGCAGGCAAGGCGAGAGGTACACTATCTTTTCTTTCAACTGGAAATTCATCAAACCAGCCGTTGAGGTATTGCATAATCAGTATGGCATCGAAGACAGTAACTTCTCCATCCCCGTCCACATCGGCAGCCTTCTCATCAATAGTTATCGGCCAGTCGTTAAGATATTGCATGATGCTTATGACATCGAAAACAGTAACATCCCCATCACCGTCGGCATCACCATAGATCAAGCTTTTTACTTTCACAGACCCGTTCGATGTCGTTAGGGAAATCAACTCTCCATTCTCATTACGGGTATTACTTGGCACATAGGAAACCGTAACCGGATATTCTCCATCTTTAGCTGTTTCCAGAATGGCGAATGTTATGTGGAGAATTTCCCCAATAGAATGATCGTTTGACGTACCTGCCCATATTACCTTGAAGGGATTGTCTTCATATGTCTTCGAGCCCAGACCGCTAAACATCAGGCTATCCAACGAGGATCCGCGTCTCACACTTGTCTGGCTTTCAATTTTCAGAACACTCGCATCATAACCTATCTCCAGCTGCAAACCTGCTATCCCCGGATTATTCTCCAGTGACACAGTCAACGTTACCTCTTCCCCGGCTCTGCCTTTCACCGAAGATACATGCACCTTCGGCGTATCATGATCATCATTAGGATAACGGGTAACCTCAATGTTATACTTTTTCGTTGTTGCGCCACCCTGGGCGGTCACTATTACTGAACAGTCATTGATCCCTACATCGAGAGTTTTTAGACCTGTACCAGTCAGCATTGCCATCGGATCGCTAGCCGCTGCTATAATGGTTATAGTATTGACTTCGTAAGGAACATAAGCCTTGTAGTCAAGTAGATCGGGGTCAAAAGACGGCTCAAGTGAGATTGGGCCGATGGATGAGTAAAGACTAAGACTAGCTAATTTCAAATCCTCTGCAGGAGTACGAGTAATCATTATGGTATAATCTTTACGATCACCCATTCCGGAATTCAACAAAGTTATTTCATATTCAGTAGCGTCAATATCAAGGCTCAGGGTTTCCGAAAGTTCACCCATACCATATCCGCTGTTATTGGAAAAGATATTTGCCGTAGGATCGTTAGCCGCTACCGAAATAGTTATTTCTTCAACCTCGCTAGGAACAAAAGCAGTGTACTCATGTTGATCGGGGTCAAAAGACGGTATAAGCGAAACTATTCCTGTGCTTGCGTTAAGGCTGATACCGGTAAGTTTTAGTTCGTCACGGGTAACCACCACGACATAGGGTTTCCTGCTTCCATCCTCAGCGATCACCTCAACGGTGAGGGTATTAGAGCCGATCACAAGGTTTTTGATACCGGCGCCCTCAACAGTCGCCCCCGGATAATTAGGTTCAGCAGCAATTGTAATGCTGCTAATTCCATAGGGCACAGAAGCTTTGTAATTAATATGACCGGGGTCAAAAGCCGGATCAAGCGAAATCAGGCTTGATCCTGAGCTGAGGCTGAGTTTACTCAAGTCCGCATCACTTGAAGGCTCAGCACGATTTACTGTCAGGGTATAGATTTTCTTGGTTACACCATCTTCCGCAGTTATCTCAATACTGATCATGTTATCCCCTACATCAAGAAGTTGCATATACTCATCAGTAAATACTATCCCCGAATGGCTGGTCGTTGCCTCGGGATGACTGGTTGTTGCCGAGACAGTTATTTCTTGAACTTTATAAGGTACGGTAGCTGTATAGCTGGTGACCTCAGGGTTGAAGATCGGATTCAATGTGCCGGGGTTGATACTGAAGCTGGACAAGCTGGCATCACCGGAAGGGGCGCGGTTGACTGTTACGGTATAGGTTTTTGTTGTTGTCCCATTTTCGGCTGTTACCTGGATGGGGAAAGGGTTATTTCCGACCACAAGATTTTTGGAGCCTGTACCTGCAACTATTGCCCCAGGATAGCCAGTTGTGGCCGTAATGGTTATACTGCTGACTTCATAAGGAACAGAAACAGTGTAGCCGGTAGTATTGGCATTAAAAACCGGGTTCAGTGATCCCGCGCTAAGGCTGATGCTGGCTAAATTAGCATCATTGGAAAGCGTTCTTGGTCCGGCAGATGGCAGTCCCTTTAATTGAGGGTAATCATAACTGGGAACCATATCCCAAACTGTACTAAAATTCCAGCTGTTATTGGTATATGTGTTTATGTCTTTTGCCTGAGCCAGAGTAAAGCGACTTGTTGCGTCATTGATTGCATTGCCAGAAATGGCGTTAAGTGCTAAATTGTTAGTTTTGTTGCTTGATGTCCTAATATCACCAATTATATAGCAGTTAACCGAGTTTTGATAGCGGATGTTCACTGCATATATCCAGCTAGAGAGGACAACGCAGTTTGCGATTGAACCCTTGCTGTAACCGCAGATACCCCCAGAATAAGGATAAAGATAATCACCATTCGAAGAAGAAGACACATCTCCTGCGTTATAACAATTAGCGATAGTTGCCACACTATAACCACAGATACCTCCAGCATATGGATCAGAATAATCCTCTTTAACAGATGATTCGGCGGAGATATCTCCAGTGTTAAAACAATTAGAGATGTTTATGGAGCTTTGCCCACAGATACCTCCGGCACCAGAGGAAGATTCATCATTGTTAACATTAGAATAAAGGGATTTAGCGGAAACATCTCCTGTGTTATAACAATTTGAGATAGGATTACTATAACCAAAAGCATCGCCACAGATACCTCCCGCAGATGCAGTACCTGTATGTGACGAAGATGTAACATTTCCTGTGTTGTAACTATAAGAGACAGTGCTGTAATCGCCACTGATACCACCAGCTGCGGATTTACAAATCCAACCTCCAGTACGATAATCATCAGAATGGGCAGAAACATCTCCTGTATTATAACAGTAGGATATAGACCCGCCTTCACCACAGATACCCCCAGCCACAGCAGGATAATTGTAGGTAGAGATATAAACAGTCCCTATACTATAACAATTGTAGATTAATCCATTCGTATAGGCACAGACTCCCCCCGCTAAACAGGGGGAATTATCAGAGGATAAATACAAAATATTTATGTAAGTATTCTCTAGCCCCACATTTTTAATCTCGGTAGTATAACTCGAAGTGCCAGAAACTTCTCCAAACAGGCCGGCAGAGAAATATATGTTAGATATGGTAAGATTTCTTATCACATAACCTTGGCCATCAAATGTACCACGGAAAGGATTACTACTAGTTCCAATTGGTATCCATTGACCACCATTAAAGGTTGATAAATCAATGTCATTCATCAACTTATATCTGCCGCTCATATTGTTCCTTACATTATATAAATCCTGAGCAGTATAAATAGGAGTTGAACTAGGGTGAGGAGCATCAACCGGAGCCAGGAATTTGCCGTTGCTGCCATAGCCAGTTGACATAGCATTTTCCATCTGCTCCCAATTAATTACTGCTCTGTCGTCTTCAATTATCCTCGCCGATAGGCTTGCCCCGGGAAATAGACTTAACATTATCAACACAACAAGCAACAAACCGAGATTCTGCATAGCTTTCCATTTCATAAAAAATCCTCCTTCTTATTATCTGAATTTTCGTTCTTTTACACAAGAAGGGGTTCCCGCTAGAGGTAGGGAACCCCTTCTTTCAGTCTAGAAGATCAGAGCAGGGAAAACAGAGTTGATTGCTACTGGATATCCCAAGGCGGCCGGGGGCTGGGTTATTATTAGGTATCTGGAAACATCATCGCTGCCGGAGGTCGTTTTTACAGTAATTAAGGCAGTCCTTGTGCCTGAGGTATTATTTGGATCAACCGAAATAGTGATATCACCGTTTTGGGCGCCGGTAGCGCTGTCTATCCGGGTCCAGGTAACATTTGCTGAAACCGACCAGCTGGTGTTGCTGGTAACACCGATGCTTATAGTATCACCTTCGCCTTGGGCGCTGACATTGCCTGATGATAAATCCAGATCGGGAATGATGACGCCGGCGCTATCCTGGTTTATCATAATATGATCGGTTTTATCGCCGCTGCCATAAGTTGTTTTGACAGTTATCAGGGCAGTTCTTGTTGTTGCTGCAGGATTCGGATCAACTGTGATCAGTAAATCATCGTTGCCGGAGCCGTTGCTGATACCGGTCTTTGCCCAAGTAACATTGGAAGAAACAGTCCAGCCGGTATTGGAAGTGACATCAATAGAGTAGGCGCCTCCCTTATCCGTTGCACTGATGTTTTTCGGCGACAAATCCAAGCTGGGATCAATTGGGCCAAAGGCCGCCTGGTTTACAATTATATAGCTGATTTTATCACTACTGCCGGAATCTGCCTTGACGGTTATCAGGGCAGTTCTGGTGCTTGTAAAGGTATTTGGATCAACCTTGATTGTAAATTCTTCATTGCCCGATCCGGAATTTTTGCCGGCCGTCGCCCAGGTGACATTGGAGGAAACCGACCAGCCGGTATTGCTGGTAACGCCAACAGTAAACTTATCGCCGGCAGCTTGAGCATTAAGATTACTTGCCGACAAGTTCAAACTGAGGGCAATTTCAGGTTGAATAACGATCTCTCCCCTATTATAGTTATAAGCCAGCCAAAGAATAGTCAAATCGGCATCATTGATCAAACCGTCGCCGTTTAGATCGCATGCACGGTTATCCGCTTCATTTGCTTTTTTGTTGTAATTGCCTGCCCGCCATAAAAGGGTCAAATCGGCGTCATTAATCAGGCCGTCGCCATTGATGTCGCCGCAACGCAAAATCATCAGCTTGACCTCGGGGCGACTGTCCTCACTCAAATCCAGGTCATTGTTGTCGACTTTCAGATTTTGTACTGTGAATTTTGTATGAGCATCTTTAGTAATGACTAAGTCGTATCTGCCCGGATCCACCCCTTCAAAGCAAAACTCTTGTTCTATCTGGCTATAACCGCCAGTGCCGTTTAGAGTTATCGTATACCTCTCTTCGTTGTCTTGCCTTAGGCAGATGATGGTGGAATTATTAGGATCATAACTCTTGATTCTGCCGCTGACATTGAAACCGGTAGGAGGCCGCTTGAATTCTACTCCTTTAAGCTGAGGATAATCATAATCAGGATCCATCCGCCAAGTATTTTCAAAATCCCAGCCCAAGTCTTCATAGGTGGCTTGGCTTTTGGCTTCGGCAAGAGAAATACGGTCATTGGAATCATCAATTGAAATACCGCTGATACCAAGTAAAGCCAGGTTGTTGATTTTGAGAGTTGGCTCTATAGGATCCGGGAAGCCAATTGGATAGCTGCCAAGTTCCCCATCTATGCGGGGCGAAAGAACCAGGCAATTGGAAACAGAGCCATTACCGGAACTTTTGCCGTAGATACCACCGGCATAGTGAAAAGCGGAAACATTTCCTGAGTTATAGCAATTAATGACAGAGTTAGGGGCGTGTATAGCGGCGCCGCCATAGATTCCCCCGGCATTAGCCGAAAAAACATCTCCGCTGTTATAACAATTAGAAATAGAATGATCCAGGAGCCAGCCGCTGATACCGCCTGCATAACCATCACCATAGGGGGTTGAAACGATCCCTGCATTATAACAATTGGAGATCAGTACATATCTACCGGCGCCACAAATCCCCCCTGCATAAGGGGAAATCTCATTGGAAGAAAAAGCATAAGCATAAATATTCCCTGTGTTATGGCAATCGGAGATCACAGTATCTTCCCCGTCGATTTCAGCACAAATCCCTCCGGCATAAGAATAAATAATAGCATTGCTGATGGGGGCATAGGAAGAATAAGAAGTAATATCCCCCGTGTTATAACAATTGACGATCGAACCACTGCTAAAACCGCAAATCCCCCCCGCCCAGGAATAAGATGATGGGGAAGAAGCCAAAACCTCTCCTGTGCTATAACAATTGGAAATTGTGCCGGAGTTAGCATAGCTGCAGATCCCTCCCGCATAGCGGCCTGATGAAACTGGCCCCGCATTATAACAATTGTTGATAACAGTATCACTAATGATATACCCGCAGATCCCCCCGCCATAGGTGGTAGAAATGTTGATATTTGAACCCTCCAAACCCACATTTTTGATAGTTGCGTTCCCGGCATATCCGAACAAGCCCACATATTGATTGGCGCCGCCTGTTATGGTCAGGTTCTTGATCAGATAGCCTTGACCGTCAAAAGTACCTGTAAAACGATCGGTACTTGTGTTGCTGCCAATCGGCGCCCACTGGCCGCCTTTAAAATCTGCCAAATCAAGATCATTCATCAGTACATAGGAACCGCTCAGATCGTTCCGCACATTGTCCAAATCCTGGGCGGTATAAATTTTAATGGCGCCAAGATCCGGATCATCGATCGGCGCCAGAAATTCGCCATTACTGCCATACCCTCCTGCGTTATTAGCGAAGATTACGACAAAATCAGATTTATTAGCTGAATACAGTTCATACTTGTCGCTGACGATTTCAAAGTAAAGTGTTTCATACTCTTCGCCTTTTGGGATCAATCTGTAAGGGTTAAAGTCAAATTCTCTGGACATACTCTGCCTACTGGTAATTTCTCCCATTTCGATTGTCTCAATCAAATCTCCCTCTAAATCACCGCGATATACAAGCAACTTTGTATTAGCGATATAGTCGCTGTCGTTTTCAACATTTGCAATAACCTTAACCGTATTATCATCATTATATTCCTTATCCAAAGACAATATGAGGTTGGTATGACCGAGCGTTATTGTCCGGCTGTTATCGCTTGGATCAGCATCTTCTGCATTACTTGGTTCAACACTGAGGGTAAAATCGGTCTCTTTCGGCATATTAGCAGGTATATCCAGCTCAAACTCAAGCGTAGCTTGCTCGCCTGTCAAGAGTCCGCCGGCAAGTCCACAAGTACTGACTGTCTCGTCATTGGTTTTGATCAGTACGCTGTTAATGGGGATACCGCCAATGTTTTCAATATCCAGGCTTATAGGTAATTTCTCTCCCAAGCGAACATCCTCGTCGGAATAAAGCACATCTGCCAAGGCGATATTTGCCGCCGGAGCAACCTTCATCACGCATAAATCATTCTTTTCCCTAAACAGCACATCATCATCTTCGCCTCCAATATCAATGCGGGAGTTGTTAAAGGCGAGATAAAACTCTCCGCTGCTTTGCCAAACACTGTCAAAGAAGCGGGCAAAATTGCCTGTCTTGGCCAGCTTGAAAGCTTTTCCCCACTGTCCGGCATTATACAGCTTCGCAAATATAAAACCTGTTTCATCCTCTTGACCCGGATAAATAACAGCGCTGTTGCCTGCTCCATCATTGATAATTTTGTAGTTATCAGTCATCATATCCGCTTCATCAAATAGCTTCTTGACCTGCCCGCCAGCAGTCAGATAGCGGATATTGCCAGCTTCCAAATATTCATAATTTTCCCCATCCTCATCTTCCTCCCAACTCATCCCGGTTTCATACCAGCTCAATACCGATTCATTGTTTATGGTAGAAAAACTTGGATTCGATACCAGCTTCGTGCTTGCCGGACTATTTGTAACAGTTCCCGTCAAATCCGTTACAGTCAAATTGCGGTCAACAAATGTTGTCAGATCGTTATCAGCATCAGTTATATAGGCGACCCGGGCATTACCCCCCAGATAACCCGCAGCCATATCAGTCACCGCACCCAGCCCGCCAACCAATGTGACGGGTGTACTCCAGGCGCCGTCTGTATATTGCCGAACCATGATCTTATTGTTTTTGCCATTGATCCCAAAAAGATCATTGGCAGTATTCTCTATCCAGGTTACAAAGACATTATTGCCGTTGACAGCAATTTTGGGCTGGGTATCCAAAACATTATTATCTGTCAATACAGCAATATCCGTAAACTTCCCGGTCACCTTGTCAAAACGGGCCACGGCGATCTCAGATGCAGCCAGCAACTCGTCTATTGAGCTATCGTTACTGAATACAATTTTGCTTTTATGCCAGGTCAGCCAAATATTATTTCCATCACCGGCAAGGTTTGGGTAGAAATCCGCAGTACCGTCATCGTTTATAGCTTCAGGAAGGCTCCAAGTATCCAAGTTTTCATCATAAACGGAATAAACCAGCTTGGTGCGGTTTATATCATCCCGCGACCCGTCATCGGTCAGGAATACCATCACCCGGTTACCGTCTACTTCCGCCATTTGAGGTGCGGTTTCATCGTACACAGATCCTTGCAGCACCTTTATATCACCCTCATTATGCGTTTGGGGAACAAAGTTGCCCAGCCAAGCGGATTGTTC
>WRHF01000084.1 GCA_009783415.1 Clostridiales bacterium
AAGCTGAGCCGCCAAGGTTTTGTTATGGGCAATAACCAAGGTAGGCCGCTGCAGCCGCTCAATAACATTAGCCATAGTAAATGTCTTGCCGGATCCTGTGACCCCCAACAAAACCTGATGACGCTTCCCTTCCAGTACGCCCTCTACCAGGGAGGAAATTGCTATAGGCTGATCCCCGGAAGGCTGATAGGCGCTTTCTAAATGAAACCCATTCACAAAATTATCCCCCGAAATAGTAATTATCACAAAAAGAATATTACCAAATAGTTCCTCCGTACGGACACGGCGTGCCGCGTCCCTATCATCTCACCTAGCCCATAATCCCTAGACCTGCAAAGCAGCCCTAAACATTAAACCGAAAATTAATAATATCGCCATCCTTAACAATGTATTCCTTGCCCTCCAATCGAAAGAAGCCCTTTTCCCTTGCGGCAGCCATGCTTCCCGCTTCCTCCAGATGGGTAAAAGCTACTGTTTCCGCCCGGATAAAACCCCGTTCGATGTCGGAATGGATTTTGCCGGCAGCAATTTTGGCCGGGGTGCCGGAGACAATAGTCCAGGCCCTTACCTCGTCTTCTCCTGCAGTCAGAAAGGAAATGAGACCCAGCTGGCGATAAAAGGCCTGAGCCATCCGGGCTACGCCGCTTTCGCTTATCCCCAAATCCGCCAGAAAGAGGTTTTTTTCCTCTTCAGGCAATTGTTCGATTTCTTCCTCCAATTGGGCACAGACAGTCAGCATCACCATATTATTAGCAGCACAATAGGCCTCTATCTGATCTTTTTGCGGATAGTCAAGACTTGCAAACTGACTTTCGTCCAAATTGAGGACGACCAGAATGGGCTTATTGGTCAAAAAAGTCATATGTTTGAGGGCTTCCGCCTCATCAATGCTTAAATCCAGCTGCTTGAGGGGTTTTTCATCTTCCAGGCAATTCCGGCATTTTTTCAAAGCATCCTCTTCCAAAGGATGCTCCAGCTTCTTTTTATGGCCGCTGTTGATCTTTTCCAGGCGGGTTTCGATCAGCTGCAAATCGGCAAAAAGCAGCTCCATATTGATGGTTTCAATATCCCTCAGCAAATCCAGGCTGCCCTCGGCATGCAGGATATCCTCATTTTCAAAAGCCCGGACAATATGAGCCAGGGCATCGGTTTGGCGTACGGCAGAGAGAAATTCATTGCCGCTGCCCTGCCCCCTGCTTGCCCCCCTCACCAATCCGGGGATATCTATAACCTCTACCCGGGCATAGGTAGTTTTTTTCGGTTTAAAAATCCCTGCCAGATAATTGATCCTACTGTCCGGGATCAGGGCATGACCGGTATTGGTAGTGGTCTTGCCACTGAAAAAAGCGCTGGTTTCTACCCCGGCTTTAGTCAAAAGATTAAAAAAGGTCGTCTTGCCTACCATAGGCAAACCAATAATACCGCAAGAAAGAGCCATAGCCAAACCCCCTTGTACAGTTGCCAATTGCCAGAATTTTGTTATTTTTTGCTCTGCAAAAAGTTATCTTCCAGCTTTATCTATATTATAACATTTATCATATGCTGCCGCAAGCATTACAGGAAATAAAAAACAAAAACGTCTGTTGTTTAACAAACGTTTTTATTGAGGCAATCAGATTGGCTTGACCCAGAATCCCCCTGGGATAAGCAGGGTATCCCGGATCAAGTCCTAAATTATCTTTTGATTTTTAAAGTTGTGGTTCTTTCAAATGGCTGATCTCTGAAGGTGACGAGTTTGATTTGTTTATAAATTGGTAAATTTTGGTTAATATCCTTAACTTCCTCTCTGATCAGGGACTGTATTTTCTCCAAACCCATCTCCTCAACAGCAGCCTGCGCCGGATAGACTTCAGCGGCGATTATATCCAAATCGTCATTAGCGGAGACTATGACACCGTCAACATACCTGCATTTGTCAAACAGCATTTCCAGTTCTTCGGGCGATACATTTTCTCCGTTGCTTAAAATCATCAGATTTTTTATCCGGCCGGTAACATATAAAAACCCTTCTTCATCCAAACGCCCGAGATCACCGGTCCTCAGCCAGCCATCAAGCAATGTTGCCGAGGTAGCATCAGGGTCTTTATAATAGCCGAGCATGACATTTATCCCGGATACCCAAATTTCTCCATCCACGATTTTTGCCTGGCAACAAACTCCGGGTCTGCCAACGGAATCAGCCCGGCTATAATCAAGATGATTTTTGACCTGGCAGGAAATCAAAGGGGCGCATTCCGTCATGCCATAGCCACCCTGCAGCTGAATACCCAGCAGTTTGAAGAAATGAACATACATTTGATCCAACGGGGCGCCGCCGCAGACAATAGACTGCAAGTTTGAGCCGATTTTCTTTCTTATTGCCGTCGTCACTAGCGCTCTTCTGATCTTGTCCATTGACTCGATCGGCCCGAACCCGGCTTTTTTCAGCTGGATGTCGATTTCATTTTTAAACAGCCTGATCACAGCCGGGACAGCCACAATGAAATCTATTTTGTGTTTTTTTATATTATTAAAAGTATTATATATTGAATCATTTAGGAACAGCCCTGCGCCAAAAAACAAAGGAGTCAGAAAACAATGACCGATCGTAAACATATGATTGTTGGGCAGCAAAACAAGCAAACGGGCGCCGATAGGCGTATCTACCACAGCTGCACCATAGTGCGATGCAGCCACCAGATTTTCCTGGCTTAACATTACACCCTTGGGCTCACCGGTTGCCCCGGAAGTATAGACAATCATAGCAAAATCCTGCTTATCTAAGACAGGAGGAGAAATATGGGGCCGGCTTGCCTGTTTATTCATCGCAAAAGACAAACTGCCTTCACCGTCTTGATCCAAGTAGCAAAAAGACTTGCACTTACCGTCTTTATTGATTTTTTCGGATAAGCTTTGAAATTTCTCGTCACAGAATAAGATCTCAATATCGGCATGTTCGATTTGAAAGATCAAATCATCATCGGGAAGCAAGGCATCCAGCGGAACAATGACGACACCGGCATGCAGGCAAGCCATAAAAACACATAACCAATGATAACTGGTCGCTCCCAATAATCCCACATGTTTGACCCCGGAATCAAAGAGATATGTTTCTATCCTCTCTATATTGCTCATCATTTCGCCATAAGTCTTGGTGACAGTTTCCCCCTCGGCAACATAAATGCAGTAAGCATTATTACTGTACTTTTCAACCACATTTTCTATAAGGGACTGAATAGTATCTGCATTCATTCGGGTGTGATAAAAAGGTTTAGCCATATTTATACCCTCCATCGCTTTTATTGGTATTTATGCTATATTCTCCAAAAATATTACATAATCCGCAAAACCTATTTAGTGATAGCCTACCACAAAAGGAGGCATCAGTCAAGTTTAAAATTCGGTAAATAAAAATTTAATATAAACATTCGATATTATCCGGCAATTTTGCAAAGGATTTTTTATCATATGCCTTCAATCCACAAAAAGCGCCTGCAAACTGTAGGCGCTTTTTGTTTGACAAAAATTGCTTTGCTTACTGTCAGTTATTTTAAGTAACAATTTCCAAGAAGCTGGGAATTACTTCGCCGGAAAAGTAGAATAGTCCCCGGCCCAGCTGATCGGCATCCCAAACCCGTTGCGGCTCATCCGGATAGGCAGTGTAACCGCCTGCATAAACCTCTATGCGATTGCCGGAAGGCTCCCAGAAATAAATGGAGTGGCCCCTGGTAATAGCATGGCGGGTGGGTCCGATGTCCAGCTTAAGATGGTTAAGGGCGATCCAGTCCGCCGCATTGCCGACATCGGTCCAGTCTTGTAAATAAAAGCCCAGATGATGGATTTTGCCCGGCTGAGGATATTCCACAAAGGCCAGATCGTGGGGTTTATTGCTGCCTGTGATCCAGGCGGCCAGGCGGTTACCGTCAGGCAAATTACAGATTTCCGGCACAAACATGCCAAATACTTCCTGACAGAAGCGCTCAGCTTCGGCAATATTGGGGCCGTAAAGCAGGAAATGATCCATGCGCTGAGCCCGCATTCCCCGGGGCGGATCCGTCCAGATATCCGGATTCTTGATTTGAGGGCCTTTTTCCGCCAGTTCCACTTCAGAATAGACTTCAAAAGTATGACCGGTGCTGATCTTAAAGCTATATCGCTTGCCGAAGCCGGGCTGATCCGAATTAGCCGGTTTCTCCGTTACCTGATAACCGAAGGCAGCAGTCTTTTCCTTAATCTTTTCCAATTCATCAGCGCAACCTACTTTAAAAGCTACAAAATCCAAACCGGCCTGGTCAGCCAGGCGCAGGGTCAGGCTGTGATGATCAAACTCGTCATAAGCCTTCAACATTACCCGGCCATCCTCTGTCCGGCCTACTTCGTTCAAGCCCAAAACATTCAGATAAAAATCAAGAGTCTTGTCCAAATCCAAAACGCGCAGTTGCACCAATCCCGGTCTTAATGTTCCTTTAAATCCCATTTTAAAATCTCCCTTCAAAAAAAATTATTTTATTTTTGAAATTATCAAGTCACTTTGAGGGCGGATACAGCAAAGAAGTACAATCCCCTTCTTTTCCTCCTCCTCGCTTACATGAGCCCGGCTCATCCTTTTCACTTTCTGATACTCCCCGGCTTTAATCTGCATCCGGCACACCCCGCAACCGCCACCGCAACAACCATGGCTGACAGGCCCGCACCGGGAACGCAACATAGCCGCCAACACACTCTCCTCTGATTGACATAAAAAACTCATACCGGTTTCCCTGACCGTTACAGTATATATTAGGAACCCACCCCCTTCCCAAAATCAAAGATCGGAAGACAAAACAGCTGTTTTTAGCTCAATGTTTTTACGCAGCAAAAACCACTACTCTGTCTTCTGGCCTCTAGCCCCTGTCATCTGATAAGCTACATCAATGATCATGTCTTCCTGACCGCCTACCATGCCGCGCCGCCCCAGCTCTACCAAAATATCCCTGGCCTCCAGGCCATATTTTTCCGCCGCATTGTAAATATGAAGCAAAAAAGAAGAATATACGCCTGCATAACCCAGCATCATAGAACCGCCGTCGATGATTTGAGGCCGCCGCATAATTGGTTCCATCACATCCCGGGCCAGGTCCATCAAGCGATAAAAATCAACACCGGTTTCAATACCTTGGCGCAAAAGCACACCGGCCAGTACTTCCAACTGAGTATTTCCCGCTCCGGCGCCCAAGCCCATAATCGTAGCATCCAGATATTCGGCCCCTGCTTCCACAGCGGCCAGGGAATTGGCCATGGCCAGAGCCAGGTTATTGTGAGCATGAAAACCGACGGGGATTTTGATCGCGGCCCGTACTGCTTGTACCCGCTCGGTTACCCCACCCGGCAGCAGGTAGCCGGCGGAATCAGCCAGGTTGATATAGTCTGCGCCATAGCTTTCCATTTTGACGGCCTCTTCGGCTATCTTTTGCGGGCTTACCATATGGGTCATCATCAAAAAACCTACAGCCGTCATCCCTAATTCTTTAGCTGCGGCAATATGCTGGGCGCTGACATCGGCCTCAGTCACATGGGTAGCCACCCGGACCATGCCGGCGCCGGCAGCTTTGGCTCGCTTTAAATCCTCAATAGTCCCGATACCGGGCAGCAGCAATACAGCCACTCTGGTGTTTTTTACTTTTGCCGCCGCCGCTGCAATCAAATCAAATTCACTGGTTGCGGAAAAACCATAAGTATAACTGGAACCGCCCAGCCCGTCCCCGTGAGATACTTCCAGGACCGGCAAGCCGGCCTGGTCCAGCCCTATGGCAATAGCCTCCACCTGCTCGCGCAGATAGGAGTGGCTTATGGCATGGCTGCCGTCCCGCAAAGTTGTGTCTACCAATATCACCTTGGCCATATCAGACGCCTCCTTGTGCCGGCAACCCGGCAGCAATCTGCTCCGCCGCAGCCACAGCAGCTGAATTGATTATATCCAAATTGCCCGAATATTCTGGTAGATAATCACCTTGTCCTTGCACCTGAACAATCACAGTCAGCTTATTCCCTTCCAATATCGGCGGTACCCTTAATTGATAGCCAGGCACATAGGTCTTAAGCTCCGCCACGATCTCCTCAACAGAGGCACGGATGGGCTCCAAACCGACTGTAGGATCCTTTACCCGCACAATTATAGTATTGGTCATCATCAGGGGCGGTTCCGCCGGATTTAAGATGATAATAGCCTTGCCCTGATCCGCCCCGCCCACACTTTCGATGGCTGCGGCGGTGGTTTCGGTAAATTCATCCATATTAGCACGGGTACCCGGGCCGGCGCTTTTTGAGGAGATACAAGCTACTATTTCCGCGTAGCTGCCCCCGGCAATCCGGGTAATAGCATAAACGATCGGGATAGTGGCTTGTCCGCCGCAAGTGACCATATTGATATCCGGCTCCAGGGCAAGGGCTTTCAGATTTACGCTGGGTACGCAATAAGGCCCCAAGGCTGCCGGAGTCAGATCAATGGAGGTGATACCTGCCTCTTTTAAAACCGGGCCGTTGAATTTGATATGGGCCGCGGCGCTGGTGGCGTCAAAAGCGATCCGGATATCTTTTTGAGCCGCGAGAGCCTCCACTCCTTCGGTGGAAACAGGCACGCCTAATGAAGCCGCCCTTTTGATCCCTTCGGATTCCACAATGCCCGCCATCATCCCCATTTCCAGGTATTTGCTACGAAACACTTTATACATCAGATCCGTGCCGATATTGCCCGGCCCGATGATACCTACTTTAATTTTGTTCATAGTCAGACAAACCTCGCTTCCACACAGCCAAAATTACTGAATTCTGCCCGGAAGACATCGCCTTTTCGGGCTGCCGGCGCGGCGGAAAAGGCGCCGGAAAGCACAACTTCCCCAGATTCCAGAGCTACGCCGTAGCTCCACAGTTTATTGGCAAGCCAGGCAACGGCAATCCGGGGATCTCCCAAAACCGCCGCACCAAGGCCCTCACCCACTAAGTTTGAGCTTTGAAAAAGCTTCATGGTAACGGCAGCCAGGTCAATGGATTTTGGCTTGATCCTGGTTTCTCCCAATATATAACGGCCGGAACTGGCATTATCCGCTACGGTATCCGCCAGTTTGATCCGCCAATCCGCCACCCGGCTGTCTACTATTTCAAAGGCGCCTACCACATAATCCGTAGCCTCATCCACATCATCTACCCTAATCTGTCCGCCCCGCAAATCCTTTTTCAAGACAAAAGCCAGTTCCGCCTCAATCTTGGGTTGGATCAAAGCCCCGGTATTGATGAAGCCATCCGGACAATCCATAGCTTCAAATAAATGGCCATAATCCGGCTCCCCTACTCCCAGCTGCTCTTGCATAGCCAAAGAGGTGAGTCCGATCTTTTTACCGGATATTCTCTGCCCCATGGCCAAGACCCGGCTGACATTAGCAAGCTGAACTTGATAAGCCTCATCCACCCCAAACAAGGGGTCTCTTTCCGTAAAGGGCGCCGCTGCCAGGCGGGATCTTTCCGCCTCGAACAATTCCCGGGCATAGATTTCGATCTTTTTCTTATCCATGATTTTATCCTCTTTTAAAGAATCCTTTGAGCTGACCGGCAAATTCCTCCGTATGCTCGATCTGGGTCCAGTGGCCGCAATGGCTGAAGACATGAAGCTGGGCCTTATCGATCAATTGCAATAGTTTAAGGGATGTTTCCAAAGGGATAACCCGGTCCTCCCGTCCGTGGATGATCAAGGTTTCGTGAGGTATATTGCGGATATAGGCCTGGTTTCCCGCCATACTCTCTACCCCTTTTTGCCTGGGGGCCGGAAATAAAGAAGAAAAACTTTCCTGAAAACCCGGCTGGATACTGGACTCATAGCGGGTCCTGATCAATTCCTTGGTGGCAAAACTGTGATCATAGGTAAAAAGCTCCAGTAATTCTTCCATATTGGCCTCACTGGGCGTATAGCCCCATACCTGGTCCAAGCCATAGGTGATGGGGAAGCTGACCCCCATACTGCCCATGAGCACTAATTTATTGATTCGCTCCGGATATTTGATAGCCATACTCAGGGCTAGAGCCCCGCCAAAAGAGTTGCCAACCAGATCAGCCTTTTCTATTTTAAGAGCATCAAAAAGATCGATTACCTGCTGCACCCAAACATTCATATTGTAGACGGCGCCGGGAAGGCGTTCCGTAAAGCCAAACCCGGCCATATCCGGGGCAATCAGGCGAAAATCATCCTTCATGATCGGGAAAATCTTGTTCCAATTAGCCCAAGCCGTAACCCCTGGGCCGCTTCCATGTAAAAACACAACGGGAAAACCCTGGCCTAAATCATGATAATTGGTTTTAAAAGCTCCTGTTTGAATACAATTAGCTATTTCCGGTCTCTTGCTCATACAAATCCTCCTAACAAATATTTTCTTTATATCCCATAAGATAGGATATTTCGGCTGCTGCTTCTATGACAGCTTCCTTCACCCGCTCAAAATAATCGCCTGCCAAACGCTCTGCCAGACCTGATACACTGATGGCATAAAGAACATCGCCGTCCTTACTGCGGATGGGCGCCGCTATGCAGCGTAACCCCTCCATAATCTCCTGATTGTCCACAGCATAGCCCCGGTTGCGGATATTCATCAACTCGGCATCCATCTGAAGCAGATCTGTGATGGTATAAATAGTCATACGCTGCATTCCGCTTTGATTCAAAATACGCTTCATTTCCAGCGGAGTCCGGTATGCCAGCATGGCTTTTCCCAGGCCGGTACAATGCATAGGCAAATGCACCCCCAGCTCGGAAACGATCCGGATGATATGAGTGGAATCAATCTTTTCTATGTAGAATACTTCGCCGGCATCCTCTGTGGCCAGTTGCACCATTTCCCCAAACTGCCTGTTTAATTTTTTCATGACCGGCAAGGCAATTTCGCGGATATCCCAGTTGCGCGCTACCTTGTGCCCGAATTCAAATAAACGGATCCCCAAACGATACCTTCCGTTGTGGGCCGATTGATCCACAAAACGGTAATCACGCAGGGTTGCTAAAATACCGTGGGCTGTGCTTTTTGGCCATCCCAATCCATCTGCAATTTCTGTGAGAGAAAGCTCCCGGCTTTCATTAGCCAGCATCTCCAATAACTGCAAGGCCCGAGCCACCGATTGCACATGGGATTTTTCTGTCTTCGTTTCTCTCATCAAATCACTTCCTCATGTCCCAATATCTCTGATTTTATTTTAACATTCGACAAATTCCCCGTCAAATGTAAATTTCGGTATTTGGGAATTAATTTTCATTATTATCGAATTTTCGCCCATCACGAATAGTTGTTCGGAAACTAAAAAAAGCCAAGACTTAGCTTAGCTTCTGCTTTGCCAAAATTTTTATTTTATATTTCCTGTCACTTCCAGATCTCCCAATTATCCTCTTTGCGCTCGAATTTATGCTCTATGGAGGCTTCCATGATTTCGCAATAAGCCCAATGGGAGCTGGTCAGGTCTGTAAAACTTGGCAATCCCCCAGGCAAATCGGCTACTTGGATCCCCCGGCCCAGCATACAATTGACAATCTTCACAGCCTCAGCCCGGCTGATACTGTTTTGCGGTCTGAATTCTCCCCCCGGATAGCCATCGATCCAGCCCTTCTGATAAGCAGATACGACATAGCCATAGGCCCAATAATCCGCCGGTACATCTTTAAAGGGATTATCTATACCGCTTGCCAAATCATCAAAACGGCCGGCAACCGCCACAAACTCGACCCGGCTGATGGCAGCCGTTGGCTTGAAACTGCCATCCCTATAGCCCTGCAGAATACCGATCTTAGCAAGATAGTTCACTGCCCGGGCATAAAACTCGTCATCTTTGATATCATTGAAGCTGCCGGTGAAGTCGTCGTTTTTGGCCGGATCTTTAAGCAAGCGCCAAAATATCAAGGCAACCTCGGCCCGGGTAATATTACCGCCGGGACGGAACGAACCATCCGGATAGCCATTGACATAGCGAATATGGATTTCTGTCTCCAGGGTCTCTTTGATCTTGGCGCCGGCAGGCAACCTATTTTGCTGCCCGATCCGCCCACTGTCATCAAGCCCAAGCCGTTCGCCGCTGCTTTCTTCCATTGATTCACCGATGTATTTATAGTAGAAGGTAACTGTATTATTGCCGGACTTAATGGTGATGGACTGTGATGTCGGAGATTCCTCAGCCAAAACATAGCCTTTGATTATCGGCGCGGGGATTATTTCCGTTTCGCCGACCAAAACCGTGGTAGGTTGATTATAGATCACTTCATCAGCGGCTTTATTAACACCTTTCACGTTTAGCGTCGCTGAGATGGGGCGTTCACCACCGCCGCCACCACCGGTAACGATCTTTTGATACTGAGCCACAAAATCAGCCTTCGCCGTTATTGGCATTTCCAGGATATCTTCATCGCTATAATAGGTAGTGCCCCCGTTCAGAGACCAACCTAGGAAATTGAAGCCGCTTTCGGCAGTAATAGAGGGAACACTAACAACACTTTCGTTATGGCTTACAGGCTTATTATACTCTTCGGGAGTCATTGTCCCATTAGTGCCCGGCATAAAGGTCACCGGATAGCTATTAGCCGTCCATTGGGCAAGATAGATAATGACGCTTTTTGCCTCCCCTAAAGCAGGTTCACCCGCCATCTCCGGCGACCAGCCGCTAAAGGTATAACCCGTCCTGAGAGGTTCCGGCGTTGTGAAGGCAGTGCCAGGTTTGCCGCTGATATAGCTGGAGGTTTCACCTTCTGCCGCACCGCCGTTATAGTCAAAGATAACAGTAGCATTGGCTGCATCTTCATATTTGGCGGTGAAGGTAATATCCCTGACCACCGGATATAGTTTAACAGCTTCTGAACTATAAATAGCACCCGGGCCGGATTCCCAACCAATGAAAACATATCCGCTATCAGCTTTGATTTCCGGCACACTATTCACACTTTCGCTGTAATTGATCCGTTTACTTGGCTCACCGGATACTATAGTACCATTCTCACCTGCATTGAATGTTACGGTATTGACATTTGGCGCCCATTGAGCAACATATTTGCTAACAGTACCTGCTGCACCATAAATACCACTGGGCCACTCCGATAACCAACCGTCAGGCTTAATAGCCAGCAACCAACCCCTATGGACAAAGCCTGTTTTTGCGGGGCTGGGAACAGAATAAAGCGCACCTGGACTGCCACTAACATAATCAGAATCCACCTCCCTGCCGGGTTCTGTCTCTTTTTCCGGTTCTATGCCTTCATCTAAGGCTATCTCTTTTGCCTTGCCGCCATTATAATCAAAAATAACCGTAGCATTGGCAGTGGTTGCATAGACGGCGGTAAAGGTAATATCTCTGGTTATAGGATACAACCTAACCGCATCATCATCATAAGTACCGCCGAAGTTGGACTTCCAGCCAATGTGGGTATAACCGGTTCCAGGAGCTATCTCAGGAACATTCTTTACTGTCTTCCCTTCGGCCACTTTTTCGCTGGCAGATGAAGGGTCCATTTTGCCATGGTTGCCAGCTTCAAAGCCGACAGTATATCCATCAGTAGGTTTTGGCATATTCCGCAATTGAGGATAATCATGATCAACAACCATATACCAAATATCATCAAAATCCCAGCCTAGGGCTTCATAGATTAACTGTTTTTTAGCATCAGCCAGCTCTATCCGCTCATCTGAATCGTCAATTGCATTACCTCCAACTCCCTTACGGGCTAGGTTATCGGTTTTATCATCCCCGTAACTAATCAGATAGCTCCTAATTCTGCTTGGATAAGATATATTTTCTGCATAAATTTGGTTGGAGAGAACAACACAATTGGAAATCGAAGCATAGCTGGCACTACAGATCCCCCCAGCACAAGCTAAGGTGGAAGAGGAAGCGGAGGGAGATGAAGAGGAGGAGGAGATATTCCCTGTGGAATAACAATTGGAAATTAAACCAAGGCTATAGCCACTGATTCCCCCGGCAAAAGAGAAGGAGGCATTGGAGAAAGAGGAGGAGGAGATATTCCCAGTATTATAACAATTGGAAACTGAAGCAGTATTGTCACCACAGATTCCTCCAGCATAAGAGGAGTAATAGGAGGAGTTGGATAAGATATTTCCTGTGTTATAACAATTGGAAATGAAAGCAGCGCTGCCACCACAGATCCCTCCGGCAAAAGAGGGGTAAATGGAGGAGGTGGAGGAAATGTTCCCTGTATTGTAGCAATTGAAGATATAGCTATTGGAGCTAATACCACAGATTCCTCCAGCTTCAGATAAGGCATATGAGATACTTATGTTAGAGCCTTCCAATCCCAGGTTTTTAATAATTGCACCACTAGTAGCGCCAAAAAGGCCGGCACATTCATAAAGGCCATCAGCGATTATGGTCAAATTTTCAATCACATGCCCCTGGCCGTCAAAAGTGCCTGTAAATCTAGACCTATTACCACTTGCAATATTATCCCCAATAGGCACCCACTGCCCACCATTAAAACCAGATAGATCAATATCGTTCATCAGCACATAACTACCACTAAGATTTTTTCGCATATTGTCCAAGCCATCAGCATCATAGATTTCGATGGCAGCAGGATCCGGGGCCTCTATGGGGGCCAGGAATTTCCCGGTTTCGCTATAACCATCAGCTGCCACAGGCAATTTTACCACCGGCATCATAATCAGTATCATTACCAGGATCAAAAAACCGTTTAGTATTCCAGCTTGTGAGTAAAGAGTTCTCCGCATAATAGCGGGGCTGTTGCATAAAACTAAAATGTAAAACAAATGAGAAATAAATAGTTTGTAGCATCTGCTGATCAAAAAG
>WRHF01000085.1 GCA_009783415.1 Clostridiales bacterium
CCGCTGACTGGAATGAGATCAAGAAATATGACTTAAACGGCAACAACATGATAGACCTGGCTGATATTGTGGCTCTGTGGTCTTTGATCGGCAAGTAAAACAATATTGGCTAGTAGGCTGTGACATCTAAAACCATACACTTTCGCTTTCCCGTCATTCCGGGCTTGACCCGGAATCTCCCGGTGACAAGCAGGGGATCCCGGATCAAGTCCGGGATGACGTTAGGACTTATTTTGTAAAGATTTAGTTGACACATGGTATTAGTCCCTATGGGACGCAAAGTGTCAATAAAAAACAAGAATTTAATTTAATCCTTTCGCGGAGCGAAAGTCACCCGTTCTAGTCACTAGCCACTAGATACTAGCCACTGGGCTGCGCCTTAGAAAGCTTAATTAAAAGCGATTGGGTTGTGGGCGCAGCCCACCTTGGTACCATGTGTCAACCAATAGCAGAAAGAGGGCGGCCTTTATTTGGCCGCCCTCTTTCTGTCGAAATGTGGCTATATTTGTCTCTTGTAATTCTATATATTGACAATATAAGGAATAATTGCTAAAATTTAAATGACTTAGTAGATTTTTGCGGCTATCAATAAATGAGGAGTAGAGTAGTTTTCAAATGCTTCCTCTCTCGCAATAATTCTATTAATTTGCAGACAAATGTTATTTACCGGGGAAGGAGGTGATGTCAATTGACAATTGACGATTGACAATTGACAATTATGGAAAAATTATATGAGGAGGGAAAAATAATGCTTAAGAAAAATGTATTGCCGGTATTTGTTCTGGCAGCCCTGATGATCTTGATTTCTGTCAGTGTGGCTTGGGCGGCCCAACCCAAGGGCCTGGACTCTATGCCGGAGCCTATCGACCCCCAAAGCTGGATGTTTTCCCGGGATATGACTTGGGATATGTGGAAGGATAATACCGCTTTTAATTGGAAGACCGACGGCGGCAAAATTATGCCCCAAACAGTGAAGAAAGGCCTTTTGGTTTTATGTGATTTTGTGGACAGACCTTTTGTTGTTTGCAGCCCGGCAGGCTCCGAACAAATGGGCAATCCCCTGATCGGTGATATACCCAAGGAAGATTTGGTGGAGTTTTGGGAAAGCTTTTTAAATGACCCCAAGGATACATATAACAGTGGTTTGAACAAAGGGATTACCATCAGTGAATTTTGGCAGGAGAATACCCAAGGCCGCTGGAAAATCGAATTGGATGCGGTCGGCGTCTATACTTTGCCCGGCTTTGAATTTGAATATGGCTTGGATACCAGTATGAACCATGCCAACGACCTCCCGGCCGGCTTTACCCGCCGCAGCGGTCTAAACACCCTGGCTATCAATGCGGCCATTGCCGACGGGGTAGATCTTGATCCCTATGATTTTGCCTTTATCCTCCATTCCGGCTCCACGGAAAGCGGAGGTTGGGAAGAAGCGGGATATATGATGTTTTTTGACGAAACTACTATCGCTTATGAATACAGCGCCAAATTCAGGATCGACCAAATGAAGGCGGCGGGGATAACCTGGGCCAATATGGCTGCCACCGATGCCTGGCTGGCGGAACGCCCTGTGCCGGCAAAAGGTGAAGCCGGCCGGGGTTGGTGGGCCAAAACCCGTTATGTACCCTGGACTTCCTGGTGGGCTGCAGCAGCGATTTGGTCTTCCTCCGGCAGCATTAGTCTTCCCGGCAGGACCTTCCGCCTTTCTCAGCAAGGTGAAACCAACGGCAACGGCGTTTTTTCTCATGAGTTCGGCCATATCTCCACTATTGCCGACAACTATGGCTCCAGCATTGAACAGCGCGCCTATAGCGGCTTTTGGGATTTGATGTGCAACGGTTCTATGACAGGCTTTGGCGGCAACCATACCCGCTATCAGATCCCCAACCTTCAGGGAGGATCGATTCCCGCCCACATGCTGACCCGGACCAAGCGTAAACTGGGCTTTCTTGATGACAATCAGCTTTGCAATGTCAACTATGCCGTCCTGAGCAGCGGTACTCCGGTCATCACCGAGATTTATTCCCGCACTACCCCCGTGGGGGATCAATTCGGAGCTATCTATCCGGAATTGGCGGCGATCAATGATAAAGTCAAAGCCGGCCGGGCTGCTCTCGGCTTAAGGCTCTACAATTTCAGAGACAGCAAAGGGAGGGTATTATCCTCGGCGGACTGGGAGTCGGACACTTTTAACGGAGCGAACTGGTATGATAATTATACCATGGAAGTCATAGATCAGGTTGGTTATGACTGCCATCAAAGCGACCATGGGGTCATGATCTGCAAAAACAGAGAAACTCTCAGCGAGTCCGTACCCTATGCCTGGCTGATAAACGCCCACCCCGGCGGTTTGGATACAGTCGATTTTTATACTCCCGTAGGTCCGAATGGCGAGCCCAGCCAGCCCAAGCCTTTTAGGAATAATGATTCCAATCACCTTTCCGCTGCTCTTTTCCATGCCGGCAAATCCGTTACCCCCAATAACTATGGGGTGGAAGCCGTCAGGACCGGTCAAGGCAACGATGACTATTCGATCGTCCTTGATGGCGGCGGCAAGCCCATTCCCAAATCCATAGCCGACAACACAGTCAATGAATATATAGATACATATAATAATCTTCACTTCTACATTCTGGACAAAATCTATAGCCCCGGCCCTTATGGCGATGATATTTTATCCTATCAAGTGGCTGTGCGCCATTTTGACGGACAAGCTGTCGGCGGCGAGCTGGTTGTGACCAAGGGTAAATTCGAGCCTGCCGATCCCGGCAGAGTGGCTACCCAGTGGTTTTCCGTCAAAAACACCGGCGCTGCCACCGATATCGTCCGGATCGCTGTTGATTGCGGTCTGGAATTTACACTCTTGAATGATCTCTATGCAGTAGATCCCGATCAAACCGTCGAAATCCCGGTTTATATCAAAATCCCCGCCGCCGATCCCGAATTCAAAACCCTGACCTTTAGCGCTGCTTCGGAAACAAATGCAGCCAAGCTGGGCTCCGTTATTATCAGCGGCTTTTCCGCCGCCATTTGCGCCCCGGCCCAAATCTTTATCAAAGAAGGCAACAGGATCGACTATGTTGTCTCTATCGCCAATGTCGCTGATGAAGGCGCCAATCTCTTTACGATCGAAGCCGCTTTCGATGCCAAAAACCTGAATTATACCGGTTATTCTTTTGGCCCAAGCCTGATTGCCTACAGCCCCTCTCAGGGCGATTTCTCCTATGATCTGGAAAACGGCAAATTAATATTAGGCATGTATCTTGCCAGGCCGGGGCTTCTGCTAAAGGCTGAAACCGAAACTCCATTGGTCACATTCCACTTTACCCTAAAGGACGGGGTCCCTGCCGGGCCGGGGACAACAGTTATTGAATCCTTCCTGAGCAAGGTCACGGGCTATTGCTTTATTGACGGTAGATCCAGCCCCATCGACGCTATTGTGGTAAAGCCGGGCGCCCCTGTCAAGGTATTGATCCATCCCCTGGGCTATGAGGGCGGGGATCTGGATGAAGCCACCATTTCCTGGCTGATCTACCACCATCTCTACAAAACCAGCGCCGCTGGTGACTGGGATGAAATCAAGAAGTATGACTTAAATGGCAACGGTATGATTGATTTGGCCGATATTGTGGCACTTTGGTCCTTAATCGGCAAATAAAATAAGAAAGAGAGGAAAAGGGTATGAAAAAAAGCAAATTGATCTTGATGGTGGGACTTGCTTTGCTGCTGGTTTTGGCTATGGCTTCCCAGGCTTGGTCTTCGGATGCGGTGATCGGGATGAAAATGGAAATATTTGGAAAGGACGGAAGGGATCTTCAGCCCACCGACAGCCTGACGGCAGGAGAGGAATTCTATTTGGATATCTCTTTGAACTGCAACGGGGCTCTGGCAAATGAATATATTTTGGGTTATAGTATTTGCGTCGATTACCGGGGATGCAAAGGCTTTCTGGAACGGGTGACAAGCGATGGCAATCCGCCAACTGACGGCAATCAATTCACGGAGCTGACTACCGGTGCCGATAAAATTGTTAATGGTGTGCCGACAGTAAGCAATCTGACATATTCCAATACATATAACCTTATTATTGCGACTAATGTCAGCGCCACGGGAAAGCTAATAAACACTGTCTTAAATAATAGCAGTAGGCCTTTTATCCGCTATTATTTCAAAGCAAAAGAGAATCTGGATATCTATAAACTGGAATTTATTATCAGCAGGACCGATATCATCGGCGTGGGAGGCGCTTTTACGGAAACCGTGCTTTATGGCAGAGTAGAAGGCAGCAGTGACAGATTATATTATGAATTTCAGGAAATCAACATCCCTGCCGATCCTTCGATCAGTTATTATGCGGTAAGCTTTGAAAGCAATGGCGGCAGCAGTACCGGCAGGCAGATCATAGTCGGCGGTGAAAAGGTAATTAAGCCGGCAGACCCCGCCAGAGAAGGCTATATTTTTGCCGGTTGGTATTCCGATGCCTCCCTGACTGCAGCATATGATTTTGATACCCCGATTAGCGCCGATCTTGTTTTATATGCCAAATGGAACATCATCCCCTTTTCCGTCTACTTCAATGCCCCGGCCAAAATCTATGTCCGGGAGGGCAAAAAAGTCGACTATGTTGTCTCCGTCAGTAATATCGGCGGCGACGGCTCAAACCTTTTTATGATTGAAGCTGATTTTGACGCCAAATACCTGAATTACGAGGGCTATACTTTTGCCTTGGATGCTATGGCTTACAGTCCGGTTCAAACAGATTTCACCTATGATGTGGGCGGCAAACTCTCCTTTAGCATGGTTTTAGGCAGACCTGGGGTCTTGCTGAAACCTGCTGCTGAAGCATCTCTGCTCACTTTTCATTTCAGCCTGAAAGACAGTGTAGTACCTATGAAAACAATAATTGAATCCTTCCTGAGCAAGGTCACCGCTGCGGTATTTGATGACGGCAAACCTA
The DNA here is from genome assembly GCA_009783415.1 of Clostridiales bacterium. Lineage (GTDB taxonomy): Bacteria > Bacillota > Dehalobacteriia > UBA4068 > UBA4068 > WRHF01. The sequence goes on from WRHF01000085.1 coordinate 4,958, forward strand.
CTCTCATTGATGCTGTAGTGGTGAAACCGGGCGCCCCTGTCGCGGTATTGATCGATCCCTTGGGCTTTGAGGGAGGAGAATTGGATGAGGCCACCATTTCCTGGCTGATCTACCACCATCTCTACAAAACCGACGCCGCTGATGACTGGGATGATATCAAGAAATACGACTTAAACGGCAATAACATGATCGACCTGGCCGACATTGTGGCCCTTTGGTCCTTGATCGGTAAATGACAAAGAAGGGTAGGAAAGGAAAATGAGAAAGAATAAATTGATAGTGATTTCATGGCTTGTATTGTTGCTGGTCTTTGGCATTTATTCCCAGGCTTTGGCTTCTGATACGGTTATTGGAATCAAATTGGAAGTATTTGACAAAGACCTGAGAGCCCTCCAGCCCACTGACAACCTGATGGCAGGGGACGAAATCTATTTGGATATTTCCCTTAATTGCAATGGTGCAGCTGCTGACGAATACATAACGGGTTATAGCATTACCGTCGATTACCGGGGATGCAGAGGCTTTTTGGAACGGGTGACAAGCGACGGTAAGGATCCAAGCATTGAAAATGAATTTGCGGAGTTAACAAGAGGCGCCGAAAAAATTGTTAACGGTATGCCGGCAGTCACCCCTATGGTACTTTCTAATGGTTATGGTTTTATTGTGGCAGCTAATGTTCAGCCTTCCGGGAAACTTTTAAACAGTGTCCTTGATAGTGCTTACAAGCCTTTTATCCGCTATTATTTTAAAGCTAAAGCTGCAATGAGCGTCAGTGAGCTGGAGTTTATTGTCTGCAGAACCCAAATTCCAAGTTTGAAGGATCCAATTACGGGAGTTGAACCGTATACGCAAACATCACTTTACGGAAGAATAGGCAGCGGTATTAGCGATACGATTTATTACAATTTTACAGAGACTAATTTTCCTGATCTGCCGATTATCTATTATACAGTCAGCTTTGATACCGACGGCGGTACCAGCGTTCCCAGCCAATCAGTACGTTCCGGTAATAAGGCTTTCAAGCCTGCTGACCCCTTCAAAAGCGGTTTTAGTTTTTCTGGTTGGTTCAAAGATTCCGATAAAACCATCGCCTATACTTTCAATGAAGCAGTGACCGCTAATATAACGCTCTATGCTAAATGGGCTGTACATACCGAAGGACCCTATCTGATTACTTTCGACAGCAAAGGCGGCAGTTCCGTTCCCAGTCAAACAGTAGCATTTGGCGGCAAAGCTGCTAAACCCTTGAATCCTACAAGAACCGGCTTCAACTTTGTCGGTTGGTATGAAGATGAGGATTGTACCATACTCTATAATTTCGATGAACCCGTAACCAAAAACATGCTCCTTTATGCCAAGTGGGATATTAACGAATACACAGTGACTTTCGTTTCCAAGGGCGGCAGTGATGTGGTTGAAAAAACCGTGGAACATGGCAGCAAGGTTGAAGAACCTGACGAGCCCACTCTGAAGGGTCATAGATTTGCCGGTTGGTATACAGATGAAGATTATGAAGATGAATATGAGTTTTCTACCCTGGTTACCGGCAGCTTCACATTGTATGCCAAGTGGAACATCATCCCCTTTTCCGCCTACTTTAATGCTCCTGCCAAAATCTATGTCCGGGAAGGCAACAAAGTTGATTATGTTGTCTCTGTCAGCAACATTGGCGGCGATGGATCAAACCTTTTTATAATCGAAGCTGATTTTGACAGCGAATACCTGAATTTTGAAGGCTATAATTTCTCCTTGGAAATAAATGCCTACAGCCCTGCTCAAAGAGAGTTCTCCTTTGATGATAACGGCAAACTGTCATTGACTATGTTTTTCACCAGATCAATGGTTCTCTTAAAAGCTGATGAGGAAACTTCTTTAGCCATTTTTCATTTCAGCCTGAAAGATAGTGCAATACCTGTGAAAGCAGTAATTGAATCCTTCCTGAGCAAGGTTACTGCTTATATATTTTATGATGTGTTACCTACTCCGGTTGATGCTGTTATAATGAAGCCTGGAGCTCCTGTCGCGGTATTGATTAGCCCCTTGGACCTGGAGGAGGAGGAATTGGATAAAACAACCATTGAATGGCTGATTTTGCACCATCTCTACAAAACCGGCGCCGCTGATGACTGGGATGATATCAAGAAATACGACCTGAACGGCAATAACATGATAGACCTGGCTGACATTGTGGCCCTTTGGTCCTTGATCGATAAGTAAATAAAGAAATGCAAAACATTTTTCCCGGAAGTTTAAGTGATAACTCCTTCGGGGATAATAATGGAAAAGGAGAGGAGGGCAGCTGCTAAAAGCTGGGAGAATTATATATTAAGGAGATGAATCAGGTGACAGAACGATCAAGGGATAATAAAGTAAGAAGGACTGCAAGGAAACAAGGCTTATTCCTTAAATACGATCCCAATGGATATTCCGTACACGATACAAGTACCGGTAATTTCCACAATGGAGTCGAATCTGTGCTTAGCTTAGATGAAGTTGAAAAATTCCTGGGCATTTAGCCCGGGCAGTCAAAGGGCGGCGCTCTTAGCGCCGCCCGATAAAAGGGGTATATCATTAATGCAGCTAGCCAGGGTTTGATGGAAGGTTATCCCGATGGAACTTTCCGGCCCCAAAATCAGATTACCCGCATCAAGATTGTAAGGGCTATCAACCGGATGCTAAAGCGTGGTATTGCTCCGGAGGACATACCGGACTGGGCGCCCTCGTACTCGGATTTGCAAGTTATACCCGAGAGCGTGAAGATTTGCCATTCATCCACCGAGGATTTTTGTTGTCAGGTGGTGCGGAAAAACCGCAGGAATGCTTGTTGCCTTTCAAGGTTTTACCGCGCCGCCTGACGGCAAAAAGACCGGTGCAGGGGTGGCAAATCTTTGCGCTCTCGGGTATAGCCATTGGGCATATGCGGACATCATTGAGGCGTCTATCGGCCATTTGTTTGAACATAAAGAAAACGGCAAGGAGATTTGGATCAGAGAATTGGCTGACATTATAATGTCAACCCTAAAAAATGTGATGCACCCAATCTCTTTCTCCCCTTGCTTTGCCCGACCCGGAAAAACTGGTTAAGGATTTCTGGGACACTGTCAACTGTTTTCTTTTTCTTTTTGCCAAATCCTTTTTAACGCAGCTAACAATATTTGTTCGTATCGCAACATAAGCGCTTTTTTCAGGTATTCTTTCCTGATTTCTGACATTTGCGAGACAGAATCAACAATACTATATATTTCAGCCATCTTGATTCTCGGAACTATCCGTTTTATTGCTTCAGTCAGCTTATCCGGCGGATTTTTGAAAATCTCATGGTAAAATATTCTTTTGCCTTCCATATTGTAACATGAAGATATATTGTATTCCTTATTTTTAAAATGGTCACTGACAATCATAAGTTTTTCCATCTCGTCCTCTTCTAATGGCGCTCCTAACGCTGAACTACAATCATAAATTGGGGCAAAACGGATTTCCCCATTATGTTCCAGTATTCCCCAATTTTCAAAATGTCTGTCCCCATTCCCAATAAAAGCATCAATCACAAACATATCCCAAAAACTGTCTATTATGGTTTCTTTGTTCTTTATTAGTTGGCTGCTATTGATTATCAGGGCAACATTTTCTATGGTTGCGCCTAATTTTTTATCGCTTTTTGTGATTTGTTTTGCCAGTTTTGACAATTCATACAGCGTTCCGCCATCTTGGGTGAAATCTTTGCAGCCAACCACTATTTTTTCTTTTCCGGTCGCATCAGTAAAATATCCCATTACCGTTTCCTGAGCTTCAAACCCGCATGCCCTGAATATGCTTGAACCGATATGTTCAGAATATTGGTTATTCTTGTAACTTAATCCATCTTTTCGTTTTTTGATTCTTATAGGGTCAGGATATTTCAACATATACAGCTTATTATCATAAAGAATCGTTGTTTTTTTTTCAGAGCCAAGAAATTTGTTTAATTGCTCCTCCCCATTATTAAAATTAATCATTTGCCAGCTCCTCCAAAATACTCTCTTATTTCTTGCGCATCAAAAGGGGTTAAAAATCCCTCTACTTCTCTGTGTTTGATTGTAAAAAACAGGTCCTCCCAATGCTTTTTAAGAGTGAACCAGTTGTTTTGCGACTTATCTTTTTTATATATTTCGTACAGTTTATAAATAGTACTAAAGCGGGCTTTGCCCGCAAGAAGTCAGAAGTCAGGAGTCAGAATTCAGAATAAAAAACAAAAACATCATGAGAATATGCTTCCCCAAGATATACTCTTTCTTTTACTTTAATCGTTTTCGCAAAGCGAAAACTACCTTCATTCTGACTACTGACTCCTGGATTCTGACTCCTTGAAAATCATACTCTATAGCTTGACTTAAGGCAATAATCTTGTTTTTTTTGTCAGTTTATTTGGAAGCAATAGCATAAAGCTGAAGGATGTGGTATACTTAAGCAAAAGAGAGAAAAAAGTGGGGATGATGAACAGTGCTTAATTGGAATGAAATAGGCCAATATAGAGAAAACAATAGAATTGAAGCAAAGAAGGCGCTTGGTGGTCTTCCGCATGGCCTGTGGGAGACTTATTCAGCATTTGCCAATACGCAGGGCGGGGTTATTCTGCTGGGTGTAGAAGAGCGGACGGATAAATCGCTCTTGCCCATTGCCTTGCCTGACCCGGAAAAACTGGTTAAGGATTTCTGGGATACTGTCAACAACCGGCAAAAAGTCAGTGCCAATATATTGACCAACAAACATGTACAGATAGTAGAGGCAGGCGGTCACCGCATTGTTGCGATTGATGTTCCTCGTGCCAACCGTATGGATAAACCGGTTTACATTGGATCCGATCCTTTTGCCGGTTCTTATCGTAGAGACGGCGAGGGCGACTATCATTGCACCAAGGATGAAGTACGTAATATGATGCGTGATCAGTCGAATACTCCGCAAGACTCGCGACTGCTGGAACAGCTTGAATTGGACGCTTTCGATTACGATAGTGTTCGCAGCTATCGTATACGCTTAAAGAATACTCGCCCCGGCCATGTATGGGAAAAACTGGAGCCGGTTGAGTTCCTGCAAAAACTGGGCTGCATTGGCAGAGCAGAGGACGGCTCACTTCACCCAACCGCCGCTGGTGTTTTGATGTTTGGCTTTGAATATGAGATTGTCAAAGAATACCCGGCTTATTTTTTGGATTATCAGGAACATGATGATGAGGAAACACGCTGGACAGACCGTATTGTTTCAAACCTCGGTGATTGGAGCGGGAATCTTTTTGATTTTTACTTTAGAATTTGCAACCGGATCATACAGGAAGCGAAAACGCCATTTAAGCTGGAGGGTATGACCCGTGTTGATGACACGCCTGTCCACAAGGCGCTCAGAGAAGCCCTGGCGAACTCATTGATTCATGCCAACTATTATGACCGGCTGGGTTTGGTTGTCCATCGGCGGCCACAGAGTATTACAATCTCAAACCCCGGCGGTTTGCGTATCAGTTTAGAGGATGCCTTGGATGGTGGGATATCTGATCCGAGAAATTTCACACTGTTCAAGATGTTTAACATGCTCAATATTGGAGAGCGTGCAGGCAGTGGTATCCCAAACATCTATTATGTTTGGAAGACACAAGGATGGCAAGAGCCGACATTGATTGAACAATTCAATCCGGATCGTACTATTTTATCGCTTGCGCTAACTGCTCAAAAATCGCAAAACATCACTTCAAACATCACTAAAAACATCACCGTAAACAAAACTCAAAAGAAAATATTGGAATTAATGTTAGAAAATCCAAGCATAACGACTGAAATGATGTCTTCTCAAATAGGGATTGCTGATCGGAACATCAAAACAAATATCAAAAAGCTCAGAGATTCCGGGCTTATAGACCGTGTTGGCGCGAGAAAAAATGGAGATTGGATTGTGAAAGAGGAGCAGTAATAGAAAACAACAGAATAGAGGTCAGAAATCTCAGTGCATCACGATAAACATCACGATAAACATCACGATAAACATCACGATAAATAAAACTGAAAGAATATTCAGGCAAGTTGCGGATGAATTCTGTTTTGAAGGCATTCTTTTTGAAGATAATATTGCAATTCCGCATATTACGGTTGATACCGCTGGGTACACCGGCAGTGAAGTGTTCGTATCCGAGGCACCTACAATAGCACTTAGGCTCAAAGATAGTCATAATCTTTCTTAGTGCGCAGGAAAGGGGACTGTTTTATTCAGGGGTATAGTGGTTTAGTGCCGCTGCCCTTTATGTTTTATTCTAAGAGGATGGCTTACCTCCGAAAGTCAATTTTCATTTTTCACCCGATGGAAAATCATTGCAAAAGATTATTGCAATCGGCAGAATTTTAGACCGGGCCAGAGATTTTTCTCCGTAGATTCATATTTGAAAGGGAATATGAGCATATTATTGAAGAAGTGAAAGAATCTGTTAACTTTTAAGGAGGCGTTACTTTTGCCCGATAATATGCTTATAACCTCTGGACCTTGGATCAATGAAATCAATCCCGATGTGATGCCGGATGGTTCTGATGAGGGGAATCAAAATCAGGAAGCTAATGATCCCAAAAATGAAGCTTTGAATCAATTTGGCCTGCTTTCTCTGCCTAAAATGGAGAGCAATATTCATGTGATTACCATAGTTGGCCAGGTAGAGGGCCACTTGATCATGCATTCCCAAAACAAAACCACCAAATACGAGCATATCATCCCTCAATTGGTGGCGGTGGAGCAAAGCAAGGAGATCCAGGGCCTGATGGTGATTTTAAATACGGTTGGCGGCGATGTAGAGGCGGGTCTTGCCATTGCCGAGATGATCGCCTCACTTTCCAAACCCTGTGTATCTCTGGTCCTGGGCGGCGGCCATTCTATCGGCGTGCCCATAGCAGTAGCTGCCAAGACAAGCTTTATTGCTCCGACTGCTACTATGACCATCCACCCAATTCGCCTGACCGGCCTTGTGGTGGGGGTGCAGCAGAGTTTTGATTATTTGGACCGGATGCAGGACCGGGTGATCAATTTTATTTGCGGCCATTCCCGGATCACCCCCCAAAGATTTCGGACCCTGATGATGACCACAGGCGAGCTGGCCAGGGATATCGGTACCGTTGTCGTGGGCAGCGAAGCTGTGGATTTTGGCCTGATTGACCAGGTAGGCGGCCTGGATGTTGCTTTGGAATGCCTTAATCAGCAGATGGAGGAAAGACAGGGGGGGCAGGTTCATTGATTTGGAGCATTATCCCGGAAGAAACTGTTTTTGCCGTGCCGGAGGCAAAAGGAGCTACTGTTCAACCGAGATTGATAAACTATCAAGGATGCCAGATGTTGGTAAGCCCCCAAGGCAATGGTAAGGGGCAAATACTGCGCCTCTTAAGCGGCGACCCCAAGCATTATCTGGATCCCCGTTTTTGTCCCGGCCAGGAAATCAAATTATAGTTCCGCTTCACTGCGGATCTTGACACCTTGCCGGGCCAAAAGAGCAGTGGTAACACCCTTACCTGGGATTTTCTGCCCGGAAAAAGTGCCGTCGTAAATATAATTGACGCCGCAGGAGGGGCTGTTTTCTTTGAGGATAGCTTCTTTTACCCCATTATCCCTGGCTAAAGCGGCAATTGCTTTGGCCCCGGCCAGCAGGGCTTCGCTTCTATCAGTCTGATCAGCCCGGCAAGCCTTGGCCTTTCCTAAAAGCAGGGCCTGGCCATCGCCCCCTTGCAGCTCGATAGGGGGGCGGGGAGTGGGCATGCCGGATACCTGTTCCGGACATACCGCTAGAAAAGGGC
>WRHF01000086.1 GCA_009783415.1 Clostridiales bacterium
ACCTATGGGACGCAAAGTGTCAATAAAAAACAAGTTCTTTGCTTCAATACCGCTTTGCATAAGCAAAGCTACAACAACTCAACACTCATAACTCATAACTCAACACTGCGGTCGCAGACCGCCTTAGTAGCTATAGGACGCAAAGTGTCAATAAAAAACAAGTTCTTTACTTCAATCACGCTTTGCATAAGCAAAGCTACAACAACTCAACACTCATAACTCATAACTCAACACTGCGGTCGAAGACCGCTTTAGTCAGTGATGGGTTTTTCAGCTAAAGATATAAAAATTGTCCCCAGCCAGCGATCTCCTACTATATCATTGCTGCTATAGCCGCCTTTGACCATAACATCATTCATAATTGCCTCAAACTGCCGGTCACTAAGATCATCATAATCCATCCGGATGGTAGCGCCTCCGGATCTGAGTAAGGCATCTATCAGCATATCCGTGATTTTATCCCGGGTATAATATTTTTTATTCACAAGATAATAATCCAGGTTTTTGTTCTGAAAATTATTTACCGAAAGCTGAGTGGGAACTCTATACCTGCCGTCTTCGACAAGCACATTTTGAGCAATATCATCAGTAACATTAAATAAAACATCGGCTAATTTATTATTATTGGTGGGATCCACCGTTATCCAATTGCCGTCGATTTGCACCCGGTTCCAGGCATGAGGAAGGTTGTCGAATAAATATCCCGAAACCACAAGACAGGGCAATCCCGCTTCATCGGCCAGCAATTTGAATGCTGCCGCAAAGCTTTCGCATACCCCGCTTTTGCTTATCAATACCCCGTATGCCGTGAAATAGTCGCAATAAAAGCTATCCGTATATTTTAATCCGTATTCTTTGATAATTTCGCTGGCGGCGGAATTGTATTGTGCCGTTGTGTAGAGATAATCGTTGATAGCATCCTTCTTTTCCAGATCAGACATGCCGGGAGTGATGATTTCCGCAATAACCCTCTTTGCTTCCTGTTTCAGCTCTTTTTGCTTACGCTTCCTGGTTACCCAGCTCTGCCCATATTCTAAAGACAGAGTTGTTTTGGATTCATTGGTAGCAAAAGATATAATACCCAATATCAGCGGGTTCTGATAATGAGCTTCCAAGACTGCCGCTGCCAAAGCGTCCGGGTCAAGGCGTTCATCAAATTCGCTGATATCGATCAATTGAGGTCCGTTAAGCATATTTAGGGCCAGATATTCGGAAAAACTATTGGTTGCAAATATATTATATCCGGATTTAGGATCCAGAGAAAATGTCGGCTCCGGCTCTGATAATTCGTCGACGATTTGAGTGAAGAGTTTTTTGCCAAAGTCCTTGCCAAAAGTATCGAACTCCTGGCCGCTCAAAACGATTTTTTCTAATTTTGGCGGGTTTTGCATGGGTTTGATATAATAGTATCTATCAATTTTGGCATGTATTATTACCGGCTCTTGAGCGTGGACTAAACGTGGATTGATAATAGAACCAAAAATGCTCAGGTGCAAGACAGCAGCAAACAGGCCGATCACAATAATGCCGGCCGCAATAGTCAAGGTAATAATGAGTCTTTTCCTGGACATAACCAACTCCCCCAGGATTATTTAAGAATTTTATAGATTTCCTTAATAAACTTGGTCTGGCTGACATTGAATCCTTCAATGTAATAGCCGGTATCCTCATACATAAACTGGGCAAAGTAAAGTCCCGCACCTCTTACCCCGACATGCAATGGTGTTCCGTTAATGTTGGAATCCAAAATAAGACCGGGGTCGCACTGATCGGGCAGTTGGCCCGGGGCGGTTGCAGTTGTAAACAACGGTTTTTCTTCAAATTTTTCAGGCAGCTCATCATCCGTGGATCCTAATAGAGGAGTAATGTAGTATTTGGCGGGCTCATGAAATTTAATAATACCGTTTGTAAGAAGAACCTCACCGGTAAATTGTTTATCGTTTAGATCGGTCAGTATGAAATTCGGGGATGCCAATTGCAGAAAAACAAAAAGGAGAATGACGATCATCAGGCAAGATGTAGCCAACCCGGCATACCAGCCGCGGCCTACCTTATTATGCTCTTCGGGTTTGTTCCGGGCTTTTTGCATCTTTTGGGCGGCTTGCTCCAGCAAAATCTCCGGAACTTCTATTCTGGCATATGCTTTTTTATAATTGTCGAAAACCACGATCTGACCCCCGCTTTATTTCCTGGTATAAATACCGGTTCTGAATAATAAAGTCCTTTACTAATAATACTCCGGAGAAAGCAAAAAAGTTGCAAAAAAAATGCTTTTTTTGCAACTTTTATTATCTATTTTTATTTTCATCCGCAATATCCTCTTCCAGGATGCTTTTAAGTTTTTCCCGTCCCCTTGAGAGCTGGGATTTTACTGTTGATTCCTTGCGTTTGAGGATTTCGCTGATCTCTTTGATCGGGAGTTCCTCATAATAAAAAAGGTGGACGACATCGCGGTACTTTGCCGGTAATCGTAAAACCGCTTGATAAATACCGGATTCTTCAGGAGTAAAATCTACTGTAAGCTCCGCATTCAGATCAGATAAACTAACTGTATTATTGCGCCAAGATCTGAAATGGTTTTTGCAGCAATTGATCGTGACCCGTATCAGCCAGCTTTTCATATGTTCTTCCGATGATATTTTGTTGATATGCTTAACAAGGCGCAGAAAAACCTCCTGAAAGATATCATCGGCATCATTCCTGTTCCCGGTGCGGGCCAATGCTATTTTATAAACTGTATCCGAATAAGCCAGCAAAACCGCATCCACATCAAAAGAATTGTCATTCATGTAAGCCCCTCCGCTGCTAATGCGGTCTTTTACCGCAAGAATTCAGAATTCGGAAGTCAGAATTCAGAATGCCGGTAACTTTTCGCTTTGCGAAAACTATTGAAGCAAACAACTTGTTTTTTGTTGATGCTCCATGGGAGTAAGTGACAAATACAATTCAGTTACCTTCGGGAAGGTCGTTGACCAGGTTTTTAAGACTTTCTCTTACCTCAGGGGATAGATCTTTCCGCCATAATATAGAAGCTATCAGCTGTTCGGGCCTGCCGCCGAACATTTTGTCGATAAGCTCGTCAGTTTCCCGTTCCTGTGTCTGTTGCCGGGTCACAAGGGCATGGCAAAGAAAATTAGGATCTATGCGGCTGGCTGCACCTTTATCGATGCATTTTTTTATGACGGTATAAGTAGTGGTTTTGCTCCAGCCAATTTGTTCAGCCAAGATCTCCGCTAATCCTTTGGCAGTAGTATCACCCTTCTCCCATAATATGTTCATAATTCTCAATTCGGAATCAAACAATTTCATTTCTATAAATACCACCTATTCATATTTTGTTATGCCAAGGGAAATCGATAGGTGTATTCTATCATGGTAAAACTTTATTGTCAATACTTTATTATTATATTTTTTTGACAATTTCTGAAAATTTCCGAAAAAACTTTACTTGCTTTTTTTCGATAAGTAGTATAAAATAATTATAAAAAAACGCCCCGCCGCGGGTTATCAACGACGGGTTGCGGGGTTTTCGCCCCGGGGGGCGGGGAATTATTTCCCAACAAATTGGGAGGAAAAATGATCCGTAAATTTAAAATATCTTCATTTGTTAGAACATCTTTTTTTATATTACTATTGCTGCCGGTGGTTTTTCTATCCGGTTGTTCTGCTTTTCTGGGTGGGGATCTGGGTATTCCGGATGGTCCTTCTATCCGGGCTTTGGCTGTCAGTCAAGCCATCAGCCGGGCTGCTTCGGCAATACTTGAAGAAAACCAGGACGATTATGCCACCTATTTCAACCAGGAAGAATACAAGCTGCAACTTTCTGAATATCTGGGGGTTTACAGCGGCATCGGGATCTATATCTCTCTCAGCAAGGAAGATAATTTGCCTATAATCATCAGCACTATGCGGGGCTTTCCTGCCTTTGATGCCGGGCTTAAAGCAGGGGATTTGATCTTGGAGGTGGATGGGATCAATACGGACGGCCTGGGCACGGATACAGTTTCCGATATGATCCGGGGGGAAGTGAATACCCAGGTAACTCTATTGATCCGCCGTGTTGAGGAAGGGATTGAGGAAACATTTACCATTACCCGCAAGCTGATCGAAAAAGACAGTGTGGAAGGTCATGCTTTGCATAATAATCCGGATATCGCCTATTTTATAATCTATCAGTTCACAGAAAGAAGCGCCCAGGAATTTGCCGGTATTTATAATGAGTTAATGGCCCAGGGCGATATAAAGGGCATCATCATAGATTTGCGGGATAATCCCGGGGGCAGCTTTAATGCGGCTCTTGATATTGCCGGTTTTTTTCTGGCAGCCGGAGATATTACCGTATGGCAAAAAACTACCGGGGGTATGATCAATAAAAAAGCCGAGAAGCAGCAAATCGATTTGCCCCTGGTTTGCCTGCAAAACGGGGGCAGCGCCAGCGCTTCCGAGGTGCTTTTGGGGGCTTTAAAGGATAATGGGGTAGCCGTTACGGTGGGGATGAAAAGTTTTGGCAAAGGCATTACCCAAACTATTTATCAGCTGCCTTCGGGGGCGGCTCTGCGCTATACGGACAGCAAATATTTCAGCCCCTCCCAATACGATCTCCACAAACATGGCCTGGAGCCGGATCTGGAGATCGAGCTGGATCCGGAGACTACCATAGAGGATCTATACTCAGTAGATCCGGAGCGCGACAATCAACTGGGCCGGGCTTTGAAAACATTACGTGAATTGATATAGGGGGTAGGAGCTTTTCTTGTTTTTATTCGTATGAGGTATATTTTGTGACTTTTTTTGTTCTTGGGTATAAATCTATCTAAAAAAAGCTGCTAGTAACAATGATGCCCTACTTCTTGCAGGCGCTGATCTTTTTTTTCTACTTCCCTAGCCATTTTTGCCTTGAAATCCAGCAGGCGCCGGGTTAATTCCGGGTTATTCAGGGCGAGGATTTCCGCCGCCAGGATAGCGGCATTTTTGGCCCCGTTGATGGCTACTGTGGCTACGGGGATACCCGGAGGCATCTGCACTATGGCATAAAGGGCGTCCAGACCGCCCAAGCCTTCGGAACGAATAGGTACGCCAATTACCGGCAAGGTAGTCTGAGCCGCGATAACCCCAGGCAAATGGGCCGCCATTCCGGCGGCGGCAATGATGACGCCAAAGCCGTTCGCGGCGGCGTTTTGGGCTAGAGTTGCGGTTTTTTCCGGTACCCGGTGGGCGGAAGAAACCCGCGCCTCATATTCCAGGCCGATTTCTTCGAGAAAAGAACAGCCGGCCTTCATTACCGGCAAATCGGAATCGCTGCCCATGATGATCAATACTTTAAGCATAATGACCTCCTTATTAGTTTTAATAATAATATTGGCGAAACTTTGCTGAACTCCTTTTTCGGAGCCTGAAAATTGGCAGCAGGAACAGTTGGCCATTGATGTTTTGAAATACTATATTTAGTAAAATGTAGTAAATATTAGAGAACTGGTCTATATTGACAAATATTGGGACGGCTGGTAAAATTAGGATTATATTTTGCAAAATAGGCGTATTCAATCAAGAAGTATTTTGCTTTGTTTTTGGAGGGGGTTGAGGAAAGGGGGGAAAAGTTTGTTCCCAGTGATGTAATACACAAAAAGAGTATTTTTAAAGGAGGGTCTTCATTTCATGTCTAAAAAACAAATATTACTTATTGCTGCTCTTGCCGCCTTGCTGGCCCTGTTTTCTTTCAGTATGACCTATGCGGAAGGATCAAAGGGCCTGACTGCCATGCCCGATCCCGCAGACCCCCAGAGCTGGGTGCTGAACCGGGATAGAATTTGGGACGATTACAGACCCAATCCGGCTATTGACTGGGAGAAAGAGTTTAATCCGGAAAGCATAGTCAGGCCGACCGGTCTTCCCAACAGCAGCTTAAAAACACCTATCCTGGGGGGACTGATCCTGATCGAATATTTGGACCGCAAATTTATCAGCCGCGGCGCTGTGGGCAGCGATCCCCTGGGTTATTATCTGTTTGATGCCGAGGGCGGTACCGGCCTTGCCGGCACCATCAGCAATAACCCTATTATCAGCTCCACTCAAATGGTTGCCGATGAGAAGTATGACGGCGATATCTCTAAAGTAACGGATGCCGATTTTGCCCAATGGTGGGCCGATTTTCTTAATAAAACGCAGGATATCAACCGCGGCCTCACCATCGACGCCTACTGGCGCGAGGTTTCTTACGGCAAATGGGCGATAGATCTGAAGCCCTTCGGTCCCTTTACTGTCCCCTACTTCGAGTTCGAATTAATGGGTTATGACATGGGCTCCAGCTTCCAAACCTATCGCGATGTGCCGCCCAGTTTCCGCAGCGGTACTTCCGGTACCAGCAATTCTTCCACATTTGACAGTGTGGCCATCCCCTTTGCCCGGGACAGCGGCGTGCCCTTTTCCACCCTAGACTTTTTCTTCCTGCTTCATGCCGGCTATGATGAAAGCGGTGTCTGGCAGGAATTCGGGATGAACCAGTTTTCCAAAAGGAGTGATATTCCTTATGAATTAGGCCCCGGCCCCAGAATGGAGCAGGTGGAAAAGATCTTTACGGAAAATCCGGCATTGCTCACTACATATGCAACCAGATATAATAATACCCCCAGCGGCGCTTTTTGGCGGGGTGAAAGAGATGCCTATGCTGCTTTGGTAGCTGAAGGCAAAGGTACTGAATATGTATTCAAACTCCAGCAGTCGGACTGGGATTGGGTTGCCGGCTATAATAACCAAACCCAAAGGAATACCCGTTATGTGGCTTTTACCTCCTGGGAAGCTGCGGTGGGCGAATGGTCTCATATGAGTACCGCCAGCGCCGCCAGTACCGGGGCGGGCAGATCGATCAGATATTCTACCCAGGGCGAAAATGATAATATGGGCACCTTTGCTCACGAGTTCAGCCATATCGCCGAGCTGCCCGATAATTACGGCAGTCCCTGGGTGGATACCCGTAGTCCCTTAACCGAACCCTGGGATGTCATGAGCCGCGGCGGCATGGGCGGCCCCGGGGACGACCATACCCGCTGGTCGGTACCGGGTATTTTTGCCGGCACCGTACCTGTGCATGAAATGATGCGCAACAAGATAGTTTCCAAATATTATGATGCTGCGGTCAACAACCCCTCAAATACGGTCGTAGCCAACGGAGCTGCTGCCAATGATTTGCTGGAAGTCAGGGTGCAGGATCTGGCTAGCGGCTATCCGGTGGTAGCCAATGTAGTGGGACGCAGTATCCCCCTAAACAACAAAGGGTACTATCCGCAATTGGATGCCTTCGGCCTGAAGAGCCCTAATTTCTATAAAGGGATCCATTTGACTTTTGCCGGCTCCGGAACCTACATGGATCAGGCGACCCGTCAAACCACCGGCTGGAGCTGGACGCCTACCGCCCGCGCCACCTGGATGGGTGTGGAAGTGGTGGACAGTGTCGGTTATGACAGTTTTGCTCCGGATCACGGGGTGATCCTTTCCCGGATCGCCAATGAAAGCATCGGCACCGGCAATGGCAGCAGCTGGAATGTTATCGATTCCCACCTCTTTGATATCTCCCTGATAGACTATGTGGTGCCCGGCCTGGACGGTGAAGAGGATGATTATGTAGCCTATACCCTGGGTCATCATAATCAGCTATGGGATGCTACCTTCCATGTGGGCAAATCCTTTACCGATACCGGTTACTATAAGAGTATATATGACCCGGCGGATCCGAACTATAGCCAGAATACAGCCAGATTTTATAACAGCAGCTTTAATCTCCAATGGAAGAAAGCTATGCTCAAGACGGGCAGCATTCTCAGATGGGAAGATCCGGACGGCAGAGAGATCGCTTCCGGTGATTCTGTCAACGAATTCTATGATTCCTATAACAAACTGCACTTCTACGTACTGGCCAAAAACTCTCATGATGGCAGAACAATTCCGGGGAAAACCGAGCCTGAGCAATTCCTCAGTTATCAGATAGGTGTTCTCCATGATAGCGGTACTCCGGTAGGCGGCGAACTGAAAATGGCGGTCGATGATTATGAAGAAGCCGATCCCGGCAGGGTTGCCGTCTATTGGATCAGCATCACCAATACCGGCGAGGCAACCGATATCATCCGGGTCGGTGTGGATTGCAATTGGGAATACACTTTATTAAATGATCTTTATGCTATCGGCGCCGGGGAAACTATAAAAGTACCGGTATATGTCAAAGTTCCTACCGATAATACCACCTTGGCTATGACTGTCAATGCTTCTTCGGAAACCAACTCCGGCAAAAAAGCCAATGTTTTCTGCGGCCCAATTTTGGAAATCGCCAATGTCTTAGCCGCTCCCGGCGGTATTACCAATGTAACTTACAGCATCAAAGGCAATATCTTTGGTTTCACCACCTTTGATTTCGATATCCCCTATGACAGCAGCGCTTATAAACCCATAGCTCTCAATCCTATTAGCAAAGGCGCCCTACTGGGTTCTTCTCAGGACGGCGTTTTTGCGGCCAATCCTGTTTATGGCGGCAAAGATGTTATTAAGGCCAGTTTTGCCAGCAGTTCAAAGGTTGATGGCGACGGTGTGCTCTTCACTGTTTCCTATGCGGTCGATGCTGAGATCAAGGCTTTGGATGTCCCCTTGAATGCTACAGTGATCAAGGCCAGCCTGAGCCTGGCAGGAGAAGTTTTTTCCGACCTGAAATTGCAGGTCAAACCCGGCAATTTGATTATCGGCATCATGGGTGATATCGACGGCAACGGCTTGATAACCCCGGAAGACGCCATGCTGCTGCTGCAAATGTATGTAGGCCTGATCCCCTGGACCCCCAGAGCCTTGCTGGTGGGTGATATCAACGGCGACGGGGTGATCGATCCCGTTGATGCCGCTATGATCCTGCGGATGGTAGTAGGCGGGTGATGGCAATTGACAATTGACAATTGATAATTGACAATTTTTCGAGCTGTGCAATTGGGTTTCAAGTCATCCGTCATCCCGAGCTTAACTCGGGATCCCCTGCTAATCCTCAGGGGATTGCGGGTCAAGCCTGCAATGACGTATGCTATAAACCAATTGCATAGGTCGCAATTTTTGAGGGTTTTGCATCGCAAAACGTTGAAGTAAAACCGGCTTAAAATCAAAAAAGTAGCTCTGATTTGGATGGTCGGAGGCTACTTTTTTGTATTTCGGTTGGCTATGATAGCAACTAAAGCGGGCTTCGCTCGCAAGAGGACAGAGGACAGAGGACAGAGTGTGTAGAAAAGCGCGAAAAAGACGCTTTTCATATATTAAATTCTTGTTTTTTATTGATACTTTGCGTCCTAAAGCTACTATAGCGGCAATCTGCTGCCAATATTGATTGACAGTATATGGAAAAACTGTTAAAATTAGACAGGCATTGAAAAACTTTGCCTTGTTTTGCGGAGGGGATTGAAAAAGGGGGGATGAAAATTTATCCCACTGGACTTTTTGGGAGATTTGGAAAAAGAATAATTTTTAGGAGGGGTTTTATTAATGTCCAAAAAACAAGTATTACTTATTGCTATTCTTGCGGCTTTGTTGGCTTTACTTTCATTCAGCATGACCTATGCGGACGATACCAAAGGCTTGACTTCCTTCCCCGACCCTGCCGATCCTCAGAGTTGGATACTGCAGCGGGATATGACCTGGGAGGACTATCATCCCAACCCGGTGATCGATTGGATGACCGAGCAGAATCCCGCCGGCCTCCAAAGACCGTCCACCGTGCAAAACAGCACCGCCAAAACGCCCATTTTCGGCGGCCTGATCCTGATTGATTACTTAGACCGCAAATTCATCAGCCGCCAGCCTCAAAACAGTGACCCTACCGGCTTTTATATGTATAAGAAAGACGGTACCGGGATGGAAGACGAAATAACCAGAAACCCTGTTCTCAGCGGTGCGCAAGTTATTGCCGATGAAAAGTATGACGGGGATATTTCCAAAGTTACCAATGCGGAGTTTGGCCAGTGGTGGGCGGATTATCTTAACAAGCCCCAGGCTATCAATAATTTTTCTACCATCGATGAATACTACCGCGAGGCTTCCTATGGTAAATGGCAGGTGGAACTGAGGCCCTACGGCCCCTTTACCATTCCTTATTTCGAATTTGAAACCATGGGCTATGACCAAGGCTCCAACTTTCAAACCTATCGTGATGTACCTCCCAGCTTCCGCCGCGGCTCTTCCGGCACCACCAACTGCCCCACATTTGACAGCATTGCCATCCCCTTTGCCCGTGACAGCGGGGTGCCTTTCCGGGATCTGGACTTTTTCTTTATGCTGCATGCCGGTTATGATGAGTCCGGCGTCTGGCAGCAATTAGGCATGGCTCAGTTCGCCAACCGGGCGGCCGTTCCCTATGAATTGGGCCCCGGACCCAGGATGACGGATGTGGAAAAATTCTTTACCGAGAACCCAAGTTGGCTCACTACATATGCCACAAGATATGATGTCTCTACCAATCAAACCGCTGTCAGAAACTTCTGGAGAGGCGAGCGGGATAGGTATGCCGCCATGGTAACTGCCGGAACAGCTGATGAATATGTTTTCAAGCTTCGCCAGGAGGACTGGGATTGGGTCAACGGTTATAATAGCCAGACCCAAAGAAATACCCGCTATGTAGCCTTCACCTGCTGGGCGGCTGCGGTGGGTGAATGGTCTCATATGAGCACTGCCAGCTCCAGCCTGACCGGGGCGGGCAGAAGCATCCCCTATTCCACCCAGGGTGAAAACGATGGCATGGGGACCTTTGCTCATGAATTCGGCCATATCGGCGGCTGGCCCGATAACTATCAGCTCCAATGGACTATCAATAACAGCCCTCTCACCGAACCCTGGGAGATCATGAGCCGCGGCCAGTTGGGCGGCCCTTTTGACTATCATACCCGCTGGCAGGTACCTGGCATTCAGGGCGGTACCGTGCCCACCAACCCGACCATGCGCAATAAGATCGTCGCCAGATACTATGACGCTGCGACAGCTAACCCCTCAAATACGATCGTGGCTAACGGAGCCAAGCATAACGATATCCTGGAAATGCGGGTCCAGGACTTGGCTGCCGGCGCCCCGCTGATAGCCGAGGTCGTAGCCCGCAATATCCCTCTCAACAATCAAGGTCTCTATCCTCAGCTGGATAAATACGGCCTCTTCGGCCCCAATTACTATAAGGGCATCCATTTAACCTTTGCAACCGGCAGCACCTCTGCATACAGGGATAGGGCCGTTCGCAGTCAAACAGGCTGGACCTGGACCTATACCGCCCAAGCTACCTGGATGGGTGTGGAGGTTGTAGATATGAACGGTTATGACAGCTTTGCTCCCGACCACGGGGTCATCCTCACCCGCCATGCCAATGAAAGCAGCGGTACCGGCAGCGGCTATACCTGGAATGTCATCGACTCCCATCTTTATGATATTTCTATGAACGACTATATGGTGCCCGGCCAAAACGGAGCGGAAGACGACTATGTGGCCCATGCCCTGGGCAGCCCTTATCAATTGTGGGATGCCGCTTTCCATGTCGGCAAATCCTTTGTGGATACCGGCTATTATAAGTCGGAATACGACCCTG
This sequence comes from Clostridiales bacterium, assembly GCA_009783415.1. GTDB lineage: Bacteria > Bacillota > Dehalobacteriia > UBA4068 > UBA4068 > WRHF01. The sequence continues at coordinate 11,585 of WRHF01000086.1, forward strand.
CAGACTCACACTATAATGAAGCCACAGCCAGAAAACTAAACACCAGTACCTATGACCTGGAATGGAAGAAGAATCAGCTAAAACCCGGCAGCATTCAGCGCTGGGAACCGCGTAACGGCAGAGAGATCGCCTCCGGTGATACAGTCAACGAATGGCATGACCCCTACAATGATCTGCACTTCTATATCCTGGCCAAAACCAGCCATGACGGACGAACCCTCCCGGGTAAAACCGAGCCGGAGCAATTCCTCAGCTATACCATCGGGGTGAGGCACGGCAGCGGTACAGCCGTCGGCGGCGAACTGATCATGGCCGTGGCTGATTATGAAGAAGCCGATCCCGGCAGAGTTGCCGCCTATTGGATCAGTATCACCAATACCGGCGAGGCAACCGATATCATCCGGGCCGGTGTGGATTGTAATTGGGAATATACTTTGTTGAATGACCTTTATGCTATCGGCGCCGGGGAAACCATTAAAGTTCCGGTTTATGTCAAAGTTCCTACCGATAACACCACCTTGGCTATGACTGTCAATGCTTCTTCGGAAACCAACTCCGGCAAAAAAGCCAGTGTTTTCTGCGGCCCGGTTTTGGAAATTGCCAATGTCTTAGCCGCCCCCGGCGGTATTACCAATGTAACTTACAGCATCAAAGGCAATATCTTTGGTTTCACCACCTTTGATTTTGATATCCCCTATGACAGCAGCGCCTATAAACCCATAGCTCTCAATCCTATTACCAAAGGCGCCCTACTGGGTTCTTCTCCGGACGGCGTTTTTGCGGCCAATCCTGTTTATGGCGGCAAAGATGTTATTAAGGCCAGTTTTGCCAGCAGTTCAAAGGTTGATGGCGACGGTGTGCTCTTCACTGTTTCCTATGAGGTTGATGCAGCTATCAAGGTTTTGGATCTCCCCATGAATGCCGCAGTGATCAAAGCCAGCCTGAATCTGGCAGGAGAGACCTTCTCCGACCTGAAATTACAGGTCAAGCCCGGCAATTTGATCATCGGCATCATGGGTGATATCGACGGCAACGGCTTG
>WRHF01000087.1 GCA_009783415.1 Clostridiales bacterium
GACCGACGTACATTTGCAGCAGCTCAATTGCATCCTCCGGGGTAATCAAGCCATCGCCGGTAATGTCACCCATAATGCCTACTACCAAAAGGCCGGGATCGATCTGCAAATCAACATCTTCAAACAGGTCGCCATAACGGCTCACGGATACTTTTTTCACATCAACCTCCAAGGGAATATCCCCGTAAGCAGCCGGATCGACCGCATAGGTGATCGTGAATACCAGATCGCCGCCGAGAACCCTTGAGGGGCTGGCATAGGTAACCTTGATAATATCCTCGCCGCCGAAAGCGGGATTGACTATCAGCATGCCGCCGTCCAGCATTGTTCCTGCGACAACAGGATTGAGAGCAACGGGTTTAAAGATGCCGCCGTTATAAGGCAACTCCAAGTCAAGGGTGGTGAAGCCAAAGTCATTGTTTTCAATTCTGTAGGTTACGGCAACATTAGCGCCGGCTGGAGCGGGAACTACAGCAACATTAAGAGAAGGCTTATGGACATCCAATCCGCCCATGATGAAGCTGGAGGTTTTATCCTCATTGTTCCAGGTGATTTCAGAGAGGGAAACACCGGAAGGCGTGTTTTGATTGGGCGCCGGAGTCAAGGTACCTACCCAGGCTCTACCATCATCGTAAAGATAGGTTCCACTGGTAGGATCGGTACCATGATTGAACTCATGCTGGGCATTACCCCACAAGTCATTCCTACCGCCATTGTTTTTGCCCAGTGCCGATGTTGTCATAGCCATGTTTTGGACTCCGCCATGGGCTTCCTCGATCGCCGACCGCTTATGGGTGGATTTATCATTGATCCGGCTGAGAGTCACGGCTCCATCATTGTGGAAAAGGAGGATACCGCCATCGTTGGGGCCGGGAGTGGGAGTGCCGCCGATACTACCAAATGCGCCCTGGTCGTAATTATCAACCGTACCAAATTTCCTTTGCTGGATCAGGAAATACTGACCGCCATAACGGGTGCCATAGGGATGGGTAGCCGGAGCAGCTATGTAGGGAGTGGTTACGGGGGTTTGGGCTATATAAATATCCAGGTGATTATTCAGGACAACGGGTTCGCCGTTGACTGCTACCCCGGGGATCACATGGCCCGAGCGAACCAGGTTATAAGCATCCTGATAGCCAGGGGTAGCGCCGCTGTTTTCCCCGGTTTTCCGGGCCCAGCTGCCTTGGGTCTGCAGGGACCAGTAGCCGTGGCCGGCATTGGTGCTGCTGCCGGTCAGGGTACCGTAGTCATATGTATCCTGATAGCTATAGCCGGAATGGCCCATTTCGTGGGCGATGATGCCGGTGGTCAGCATATCGTTGGGGATATTACCGGTCCTTCTGTGATAGGCGCCCTGGCCGAAAAGGCTGGCAATCTTGACGCCGTTGGTGTCGGCTGCAGCAGGAGTGCTGCTGGTGGAGACGCCCCAGAAGCTGGGGGAGTTGCTGCCGATAGCCGACTCCCAGCCATCAATGATAAAACCGATGGCCAGTTCCGCTGTTGCCAGGTTGCCGTTACCATCCGTATCAAAAGCCGCCAGATTGACATGCCCGTCTGCGCAGGCTTTCCTGATGGCATTCTGCAATATGGTACCCCCGGATTGTCTGGGATTGGGATTTTGACCGGGCAATTCTACTTCAATGACCCCTTGATAGCCATCCAGGGGCTTAAGTACTTCGGCAGGCAGAATAGCAGCCACATCTGCCATCATCATCTCCTGAAAATAACCATTGACTGATCTTGCAACATCTTGCCTTAAACCAAAGCAAAGGTCATAGATTTGTTTTCCGGTCAGCTTGGGCATGAGAACGGTGGGATTGCTGGCGGAGATATAAAGATTGCTCCTGTCTTCCCAAGTAACATGGACCATCAGCATTTTACGCTGCATCAGCTCAATAGGAACAACCACAGGAGGAGTGCCCGGAACCGCAGCAAAATCTTCAATTAAGGTATTGGCTACTTCGGTAATTGGGTAGAGCTCCAGTTCCCGTCTTTCTTCTGCCGCATCAAGAACAGCTTGGGGAATGTCATGGCCTTGGGGCCTGGGCAAGGGAGCAATTGCGGCAAAACCGACGCCCACAAACTCGGGGGTAGCAACGGGGCCTTCATCAGTCCACTCAGCATAACAAAAAGCATTTGATTCATCAACAAAAACTACCAGATTTCCATTGACATCCTCTACCCAGTTGATAAATTCATCACCTTGATTAAACAGGACAATAATGGTTCCGTCCGGTTGAGTAAACTCGTACGGCTCAGGACAGGCCGTTACGGCAAAAGCGGCGGAAACGGCTGCAAATAGGGCAAGAGTCAACACAAGCATCATTACGATAATTTTAGAGGTTTTTTTCATTTTTCACAAATCCTTTCTTAATTTTTTTCTTTTTCTTAACCCTCAAAGATTTCCAATTTTAACCATAATCCATCCTTTTCCCCTCCTTTATTTTAGCTTTGGCAAGCAAGTATTGGTGCTTTTTACCAATACTGCAACAGTATACCATATTATTCTTCCAATTACAATATATTTTTTGAAAATGCTTAGTAAATAGCAAAACATTACTAAATAGTCTGAAATCCGATTAATTTCGACATATTTTTCATATTATTATATATTTCCCCAAGGCAGAAAACAGAAAGAGGTTGATGGTCAAAATGACCACCAACCTCAGATTTGGTACTTTATTAGAGGTTGCCTAAAGCATTAATCATAAACTATTGAACTAAATAAATGATCCTTTCGCGGAGCGAAAGTCACCCGTTCTAACCACTAGCCACTAGATACTAGCCACTGGGCTGAGCCAGAGAAAGCTTAATTAAAAGCGATTGGGCTGTGGGCGCAGCCCACCTTGGTAGCTTACGTACTCGTTTCTTAAATAAAAAACAAGAATTTTGTTCAATAGTTTTCGCGAAGCGAAAAGTTACCCGCATTCTGATTTCTGAATACTGAATCCTGAATCCTTGCGGTCAAAGACCGCCTTAGTTGATTTCTGTTAAAACAGTTACAACCAAGGGCCGGCGGCCGGTTAAATCCATTAGAAAGCGGCTGATACTGGAGCGGATCAGGTTTTTTACCTGTCCCCAATCAGAACCTTTCCCCGTCTTGCCCTCCCTCTCCTCTTTGAAGGTATGGCAAATGCTTTCGACTCTTTCCCTCACTTCTTCAATTATATGCTCATATTCTTTTTCAAATATAAAACCCCGGGAAAAAATCTCCGGCCCGGCTAAAATATTGCCGCTTTTTTTGCTGACTGCCAGATTTACCAGGACAATTCCCGCTTCGGAAAGTGTTTTCCGTTCCCTTAGCACTGTATTGCCCACATCACCTATGCCTCTGCCATCAATCAAAGTACGGCCCGAGGGAACAGAGCCGTGAATCCGGCAGCGGCGGCGGCCCACTTCCAGCACTTGGCCATTTTCCAAAAGAAAGATATTATTCTGATCCACACCTACTTCCTGAGCCAGCAAAGCATGCTTATAAAGCATCCGGTATTCTCCATGGACCGGCATAAAGAATTTAGGCTTTACTAAATTCAGCAAAACTTTCAGCTCTTCCCGGCTGGCATGCCCGGAAACATGAACGCCCTCGGAGCGCTCATAAATCACACTGGCCCCCTGGCGAAAAAGATTATCAACAGTTCTGCCAACCAAACGCTCATTACCGGGAATAGGATTGGCGGAAATTATAATCAAGTCCCCCGGTACGATATGGACCTGCCGGTGCTCTCCGCTTGACATCCGGGAAAGGCCGGAAAGCGGTTCTCCCTGGCTGCCGGTGGTGATAATCAAAACCTGACTGGCAGGCAGACGGTTTACCGCATCCACATCGATCAAAATACTGGGAGGGATTTCTAAATAACCCAGCTCTGTAGCGATGGAAGTAACATTTTGCATACCCCGGCCCACCACCGCTACCTTGCGGCCAAAGCGGGCAGCCGACCAAATGGCCTGTTGAATACGATGAACATTGGAAGCAAAAGAAGTAATAATGATCCTTCCTTGAGCCGAAAGGAATATTTTGTCAAATACCCCTCCTACTGTTTTTTCCGAGGGGGTAAAACCTTCCCTTTCCGCATTAGTACTGTCAGCCAAAAGCAGCAGCACTCCCTCCTGGCCCAGGCGGCTGATCTGGCCAAAATCCGTCAACTGGCCGTCAATTGGGGACATATCCATTTTAAAATCGCTGATCATCATAACTGTTCCCACAGGAGTATGCACGGCCACTGCCAAGGAATCGGGAATACTATGAGCCACCCGGATAAATTCCACCTGAAAAGGGCCAATTGTCACAGTTTGCCGGGGCCGTACCTCATAGAGGCGGGGCTTTAATTTATGCTCTTGAAATTTGTTACGCAAAAAGCCCAAGGTCAGCCTGGAAGCATAGACCGGTACCTCCAAATCCTTGAGAATATAGGGCATAGCCCCTATATGATCCTCATGGCCATGGGTAATAAGAAAACCCAGCACATTTTCCCGGTTATCCAGCAAATAGGTATGATCCGGGATAACAAGATCAATACCCAGCAATTCATCTTCAGGAAACATAACCCCGCAGTCGATCACAATGATATCTTTGCCGTATTGGATCACAGTCATATTTTTTCCAATTTCTCCCAAACCACCTAAGGGAATGACTTTTAAAAGCAATTCCTGCCGTTCGCCGGGCCTTGCAGGCGGCCGAAAAGGCTGACTTTGGCCGGCCCGGGATGTCACGGAACTGCTGCCTTTGCCGGGCTCTTTGACAGATTTGAGGTTGGGAGAGACTTGGGTTTGCAAACCGGGCTGATTACTTTTTCTTTTGACCGGCCCGCTTTGATTCGGAGCCGCTTTTTTTTCTGTTTCCACAGTATGAGAACTGGTTTTACCTTCGCCTTTTTCGGTTTTCGGAGTGGTATTTTTATTTTTTGAATTACTGACCCTAGATTGGGGTTTTTTTTCTTTTTTTCCATTTTGTTCCATAATTTCTTAACTTGTCCTTTCTTTTTTCATATTAATTTCCTTTTCTAATGCAAACACCAATAAGAAGACAGAAGAAATCCTTCCATCCTCAGAAGTTCTATGTAAAAGAAAATAATAATTCTATTTTTAGCAATATAAATTTCCAAAATAACTGCTTATAACCGATAGGCTATAGATACCGGCAGCCATTAACCGGCAACTGTTTTTAACACTTGATCCAGTATAGTCTTTTGCTCCGGTGTCGGTTCCGTCAATGGCAGGCGGCACGGGCCTGCGTCAAAGCCTTGTTTGTTAAGGCAGTATTTCAAAGGTATGGGATTGGCATTAATAAACAGTTTTTTAAATAAGGGAAAAAGACGCTTATGCAAAGCCAAAGCTTTCTTATTATCGCCCCGGTCAAAGGCCGCTACCATGGATCCAATTTCTTTACCCACCAAATGGGCGGCTACGCTAACCACACCCTTAGCTCCCAAGGCCAGCATAGGCAGGGTCAAAGCATCATCTCCGGAATATATCAGAAAATCATCATCGGTCAGGCTGCGGATCTCGCTGATTTGATCAATAACAGCAGGAGATTCTTTGATCGCCACAATATTCTCGATCTCAGCAAGCTGCGCTATGGTTTCCGGCAGCATGTTTATCCCGGTCCGGGAAGGAATATTGTAGAGGATAACAGGCAGATCCGAAGCCTTTGCTATCGCCGCAAAATGGCGGTAGAGACCGTCTTGGGGCGGTTTGCTATAATAGGGGACCACTGCCAGGATACCATCCGCCCCGGCTGCCGCCGCTTTTTTACTAAGAGCCACGGAACCTGCCGTATCGTAGCTGCCGGTTCCGGCAATATAAGGCGCCTTGCCCTTAATAGCCTCCCCCACAGCCGCAAATAAATTCAGTTTTTCTTCTTTTGCCAGGGTGGGGCTTTCACCTGTTGTCCCGGCAATAATCAAGGCATGGGAACCATTAGCCAGCAAATGACAGGCCAGCTGCTGAGCTGCCTCATAATTTAATTTCCCGTCGGAATGAAAAGGAGTTATCATAGCGGTAATGACATTGCCGAAATTCATGATTTTCCCCCTTCTTTATATAAAAGCTCTGCTATTTGTACTGCATTGGTGGCTGCGCCTTTTCTTAACTGGTCTGATACCACCCAAAAGGCCAGGCCGTTTTGGCAGGAAATATCCTCGCGGATCCGCCCCACATAAACCGAATCGCTATGACTGGCTTGATAAGGCATAGGATATAATTTTTGCTCCGGGTCATCCAGGACCTCCACCCCGGGAGCGGCAGCCAGCAATTCCTTAGCTTCTTTGGCAGATAGAGGTTTGATTGTTTCTATATTGACTGATTCGGAGTGGGAACGATAGACAGGCGCCCGGACTGCAGTGGCACAAATCGCGAGCTCGGGAGCACCAAGGATTTTTCTGGTTTCCCAAACCATTTTCATTTCTTCCTTTGTATAACCGTTTTCTAAAAAGACGTCAATCTGGGGAATCAGATTAAAAGCGATTTGATGAGGAAAGACTTTCGGTTGTATTTCCCGGCCCTGGCTGACAAGAGCGGACTGCCGGCGCAATTCTTCAATGGCCTCCACCCCTGCACCGCTTACCGCCTGATAGGTGGAAACAACTACCCGCTTTAGGCCCACTGCATCATAAATTGGCTTTAAGGCCATCACCATTTGGATCGTAGAACAATTGGGATTGGCAATGATGCCTTGATGCCAGGCGGCATCCTTTGGATTGATTTCCGGCACAACCAAAGGCACATTATCGTCATAACGGAAAGTACTGCTGTTATCGATCACTACCGCTCCCCTGGCCACTGCCTCACGGGCAAAAAGCTTACTGGCGGCGCCTCCGGCAAAAAGGACAATATCTACCCCGGTAAAAGAATCCGGCACAGTTGCTTCTACAGTATATTCCCGTCCTTGATAATTTATTTTCTTTCCGGCTGATCTTTCACTTGCCAAAAGTTTTAAGCTCTCCGGATCATAGGGGAAACCCCTTTCGGCCAGAACCTGTAATAACTCCTGTCCTACCGCCCCGGTAGCGCCAACAACAGCCAGATCATATTTTCGCACAAGATTCTCCTCCTGCCAATTTTTCAGCTAGGAACAAAGCTCTCAAATTCGAATAAAAAAAGTCATAAAATACACTTTATCTTTGGTTTTACCTGCAAATATGCTGGCTTAAAATGATGCATGAAATAATTAAACACGGATTTTAAGGATTTTAACGGATTTTCGCTGTTGCCTGAGGATATGAGAAAATTAGCTGCTGTTATTTGATGAGCAAAAATATATTGTTTTTAATAATAAAGAATCTATGCTAATCCGTTTGAATCTGCGTAAATCAGTGTCTAACTTGTTATTAAATGCTTTTCAGGTTTATCTGGAGTAGGAGTCAGAAGTTGTTAAAGCACTCCTAACTCCTAACTCCTAACTATTATAGCACTATTGCAACAGTTTGGCAACCATATCTTATCGTTGGGTTTTAGTCCCGCAATAGAAGCGGTTGCATTTGCCGGCCAGCCATAGCCAATAAAGCCGCATCGCCGATTTTACTCATATCCGCCACCAGGGAATTAGCCTTTTGTTTATAATTATCCTGGCCAAAAGGCACAAAATAAATGTTTTTACTATTGAGCAAAGAGCCAATATTACGCAAGTTCATACCCAAAGCATCATTACTGGAAATAGCCACCAAAACCGGCCGCTGATTACGGAGATGAGCCTTTGCTGCCATTAGAACAGCGCTATCAGTAATACCGTTAGCTAATTTTGCTATAGTATTGCCGGAGCAAGGAGCAATCACCAATAGATCAAATATGGCTTCCGGGCCGATGGGTTCTGCATCTACAATACAATCTATCAGCGCTTTACCGCTGATTTCCTCCGCTTGAAGCCGCCAATTAGCCGCATGGCCAAATTTAGTATCACTATCACGCACACTGCCGGAAATAATAACGGTCAAATCCCCGCCCCGCCTCCGCAAATCCAGCATGACTTTCATCACTTCAGCCAGCATACAATGGGAGCCGGTTATAGCAAAACCTATTTTTATACCCGTCAAATCAAGTTCCTTAGTCATCCCATTTTCCCCTTTCTTCCAATTTGGCAGCTAAAAGGGGCGGATAGACTCGGGCCAGAGTTTTTCCTGCCGCCGCCGGGGCATAGCGCCCCGGCAGGCCGGAAGCTAATATAGCCTTTTTCCTCAATTGCTTGGCCATAGTAAAGTCAACACCCCCGGGATGGGCTGCCAAATCAATGATTAACACATCGGGGCGCAAATTTACCAATATTTCCCAGGGTAAAACCAGATCCGGTACCGTATTAAACAAATAGGTCGCTTTTTCGGCGATCAAAGGCCAATCTGCCCAAGTCACCACGCTGAAGCCGGCTTGGGCAGCCAGCTCCAGACGCTCGGCTCCCCGGTTGGTAATACAAAGCTCGCCGGTCAAAGGAGCTAAGCGGGGGGCCAGAGCCTGGGATACCCGGCCATAACCAATAATCAGAACCAAAGCATCCGCTAAAATGCCATCACTTTCCTCAATAGCAAGGGCAATAGCCCCCTCTGCAGTAGGAAGAACGTTAGCTAAAATGCACAATTCATAATTCACTCATTCACTAAATCCAGCGAAATATTCATTTCAAAGATACTGCCATCGCTGCGCAGCTCCATTTCTCCTCCATATCTCTTCACTGTCGTTTGGATGGAATGCAAGCCAAAGCCATGAGAGGCTTTATCAGATTTGGTTGTAGCAATTGCGTTACCCTTGATCGGCGCATCTCCCTGCATGGAATTCCTAATTGATAAAAAGAAAAAATTATTCTCGGCATAGGCTTCTGCAGAAATCCAGCGTTTCTCGTGAGCCTTTTTTATTTTTTCACAAGCTTCCAAGGCATTATCCAAAGCATTTCCCAAAATCACACATAAATCTGTTGCCGATATTCCCTTCGGAGGAATCGCACCCTTAAAACTTAGCTGGATGGCTAACTTATCTGCCATAGTTTTCTTTTCCGAAAGCAAAGCATCGGCTACCGGGTTACCGGTAGAAAAAGATATGTAATCTATCTCGAAGGGTTTGTCAAATTCCTTCAAACAGCGCAAAGCTTCCTCCTTATTATCCAATTCTAAATTACGGGCCAAAGACAAGCGTAAATGCTTGAAATCATGCCGGAATTTTCGAATACTGAAATCCGCCTGAGTCAGTACCTCATATTGATGAATTTGACGCTGGATCTGCTTTTCGGCGGCAGCAGAAAGGGTGCGGTGATATATGGAAGAAATACTCCCGGCAATCCAAAGCGGGCACATTACTCCTATCAAAATGACCAACACAGCACATAAGAGCTGTATCAGCAGCATCATAGGATCTCCTCTATAGTCATAAAACAACTGGGAAAGAAAGTAGGCAACAGCGGTGCTAGACCAGATGGCCAGCAGCAATATTATTTTTTGTCCTCCGGGAATCAAAAGCATTTGGGAAATATTGACAAATATTCGCCCTTTAGCCATTAAAATACATAAGGACAACATCATGATATGAATAAGCATTTCGATAAGATACCAAAAGGTTAAGTTTAAGTTAAGAGCGCTGACAATCCAAATACCTGGAGTAATCAGTGCAGTCGTCAAGCCCACATAGAATAAAGATACATACAGCATTTGCATCTTAGCCAGTCCATTCACTGAAAACAATGGAATGAGAAAAATAAAAGCCATACACAAAAAAGATATAACTAATGCATCAATCGGGATTTGGGGGAAAAAAGATATGGCTAAACTGGGTAAAAGGATCATGGAAAAAAGAATAAAAAAACGGCCTTTTCTCAGCTTGCCATTTAATACCCCTATCAGCAAAATATGAATATTGACCAGATTAAAGAAAGTTTCCATCCAGATGAAACTCGTCACTTTTTTATTCCTCCAACAATTCCGCCCCCTGTTTATGGGATTATTTGACATTTTTCTACAATTTTCGTGTAATTTCTCTATATTCAGCCATATTTACGCATCTTATTCCTAATTAACGACATTTTATTACATTTTTTTTGACAATCCCTTAAAAATATGGTTTCTTATATATAGAGTGAAAAAAAACCATTTTTGAAAGGGGGTCAGAAAAATGCCGGCAATATTTAAAATCATTACCGATTATCTGCTTGGTCGTTAACTATCCGTCAGATACGGAATAAACCTGAACCGTCCCATCGTTTATCTGCTCCATAATTTATTAGACAAATCAAAAATAAAGAAACCATTTTTGAAAGGGGGATAAAAAAATGCCGGCATTAATAAAAATCATTACCGATTGGGCGCTTGGCCGTTGATCCTACATACCAGATACGACATAGACATGAACCGTCCCATCTTTTTTAAGATTTCTTTAGAACCATTAGTGCAAAAAAACTTCTTGTAAATGAGGCTTGAAAATATTATCGTTCCTTACAGAAATATTCATTTTGATATTTAGTTGATCCGAATGCGGGAGGGCCGTGAACCATCCCGATCTTAGAGATTCTATAAAACCCCTTAACTCTATAAGAAAGTTGAAATAGAGGGTGGCCAAGGGCCGCCCTCTACATATGTGTTATGCACTTTTCGACAAAGGGAACACCGGCAATAACGCTTGTGCAAAAAAAGAAGGGTATTTCCCTGCCTCAGCAGGATATCGGTCTTATGCATTTTTCCGGGCAGTATAGCGCCGGTAATTGTCTTTGAAGTCATTGGAATATTTCCGGCTGATAGGAACCTTGTCTCCGTTTTTAAAGAATATGTACTCTTTATTATATTTATCAATATAGTGGAAATTAATAATATAATCCCTAGCCACCTTAAAAAAGTGAGTTCTCGGTAACTGGGACTCGATCGCAACCATCAACTGGGTACATTCCAGTTTCCGATCCTGCAAATGCAGGCAACAATGCTTTCCTTTAGCCCGGACAAGCACTATCTCCCTGGTATTTAAGGTTACGACCTCCCGGTTACATCTTAGCTGCAAAGGATAATCGTTGCCGTATTTGGCAAAATAATCATCCATGACCTGGAACAAATCCGCTTCGTAAATCGGTTTTGGGAAAAAACGGAAAGTATCCACCTTAAAAGCTTCATAGACAAAATAGGGAAAATCCGTCAAGAAGACGATTTTACTCAGCATATTCCTGCTACGAATAACTTTGGCTGTTTCCAGGCCATTTAAGCCCCCCATCTGATAATCAAGAAAAACGATATCATACTCATCGACAGAAGACAATAAGGCCTCCCCGGAGCAGTATCCATCTACCGCTAACTCCAACCGATGCCGGTTGGCATACTTATAGAGTACGGGTTCGACCTCTTTTATTAATTTGGGATTGTCGTCACATATTGCAATCCTCACGCGGTATCTCCTCCGCAATAACCGAAAAAATGCATTCTGTTCCCAAAAAACATCATTTTGTTCCATTTCTCGTGACATCCTTTCATATTTATGGTTTATTATTATTAAACACATAAGAGAAACCGACTGAAAGGAGGCCAAAAACACTATAGTTCCTAAATTGATTTTGCTAATAGATATTTAGTTAATCCTGTAAGTTTTAGATAGCCGTGAACCATCCCTTCATAATTAGACAAATAGTTAATACATTCATACTTTAATAATTTCATTTTTCCTTCTTAATGTCCCAGCTCAGTTTAGTTAGTGTAAAAAACGGAGGATGAAGAAAGTTGGTTTTTCGAGTAGACCCTTCGCTGTGGCCGCAGACCGCAGTGGAGGGTCTATCGGCATTTGAGGAGTATTTGTTTTGGTGGAAAATAAGATCGAAAAAGCAGCCAGCGAATCTTAATCTCCACCCGGTAGATTCCGGGTATATTACTACACACGCTAATTATACCTAAAATGGATAAGCTTGTCAATATAATCTCTGTACTAACCTGAAAAAAAGTATACTGTCAAAACATGGAAACCTGCTAGACTGAGAAAATATCATATAATAAGTCAAGCATAACCTTAATATAGATGATTAGGTGATGTTTATGCCGGACTATCAGGCTCTGATGCTCAATCTGCAATGCGGTGCAGCTAAGGCGTTATATAGCAAACAGCTGATCACTAAAGAGCAGCTGGATAAAGTTTTAAAAATTTTAATGGAAACCGCCAAAAGGAGTATTCCATGAAAAAGGTGGCGGCTTATTGCCGGGTCAGCAGCGGAGAGGACGGGCAATTGAATTCTCTTGCCAACCAAAAACAATTCTTTGAGCAATATATCAAAAAAAATCCGGACTGGCTCTTTTGCGGGCTCTATGTAGATGAAGGTATCAGCGGTACCAGTATCCAAAAACGAACGGGCTTCAAGCAAATGATTGCTGACGGAAAGGACGGTTGCTTTGATCTTCTCCTCACCAAGGAAATTTCCCGCTTTGCCAGAAATACCCTGGACAGTATTTTCTATACCCGGCAATTAAAGGAATTTGGTATTGGTGTATTTTTCCTCACTGACAATATCAATACCCTGGATCCCGATGCAGAGCTGCGTTTGACCATTATGTCC
>WRHF01000088.1 GCA_009783415.1 Clostridiales bacterium
ATAGTAAAGTCACCAAAAGGCATCCGTTCGATAATAATACATTTAGCCGTAGCTGAGAGTATGCTGCGAAGGAACATTTGTGGTTTAAAGCTGACACGAATACTTGAATGCACATAAGCTTTTATGAGGTAGTACCTACCCCCTTAAAATTCTTAAAAGCAGAAGGGGTTTTGGAGGCCCAGAGCCAATAGGTTAGGCAGGATAAAATGACGAAAATGATCATGACGCCAAACATGGGCCGATAGCCCCATATCGTTACCAGCCAGCCGGCCAATAGCCCGCCCAGCCCGGCGCCTATGTCGTAGGAACACATAAAAGTGCTGGTTGCTGCACCGCGTTTTTCCATCGGTACTGTACGCACCGCCATGGTTTGCATTGCCGGGAACAAAAGACCGAACCCAAGGCCAAAGAACAAGCCTGCGAGATAATAGCAGGGGGTGCTGATAAATAATAACAGCAATAGCCCCAGGAAAAATCCGCTATTGCCCATCACTACCATTGGCAATTCACCGTATTTGTCGGCCAAGCGGCCGCTGAAAAGGCGGGTACTGCCGGTACCCAGGGCTACCAGCATAAAGAAGATCCCCCCTGATCCCAAACCGGAAATTTCGCCGTAGAGGGCGATGAAGACGCTGATGCCGCCAAAGGCAGCCGCGGCATAGAGGAGCAATACCGAAGCGGGTAAAGCAGCGGCAGAAAACAGGCCGGAGAGCTTTAAGCGGCGCTGACCCGGCAGATTCTCCCGGCGCTCTATGGGTTTATAAACCAGACTTTGCGCGGCGAAAATGGCCAGTAATACCAAAACCGCCGCGACCACAAAACTGGCATTGAAGCCGTAACGGGTCATGATCAGCAGCCCCAACGCCGGACCTACGGCATTGGAAAGGCTATTGCCCAGGCCCAAAAAAGCCATACCTTCACCGAAACGGCTTTGGGGAATGATATCACAGGCATTGGTATTGCTGGCTGTGCCTACCCCGGAGAAAATCAAGCCGCTAGCCAGGCGCAAGACTACAGCCAGGCTTAAAACCGGCGCAATCAGGAACAATACGGAGACAAGAGCCATTCCCGGCACCCCGAATTTAAGCAAGCCGCCGCGGCTCTTATGATCCAAAATCCAGCCGGCTACCGGGCGCATCAGGATGGCGGTCAAAGCAAAGCAGGCAGCCACCAAACCCACCGTCATCTCCGTGCCGCCTAAATGCTTGACATAAAAAGGAAAAACAACATTGTGGATAAAAAACCAAATACTGACAACAAAATTCAAAACCCAAATCTTCCAAAAAGACTTAGTCCACAAAGGTTCATAAAAAGCCCCTACCTCAGAACCAACCATTCCAATTCCTCGTTCCTAGTAACTATATCTTCTGTCACTTAAAACTATACAAACTATACATAATCATTCCTTACGTCATTCCGGATCAAGCCAAAAATGACGGGGATATTATAAAATAAGGTTTTAGATGTTACATACTATTAGTACCATGTGTCAACTAAATCTTTACAAAATCGGTCCTAACGTCATCCCGGACTTGATCCGGGATCCCCTGCTTGCCTCCGGGGGATTCCGGGTCAAGCCCGGAATGACGGCAAACGATACCGCCGCTATTATTTAGTCTCTTGTTATTTTATTTCCACTTTAGCAAAATATAACGATAATATGATGCTGGTGGCCCGCAACACCTAAATCTTTACAATCTTTGCGGTCTTTTTGCCGCCCTGCTTCGTTGTCGTCACCTTACATATCTCGGCTATGCTGCGGCTCCTCCGCCTTGCATGACAGCAAAAATCCTCGCAAATATTTGTAAATCTTTAGATGTTGCGGGCCACTAGGCAAATGAATCCTGCGACTTCGCGCAGAATGACGGACTTGGTGAAGAGTGTTTCCAACAACTCCACTCTCCACACTCCACTCTCCACTCTAAAAGAAAGTTGCTTCCACAGCTCAACTTCAACCCCCCAGCCTGCTTAACACCACAAAAAATCTAACCGCACTTAGAGTATCCGCAATGGCGGCAGACGACGCAGCCGCCTTCATGTTCTACCCGGGCGCCGCATTCCGGACAATTCCTGGCTTGCTTGGAAAAATCCACTTCCTGCAGGCCCTTATAGCCGGTGGTGCCGTTCAGCCCGTCCAGGGAGCCGTTTTTATCCTGATAATTCAAGGTGCTTTCGATGATTTTGGCAATGGCATCCGGGCAGGAAGAGGCTTTTTTGCCGGGCTGGCGGATGGTGGAAGGACAGCGGATACCTCTAAGCTGCTTGACCACATGGCGGGCGTCTACGCCGGAACGCAGGGCAACGGTAACCAGGCGGGCAGTCGCCTCGCTTTGGGAGGGGCAGCCGCCATGCCGGCCGGTATTGGTAAAGACTTCACAGATACCGTCCTCGTCATAATTGATGGTTATGTACAGTTTGCCGCAGCCGATCTCGCAGCGCTCGGTGAAACCTTGGGTAATTTCCGGGCGGGGCCGCGGTTGGATCTCTCCGTATACCATGGCCGGTTTTTTCTCACTTTCCAGCTTGGCCAGCAGTTCTTCATAATTTTGACACTGTTCGCATTCCCGGCTTTCCCCGGTGCCGGAGTTGACTTTGCCGATATTCAGCACCTGAGCGGTCCGGCTGCCGTCCCGATAAATTGTCACCCCTTTGCAGCCCAGTTCATAGGCCAGCATATAGACCTCGCTGACATCTTCCCGGGTGGCGCTGAAAGGGAAATTGACGGTTTTTGAGACCGCGTTATCGGTATGCTGCTGAAAAGCGGCCTGCATTTTAATGTGCCAGCCGGGGGATACATCATGAGCAGAGACAAAAATATCCCTGATATCCTGAGGAAGCTCCTCTACCTGGGACAGGCTGGCAGCCCCCGCAATCTTCTTCATCAGCTCTTCACTGTAAAGCCCGCGCTTTTTCAGCTCCTGTTCCAGGATGGGGTTGACCTCGATCAGCTGGGTAGAATCCATCACATTGCGGATAAAGACATAACCGAAAACAGGCTCTACCCCGCTGGATACTCCGGCAATGATGGATAAGGTGCCGGTAGGGGCAATAGTTGTGACTGTGGCATTTCTTAAAGCTGTTTTTTCGGCATAGATACTTTCGCCATACAAAGGAAAGACACCGCGCCGGCCGGCCAGCTCCCGGCTGGCCTTTTTGGCGCTATCGTTGATAAAGGCCATCACTTGCCCTGCCAAATCCACCGCGGCTTGAGAATTATAGGCTATACCCAAAAGCAGCAGCAGATCAGCCCAGCCCATCACCCCCAAACCAATTTTCCGGGTCTCTTTGGTCACATTGCGGATTTGTTCTATGGGATATTTATTGACATCGATCACATTATCCAAAAAATGAACCGCATTTTCCACAGTACCGGCCAGCTTGTCCCAATCAATCTCGTTTTTGGAACCGCTTTTTTTGACCATGTTGACCAGGTTGATGGACCCCAGATTGCAGGATTCATAAGGTAAAAGGGGTTGTTCGCCGCAGGGATTGGTGGCTTCGATCTCTCCCTGCTGCGGCACTGCATTGTCCCGGTTCAGCCTATCCAGGAAAATTATTCCAGGTTCTCCGTTCTGCCAGGCCGAATCAACGATTTTATCATAAACTTCCCGGGCCGAAAGGGTACGTATGGCTTTATTATGATTGGGATCAATCAGTTCATAATCTTCATTATTAATAACAGCCTGCATAAACTTTTCGGTCAGGCCTACGGAAATATTAAAATTATTGATCTCATTGCTGTCTTTTTTACAGTCAATAAATTCCAGGATATCCGGATGATCTATCCGCAAAATGCCCATATTGGCGCCGCGCCGGGTACCGCCCTGTTTTACGGCTTCGGTGGCAATATTAAAGACTTTCATAAAGCTGATGGGACCGCTGGCCACCCCGCCGGTGGAACGCACCATGCTGCCTTTTGGTCTCAGGCGGGAAAAGGAAAAACCGGTCCCGCCGCCGCTTTGATGGATCAAGGCGGCTTGTTTTAAGGTTTCGAATATTTCCCCCATGGAATCACCGATGGGCAAAACAAAACAAGCGGACAACTGGCCCAAAGGACGTCCGGCATTCATTAGTGTCGGCGAATTGGGTAAAAATTCCAGATTCGTCATCATATCATAAAAAACCTGTTTTGTCTTTTTGATATCGGCATCTTCCCGGTGCAGCTTGTCCGCCGCCGCTATAGATCCGGCAACCCGGTCAAAAAGCTCCTCCACCGTTTCGATGAGGTTGCCGTCCCCGTCCTTGTTAAGATATCTTTTTTCCAATACGACCCGTGCGTTTTCTGTAATTTTCATTTTCCAACCCCCAAATTAATTCAATTCACAATTCACGATTCACAATTGAAAACCAGCGCTCTCTGTAGGGTCGGGGTTTTGTTCCCGGCCGAATAATCCTATTATATAACATTTTTACTAAATGTCAATAGGCAAAACACTATATATTGCTTTTTTATTTTGGCGTAATACCATATAATGTTATTTGAGCTGCGGGCACGGCATGCCTTGTCCGCACCTGCCATGCCGGGATTTGATCAACAAAGAAAAAGCCACCCGGCGGGTGGCTTTTTCCAAGAAAGGGGTAAATGGGCAGGTGGTGATTTCCCGGTAGTTTACGGTGTAACGATATAAATAAAAACAAGTAATTTGCTTCAATAGTTTTCGCGGAGTGAAAAGTTACTAACATTCTGACTTCTTGCGGCGCAGCCGCGTTAATATTTCAGGTAATCCAGATATTTCAGGCTCTTGATTTCATTGGCTTGGATTCCTCCGTTGGCGGCGGAGTAGAAAGTGTCGCCGATATAGATTATCCGTTGGATCAGGTTGTCATAGTATTTGTCATAGTCCAGGTTATTCCCGCTGCCATGGCTGATTTTACCCCGCAGCTTGATCCCGCTTGTGCTGATATCATAAACATGGGCTCCGGCAAATAGCTCTTCCTCCTTGCCGGAGTAGGAGTATTGGGTCACCGGGAAAGCTATAAAGCCCTTTTCCCGGGAGAAAAGCATAGCCTTGGGATTATAGAGCAGATCAGAATGGGTGGATTCATCGCCGATACTGACTACGGATATTTCCTTGGGGTTAGTCATATCGCTGATATCAAAGAGGGCCAGCTTCAAGCCGCGGTTGACGGCTCTGACATCGACAACATTGCCTTTGGAATCAAGGGTCGTCAGCTCTTCGGTATCCCGGCCGAAGCCGATCAGATGATTCTCGTCATAGGGATGCAGATAGGTGCTGTAACCCGGTATTTTCAGTTCGCCCAGGACTTTGGGGTTACGGGGATCACTTAGGTCAATGGCAAAAAGCGGATCCACGGTGCGGAATGTGACCATAAAAGCCTTCTCTCCCATAAAGCGGGCCGAATAAACCTGCTCGCCGGGCGCCATATCGCTTATTTTGCCAATAACCTGCATAGACTCGTCAAAAACCGTAAGGGCATTTTTGCTTCCGCCGGCTGAATTGACCGTGGTCGCCACCCGCAGGCAATCATTGTATTCGTCCAGGGAGTACTGATTCAGCACATAACCATCCGTCTCGCCCTTGGTGCTGTAGATGGCATTGCCGTTATCCAGAACAAATTTAAAGAAGGTGGTCGCATCGGTGCTTACGCTGCCTCCCCTGGCAAAAGAGCCGCGATAATCATGTTTGGCTATATAAAGAGCCGAGCGGGACATATAGACAGTATTGCCGGAGCCGATGATAGAGGTGATTTTAGCTTCTTCCTTGTCGTCTTTAAGATCCAGGCCGCAGACTATCAGCATACTGCTATCCTCTTCGCCGGGGAAATAGCGCATAGCTGTAAAGTCTAAAGCGCTGTATTTGCCGCCGGCCATTTCGGAGCTGTCGTGGTAAAGGGGTACCACCTCGCTGGGTTCCTTCAGGCCATAAAAAGACATATAATAGTTGATGATCAGGTAAAGGTTATTATCCACCTTGCGGCTGGAAATCAGGTTGCCTTCGGTACTAAAATCCCGGGCCAGCTTAGGCGCGGCTTTATTTGTGATATCATAGACCATAACTTTGGTAAAACTTTTCCCGAAATGGAGCGGCATAATGTCAATATCATCTTCGGTATCTCTGGGTATCTGGAAATCAAAGGTCTGATAATTATGCTCCATTCCGATCAGGCAAAGCTTGTCGCCGTCAACATACATATCCTGAGGATAAAAGTCCGCCTGCTCTTTTCCCAGATCAAAAGAGCAGGTCATCTCCATATTCCCCGCAGCATTAGCCTTGATAATATTCAGGGTCATGCCGGCAAGATGATATATATACTGGCCGTCTGTTTTGATGATATCGGCCTCGTCAACGCCTTCCACCTGAATATTGGTGGAGGAGTAATCAAGATCGCCGCCGCCTTCAGCTGTGACTTGAGTAGTTTTAGCTTGCCTGACATCGGCTTCCGGCTGGCTGACCGCCGGCGCTTCATTCGGCATGGCATTATCTTGTGCAGGTACAGGAGGATCGGCAATCATGACGGCATCAAAGCCGTAAACGAGCTCGCCCCGGTCCTGATTATGAGCTGTGGCTATGTTTTTCATCAGGCTGTTGAACTTGTCTTTACTGCCGACAATCGGCAAGGTGGCAAGTCGGGCTATCAGGGAATCCAAATAAGCCCGGTCCTCGGCTGGCTTATATATCCTCTCGCTGTCCAGGACTATCAGCCCCTGATCATAAGTCACAAATTGCCCCAGGGCTTTGCTGACATAGAAAATAGGCACCAGGGTGCGGCCGTTTTTGATCACAGCGGCGGTTTCCATTTCGGTGGCCGCGCCGTTTTTCTTCATGATTTTGGAATCAAGAGTAAATTCCAAAGTCAAATCGTCCTTTTTTAGGATAACGACTCTATCGGCCTCCTGCCATTTGACCTCAAAGCCCAGATTATTTGCCACAAAACTGATAGGCATCAAGGTACGCCCGTTATTAATAAAAGGCACCACAGCCGCATTTTTAGGATCTATCCGGGTAGTCTGGTCATTGACAATGGCCTCCGGGCTTCCTATATACAAAATGATAGAGCCGGAAAAAGCGCTCCGGACAGCTTCAACTGTTTGTTCCTCATCTGTGGCATAGACATTACCAAGATTGGATACCATCAACATTGTCGAAGCCGTTAAAACAATCAACAGCGCCGCCGCCATCAAGGAAATTATTATAGTACGTTTCATGATCTTTAGCCTCCTCAAGAATTCAGGTAATAAGTAATAGGTAACAAGTAACAGGTTAGGAAGTTTTCGCGAAACGAAAAGTTACCCACATTCAGAATTCAGAATTCCGAACTCCGAATTCGAGCGGTCAAAGACCGCGCTGGCCGGACTTCTATTTATATGCTATATGACGAAATCATTCTCCTAATTGTTCCAGATTTTCGAAGAGATTTTTTTACAAACAAGGTTAATTGGTAAATTATACCAATTAACCTTGTTTGCCTGCTTCTTGCCTTCTATTGATTCAAGTGTTATTTTGACTTTTAGATTATCTTGCCAAATAGCAAGATAGCTTCTGCTTAAGTCGGAATAACAAAGGTTTTGTTCATATCTCCTCAAGCTCCTTGTCTAAACGCTTTTGCTCTAAAAACCGCTCGGTGGACAGTTTGCCATCGCCCCAAAAGCCACGGAGAGGGCTTTCAACCTTATCCACAACGGGTATAACTGTAACGATACCTTCATCTTCGCGGATTTCAACCATTTTTGCCTTAATCAACCGCATCAAGACCTCCAGTATGACATGTATATTTACATGGTTTTAATTCAATAGTTTTGCGAAGCAAAACAACCATACCTATTACCTATTACCTATTACCTATTACATGCTCTTCTCTCCATCTTTCCCAGCCATCCTCTTTGCGCTCAAATTCATGGTCACAAGAGGCTTCCATAATTTCACAATAGGCCCAGTGAGTGCGTGCCAAATCTGTATAGCTTGGCACATCCTCCGGCAGATCAGCCAGCTGAATTCCCCGGCCCAGCATACAATTGACGATTTTTACGGCTTCGGCCCGGTTGATACTGCTTTGCGGCCGGAATTCCCCTCCCGGATAGCCCTCGATCCAGCCCTTCTGATAAGCGGAAAGGATATAGCCATAGGCCCAATAATCCTCAGGCACATCTTTAAAGGGATTATCCATGCCGCTTGCCAAATCATCGAAGCGGCCGGCAATCGCTACAAATTCGACCCGGCTGATTGCTGCCCAAGGCTTGAAGCTGCCATCTTTATAACCATGCAAAATTCCAATTTTTGCTAGATAATTTACTGCCT
Source organism: Clostridiales bacterium (assembly GCA_009783415.1). Taxonomy (GTDB): domain Bacteria; phylum Bacillota; class Dehalobacteriia; order UBA4068; family UBA4068; genus WRHF01. The sequence goes on from WRHF01000088.1 coordinate 8,259, forward strand.
GAGTATATATCTCATCGTCTTTGATATCTCTGAATCTGCTGCTTATGCTGTCGTTTTTAGCTGGATCCTTGAGCAAACGCCAAAATATCAAAGCAACCTCGGCCCGGGTAATATTGCCGCCCGGACGAACCGAGCCATCGGGATAGCCGTTGAGATAGCGGATATGTTCTTCTGTTTCCAAGGTCTCTTTGACCTTAGTACCGGCAGGCGCCCTCCCCTGCTGCCCGGTTCGTTCGCCGGAGCCTTCCCGGCCTGCGGCTCCTTCCGGCTCTCCCATTGTATAAATATAATAGAATGTAACCGTATTACTGCCGGTCTTGATGGCAATGCTTTGCGATGTCGGGGAATCTTTGTCTAAAGCATAGCCTTTTATGATCGGGGCGGGAACTATTTCGGTTTCTCCGACCAAAACCGTAGTACTTTGATTATAAATAGTAGAGTTCGAGGTTTTATCGACACCCTTAACTGTCAAGGTAGCTGTAGCACTTCCGCTGCCTCCGCTGCCACCGGGAGGAGTTAAACTTCGATATTGGGCGGTAAAAACGGTATCCCCTATTATGGCCAAGCCAAGAATAGCCTCGCTGCTATAATAGGGGCTGCCTCCATTCGTCGACCAGGAATCCGGGAAGGTATAGCCACTGTCTGCAGTAATAGGGGGAACTTTCTCGACACTGCCTTCAAACTCAACCTTATAGCTCACTTCCTTGTTTTCAGCAGCAGTTTCTATTATGCCATTAACGCCTGCTTGAAAGGTGACAGTATAAATATTCGCTTTCCACTTGGCTTTGTAGACCATACTGCTGCCTCTATCTCCAAAAATACCGCCCGGTTCCTCAGGCGACCAGCCGTCAAGGGTATAGCCGATTTTTGTGGGCGTGGGTTTATCGTACTTTTCACCCGGTTCGCCAATATAGTATTTGATGGTATCACTGCCAACGGCTCCGCCGTCATAATCAAAGATGACCGTGGCTTTGCTGAGGCTGGCATACCGGGCAGTAAAAGTTATATCCCGGATAATAGGATATGATTTTACCGCCTCAGAATCATAGATGCCGCCAAAGTTTGACTCCCAGCCGAGGAAAACATAGCCGCTATCGGCCTTTATTACCGGCACGTAGCTGACGCTGTCGGCATAAAGGACGCTTTGATTTCGTTCCTCGGAAATAATAGTACCATGTATGCCTTCATCAAATGTTACGGTATTAACAAGAGCTGCCCACTTAGCGGAATACTTGATAATACTTTCCGCTTTACCAAAAATTCCATTGGGTATGCCCTCTTGCCAGCCGATATGGATATATCCTGTTCTTTTCGGGGCAGGAACATCATAAGAGGAGTCCGGCCTGCCGCTTACATAATCGGAATCCACCTCTCTATCCGGAACAGTTTCTTTATCAGGATCTATCTCTCTATTAGGTTCGATTTCCTTGGCTGTTCCGCCTTTGTAGTCAAAAATGACAGTGGCATTGGCGCTGTCAGTATATACGGCAGTGAAGGTGATATCTCTTGTTATTGAATACAAACCAACTGCCTCTTTATCGTAAATACCGCCAAAGCTGGAATACCAGCCAATGGAGACATAGCCGGTATCAGCTTCTATCTCTGGAACATCCTTTACAGTCTCTCCATGGACCACTTCTTCCCTGGCAGAGGAGGGATCCATCGTGCCATGCCTGCCGGCAGCGAAGGTTACAGTATATTCATTATCGGGTTCAAGCGGCATACCCCTTAATTGAGGATAATCGCAACCAGGCACCATATACCAAATATCCTCAAAATCCCATCCCAGCGCCTTATAAGTTTCCTGGTCTTTAGCTTCGGCTAGACTAATGGAGCGGGTAGCATCGTTAACGGGATCGCCAGTAATGCCTTCAAGAACCAAGTTATTGTTTTTGCTGCTGATGGGGCCAATTATATACCTATTAGTAATCGCACTTATTTGCTTAGAAAGAACAACACAATTCGAGATATATTTAAAATCAATGCTAGAACTATAGCCACAAATACCTCCGGCTAAGGAAGATCCAAATGTAGCAGTAGAAGAAATATTTCCCGCATTATAACTGTTGGAGATAGTACCGGAACTGAATTCGCCACAGATTCCACCTACAGCAGCAGAAGAAGCAAAAGGTTCAGGATCAGCAGTAATATTACCCATGTTGTAACAGCCGGAGATGATACCTGAGCCAAAGGATCCGGTAATTCCCCCAGCGAAACAAGCAACAGAATATTCAGTAGGCCCACTTGTGGCAGAAATGCTCCCCGTATTATAACATTTCAATATTGCACCAAAAGCCTCACCGCAAATTCCCCCTGCATAGGAAGGATTAAAGTGGCTAAAAGCAGAAATATATCCAATATTATAACAATTAGAGATCGTCCCCATACTTATTCCACAAATCCCCCCAATAATAGGAGATCCTTCGGCATGATTAGAAATAGTCCCAATATTAAAACAATTAGCAATGGAGCCGGTATTGTAGCCGCAAATTCCGCCGACATAAGAGTCATAGAAAAAATTAGAATTAATTTCAGCATCTATCAAGCCAACGTTTTTTATAGATGAAGCATTGGCATAGCCGAAGAGTCCGGAATATCGATATGTATCGCCTGTTACCTGCAAATTCTCAATTACATACCCTTGTCCATCAAATATACCTGTAAAAGCATTACTTTCAGAATTCCCAATAGGTTCCCATTTACCATCCTTATAAGCGGCTAAATCAATGTCATTCATCAGCACATAGCTGCCAGCTAGTCCTTTGTTGCGGATATCGTCCAGTTCTGCAGCAGTACGTATTTTTATGGCAGTGGGATCCGGGGCTTCTATGGGGGCTAGAAATTTACCATTTTTGCCATAGCCATCAACTACCGCAGATAAATTTGTTGCTGGTAGCATTGACAGAACAATTACCAAAATCAAGAGTTTGCCGAAAATCTTGTAAAATCCATATTTTCCCATATACTTATTCTCCCTGATAAATTTTTTCAAACATACAAACAAAAATTTACCACAAATCAACGATTCTGTAAAATATTTATTTATTCCGACAAATTACGACATGAAAGAGAATTATTCATAATGAAAACCTACATACATTGCAAGATATATAGGTTTATACTAGTGAAAAAAGTAGTTTTAAAAGGCAATAAGGCGAAAAAAGAATATTAAAAATATTAACATTTATTTGCAAATAGAGGGATTCTATGCTATTATAACAATTAATGGCTATATTTTAGTAAAAAATGGTATAAGGAGGATTGCGTATGAGTTTGGGTTGATTCCCTTAAAAATCCGAAAAAAATGGGGGCATACCCCAAAGTCACTTGACCTTTTGCAGGTAAGAAAAAATAACATAGGATTTCAAGAATAAAAAATATTTATCAAGAAAGGAATTTGCATTATGAAAAAGATTCTTCCAGTTTTATTTTTAGCGGGGCTGCTGGTTTTAGCGCTCGCTATCAACCTAACCGTTTTTGCTACACCGGTACCAGATACCTACACACTTACGTATTCTGGCGAGCCGATAGATTCAGCGTTTGCATCACTACACGGAACACCTCCTGCTGGAGTTTCGGATCTTGAAGAAGGTAACATTGTTCCGGTGGCTGGCAGATGTGACGAACCTCAATTTGGCCTGCATCTTGTGGGATATAGATTCGTAGGCTGGACAGAGGATGACGATTTAAAAGAGGATTCAAAAGTATTCCAAGAAGGTGCTGAATTCGAAATAGATGATTCAGATGTTATATTGTACTCCGTATGGGAGCCAGATAAGGATGATGAAGGTGAAGCTAATGAATACCTGGTTACATATGATTTGAATGGTGGCGAGGGCGACACACCTACTGACCAAGGACCTTTTCCAAATTTCACTCACTTTCCGCCCGCTGTAGATGACGGTTCATTTGCCAAAGAAGGCTGTAAGTTTTTAGGCTGGTCGACAGATGAAGAGGCGACTACACCTGATAAAACGCATCCCGATGGAAGGTTAGCAGTTGAAGATGGAGATATGGCACTGTATGCTGTTTGGGGATCGACCTATGCTAATCTCTATGCCGCGGTACAAGGAGAAACTAATGCAGCTGCAGCCTACCAGGCATTTGCAGCCAAGGCTCTGGCCGATGGCTATCCGATAATAGCCAAACTGTTCTTTGCTACAGCGGATGCAGAAGCTAAACATGCCGATGACGAGTGGGCTATCCTGGCAGGAATGGG
>WRHF01000089.1 GCA_009783415.1 Clostridiales bacterium
GAAAACCTTGAAAGGCAACAAGCATTCCTGCGGTTTTCCCGCACCACCTGACGACAAAAATCCTCGGCGGATTAATAGAAAATGTTTTCGTTCTCGGGTATATGTAGAAATAATGCTTTGCCAAAGCAAAGCTACCCGTTCTGTCTTCCGTCTTCCAGTAGGCTGTGACATCTAAAACCATCCACTTTCGCTTTCCCGTCATTGCGGACTTGACCCGGAATACCCCGGAGGCAAGCAGGGGATCCCGGATCAAGTCCGGGATGACGTTAGGAGTGATTTTGCAAAGATTTAGTTGACACATGGTACTAGCCTCTGGCTTCAGTTCGGAAACATAGCCACATCAGGCAGCCGAAGGCCAGGCCTCCTATTAGATTGCCCAGACTTACCGGCAGCAGATTTTTAAGTAAAAAGGAAGCCCAGGTCAAGGAGGTAGTATTGATCCCGGCGTCCAGGGCCAGGGCGGTGTATTGAGGAATTTTCAGGGCAAATAATCCTGCCGGAATATAATACATATTGGCTACGCTGTGCTCAAAGCCGCAAATCACAAAAAAAGCCACCGGCAAATAAGCCCCGGCAATTTTTCCCAAAGTGTCCCTGGCAGAAAAGCTGCACAAAACCCCCAAACAGACCAGGATATTACAGAAAATACCGAAGATAAAGGCAGAAGAAAAAGGCAGGCTGCATTTATAGGCCGCCAGCTTGATGCTGTAAACAGCTATCTGCCCCCCGGCATAATCCATTTGCCCGGAAAAAACCAGGGCTGCCGCAACAGCAAAAGAGGCAAGCAGATTTCCCAGATAAACCACCAGCCAATTATAGAGCATGGATCGAAAAGCGGTTTGACGGCTAAGGACGCTCATCGCGATCAGGCAATTACCCGTAAAAAGCTCCGCCCCGATCAAAATAATAATAGCCAGGCAAAAAGGAAATAAAAGTCCGGCCACCAGACGAATAAGGGAAGGATTATCTATTGTAGCAGCCAGGCTATTGGTAGTAACTCCTCCCAAAGCCACGATCAACCCGGCCAGCAAAGCCAAAAGTGTCATCTTAAGCAAAGGCTGCTCCGCCTTACTTTTCCCTACCCGTACATAGCCCTCAACTATTTCCTCCGGATTCAACATATAAATCACCTTTCTATATTTATAGAATCTCAACGGGCAGCAGCAAGCTGCTATTTTACGATCACTTGATATTCCTGTGAATTATTTACACTCCACACTTCACAAACCGCCTTCCTCAAGCAGCCCCTCATCCCCAAGCAACTCCCGGGTCGGGCCATCGGCTATCAGCCGGCCTTGTTTTAATAATAAAGCCCTCGGGCAGAGTTTTTGGGCTAAATCCAGATCATGACTGGCGATCAGCATAGCTTGCGATAAATTGGCTAATATTTCTATTAAGCGCCGGCGGGAGCGGGGATCCAGAAAAGATGACGGTTCGTCCAGGAGCAAAATACTCGGTTGCATCACCAGTATCCCGGCCAAGGCTGCCAGCCTTTTTTCTCCTCCTGAGAGTTTATGGCTCAGTCTGTCCCGCAAATGGCAGATGGAGAGCTGTTTTAAAACATCATCAATACGCCGGACAATTTCCTCCTCCTTGAGACCATAATTACGGAGCCCGAAGGCAATATCCTCATAAACCGTAGGCAAAAAGAGCTGATCATCCGGATTTTGCCAAAGAAGGCCCAGCTTTTGCCGGATCTGCGGCATGTTTTTTTTCGTCAGAGCTTGTCCCTCTAAAAAAAAACCTCCCGCCCGGGGCCAAAGCAAGCCGACTGCCGTCAAAAGCAAGGTAGATTTCCCGGCGCCGTTTGCGCCCAACACCGCCACCCGCTCCCCGGGCGCCAAGTAAAAACTGAGATCATCCAAAGCCCAATATTGATCAGAAACATTATATTTGACCCGTAAACTACTCGCTTGCAACATAAAACAACACCTAACTCCTAACTCCCAGTTTCTACCCCCCGCATTTCAGCAGTTTTGGACCGGTTCATCAAAGCATGCATGCATTCCCGGGGAGAAACAACGTGTTGGAGCAAAAGATTGATCTGCTCGGTTATCGGCATATCCACTTGATATTTTTGGGCCAGCTTGTAGGCGTTTTCCGTGGCATAAACACCCTCTACTACCATGCCCATCTCGGAAAGCACATCCTCCCGGAGACGGCCTTTGCCGATTTCTATACCGGCCCTGCGGTTGCGGCTATGATAGCTGCCGCAGGTCACGATCAAGTCCCCTACCCCTGCCAACCCGGAAAAGGTAGCGCTTTGAGCCCCCATTGCCAGCCCCAAGCGGGTGATTTCCGCCAAACCCCGGGTGATAAGAGCAGCTCTGGCATTATCCCCCAGGTCAAGGCCATCACTGACCCCGGTTGCCAAAGCAATGACATTTTTGACTGCTCCGGCAATCTCTACCCCCGGTAAATCATAATTGATATAGACTCTAAAGACTGCATTCATAAAAGCTTCCTGCACCAGATAAAGAACTTCTTCATCTTCGCCGGCGGTAACTACTGTAGTGGGAAGGCGGCGGGCTACTTCCTCGGCATGGCTGGGCCCGGAAAGAACCGCAAAACGGCAATCCGGTAATTCCTCTTTGATCACTTGAGAAAGGCGCCTTTGATCGCGGGAGGCAAAACCCTTGGCTACATTGACCACAATAGCTCCGGGAGTCAGGTAGGGCCGGACCCGGCGGGCTACCTCCTCTGCCGCCGGAGAAGGCACAGCCAGCACCAGCATTTCCGCATCAACGCTAAGGCAAAGATCATGATAGACCCGAATATCCCCGGGCAGAACAACACCGGGCAAAAAGGTTTTATTTTCTCTTTCAGCCAGCAAAAGTTCTACCTGGCTCTCATCCCAGGACCACAAAGAAACATCCTGCTTATTATCAGACAAAAGAACCGCTAAAGCCGTACCCCAACTACCCGCGCCCAAAATATGTATCTTCAAATAATCACCCCCAAGTAACATCGGCAAAAAACAAGGATTTAATAAATGAAAAGCGTCTTTTACCTAGCTGGCCTTTGCTGTGCAAAGTCACAGCTAATGCACGATGTCGCGCTTTTCTACACACTCTTTCCTCTGACTTCTGGCCTCTTGCGGGCAAAGCCCGCATTAACTTCTTCCAAGTTTGCTCTCTTCTTTGCGCAGCAAACGGCCAATATTATCTTTATGCCGCAGCAGTACCAATAAGAAGGCAATATCCATGACAATTATCGCTAAAGGATCCAATCTGCTCCAAAAGCCGAAGATAACGGCAAGTATGGCTGCGGCGATGGTAGCCAAAGAAACATAGCGGCTGATAAGAATAATCAGAGCCCAAGCCAGGATAATGATAAAGGCGGCCAAAGGCCAGATCGCCAGAAGAAAGCCGAAGGCTGTAGCCGCACCTTTACCTCCCTTAAAGTTGAGCCAAAAAGGAAAAACATGGCCGAAAACCGCTGCTGTCCCCATAATAACCCCGAATAAACTGTTCAAAAGGATTGTTCCCAGCCAGGCTGCCAGAAACCCTTTGCCGATATCAATGATCAAGACGATTATCGCACCCTTGACCCCCACGACCCGCAAAGCATTGGTACTGCCGACATTGCCGCTGCCCATTTTCCGGATATCCTGACCCAGGAAAAGCTTGGTCACAATATAGGCAGAGGATACAGAGCCCAGGGCATAGGCGCCCAGGACAAAGAGAATAGCCAAGATGTAGCTTATTAAGGTATTACCTAGCATGAATTTTACTCCTCTCTTTCTCTTTTGCGCCAAAGCAAACGGATCGGGGTGCCGGCGAAGCCGAAGTTTTCTCTTAGTTTGTTTTCTATATAGCGTTCGTAGGAGAAGTGGAGGATTTTGGGCTCATTGACGAAAATCACTATAGTCGGGGGCTTGACTCCTACTTGGGTGGCATAGAGCAGTTTCAGTCTTCGTCCTCCATCTAAAGGGGGAGGATTCAGCAATACAGCTTCCCGGATCACTTCATTGAGACGGGCAGTCGCTACCCGCCGGCTGTGCTGCTCGGAGATAAAATCTGCCAGAGGGAGGATTTTATCCAAACGCTTGCCGCTTTTGGCGGAAACATATAAAGTCAGGGCATAGGAAGCAAAACCCAGCTCTTGCTTTAGATCAGCGTCAAAACGATCCATGGTTTTTTCGTCTTTTTCCGGCAGATCCCATTTATTGACCAGTATCAGCAGGCCTTTCCCGGCCTGATCAATAAAACCGGCGATTTTTTTATCCTGTTCGGCCAAACCGCTTGCGGCATCCAGAACTAAAATAGCCACATCGCAGCGATTCACTGCTTTTAAACCTCTGGCTACGCTGTAACGCTCGGTGGTTTCGGCGATTTTGCCCTTTTTGCGCATCCCGGCCGTATCAATGATCAAATATTCCCGGCCGTTTTTTTGTAAAACACTGTCAATAGCATCCCGGGTGGTGCCGGGAATATCGGAAACAATGACCCTTTCTTCTCTCAAAAGCCGGTTTACCAGGGAGGATTTACCCACATTGGGCCGGCCTACCAAAGCAAGAGGCAGATAGTCGCCTTCCTTTTCCTCACCTTCGCCTTCGGGCAGGAGGGCAACCATAGTGTCCAGCAAATCCCCGGTATTCATCCCATGAGTAGCAGAAATAGGGATAGGTTCCCCTATTCCTAATTGATAAAAGTCATAAACAGGGCTTAGGTCGGCAAAGTTATCCACCTTATTGACCGCCAGAATAACCGGTTTGCTTTGACGGCGCAAGAGTCCGGCTACTTCCTGATCGGTATCGGTGACGCCGGTTTTGGCATCCACCAGGAAAATTATCAGATCCGCCTCATCAATAGCCAAAACAGCCTGCTCTTTCACCTTATCGGCAAAAGGGTTCTCCTTGGTATTAAATTCAATACCGCCGGTATCGATCAAGGTAAATTCCCGGCCCAGCCAATCTCCATCCCGGTAAAGCCGGTCCCGGGTAACGCCGGAAACATCCTCAACAATAGCATGACGGCTGCCGCAAAGACGATTAAAAAGCGTACTCTTACCCACATTAGCCCGACCGACGATTGCGACAACTGGTTTCATTTTCTGGCTCCGATACTGTTTTTTTGACTTCATGCTGCTGGATGTAAGATTGAGGAATGAGGAATGAGGAATGAGGAATGAGGAATGAGGAATTTTTGAGAAAACGCTCCGCGTTTTCTTGATTTTAAAAAAAGACTTTTTAAATAATCGTTTTGCAAAGCGAAACTACAACAACTCCTAACTCCTAACTCCTAACTCCTACCCCAGATAAACTGGAAAAGCAATAAAAATAAATTGGACACGGATTTACACAGATTAAAAACGGATTAGCACGGATTTTTTTATTATAAAAAGCATTGAATTATTTTTTATTTTTTCCTCAAGCAACAGCACCTAAGTTCATCATATCCTCAGTCAACAGCGAAAATCCGTTAAAATCCTTAAAATCCGTGTCTAATTATTTCATGCATCATTTTAAGTCTACACCCTTGCAGGTAAAACCAAAGATATAGTGTATATTGTGACTTTTTTTGTTCGAATTTGAGAGCTTAGTTTCTAACTATGTTAGTTAGCAGTTCGCCGCCATCTACCGGCACTACCTGTATTTTCACCCCAAGAGCTGCTGCCAGCTGCGATACCGTCATTCCGTCCAGGAAAATCTCTTCAGCGAATTTCAGCATAGAGGAAGGTAACAGTATTTCCGGCGGCAGGTGGCAGCCGGCTAAGGCTGTTTTGAGGCAGCTGCCGGTCAAAAGGCCGCTTACTGTGACCTCACTGCCAAAGAATGTATTCTCTATTGCATACAGATTTACCTGCAAATCCCTAATATCTTGCAAATCTTTGAGCAATGGCGCTATAATTTTTTCCCCGGCCCGGCCGGTGATCAGGCCCACCTGACGCTTTGTCTCTAAATTAATTGGTAAATTTTGGTATTTTTCCTGCCACTGGCTGATAAAATAGGCGGAGAGCCCTACTCCGTTTTCCAATTGAGAGAAATCATCATAATGCTCCGCAGCCGGAAAAGGCTCTTCTGCCAGCAGATAGAATTCATCCGCCGGATAGAGCCAAGCCGAACCCGTTTCCCGCAGATATTTCTCCTGCAAAGGCTGAACATAGTTAAGTAACAGGCGGGCTTCCTCCTTGGTAAAAAGACGCAGTTTTGGATTTTTTTGATAGCGGGTCAGCCCCACCGGAACCAAAGCCAAAGAAGCCAATCCGGGATTCAACATAGCCAAATCAGCCAAAGTAGCTGCCAGAGCCTGACCGTCATTGATCCCCGGACAGATCACTATTTGTCCGTGCAGCTCGATTCCCGCCGCCAGCAATTGGCGGAGAAGGGGCAGAACAGGGGCTTCCCTGCGGCCTAAAAGCCGCCCCCGCAAAAGCGGATCCGTAGCATGGATAGAGATATAAAGAGGACTGAGGGCCAGGCGAATGATCCGCTGGATATCCCGCCGGGTCAAATTGGTACCGGTAATGAAATTGCCTTCCAAAAAGGACATACGATAATCATCATCTTTTATCAGCAAAGAGGGCCGGGGTTTTGCCGGCAATTGGTCAATGAAGCAAAAAATACAATGATTACGGCAAGAACGGATCTGATCAAAAACATCAGCCTTAAAAACCAAACCCAAATCTTCATCCTCATCCTTCTCCACCTGACAAACCCAGATTTGACCGTCGGGTTTTTCTATTTTGAGTTCCAAATGCTCATCAGCGCTAAAAAACCGGTAATCAATAATATCTTCCAATTCGCGCCCATTGATAGCCAAAAGCTTATCCTTCGGCTCCAATTCCAATTCCTCCCCAATACTATCGGGCAGTATCTCATCAATAATCCCAGCCAAAAAAAACACCCCATTTATTATCTTATCCTTATTATCCTAAATTTAAATGGTTAAGTCAACATTTTTTTCTATCCTTAGTAGCTTTTTCCCTGCAAAAAAGGGATAATCCCTCAAATTAGCTGACGGATCATCCCCTTTTACTATTAGTAACTTTTGGGTAAGAAGTTTTGACAAATACAACAAATTGTTCTACTCCCTAGCCCCTACTCCCTAATCCCTTGCAGCAAAGCCGCTCTAGCTGAAATAGGAAATATTATTTTGCATTTGCTGCACGCTGCTCTTGACCTGGGTAATATCCTGAGGATTAGCTACCTGCACAGGATACCAGCCTCTTTGGTTCATGAAATGGAAAATATCATGATTAGCCCGGATCGAATCCTGGCAAATCTTGATGGTATCCTGTAATAGTTGGGTATTGGTTATTTCCGTAGCCATGGTGGTGTAGTGACTGGCAATGGATTTTTCATCCTTCAGGCAATCCCAAAGCAAAGTTCTATCGTCCAATTTAGTTGTCATTATCAGAAATCTCCTTTCTAAAATAAGAGCGCTTGTTTGTCAGCAAGTTTTTGCTTTAACTGTTTTTGCAAAGCAAAAACCCACCCTTTCCGTCCTCTGTCCTCTGTCCTCTGACCTCTGCTTTAGTGCATGCTGGCAGTGTCAATATAACGTTTCAAGGTATCAAAATGGCTTTGATGGTTGCCGGCAATGTTTTTCAGCAGGGTTTTGGCCTGGGTATCGCTGACAGTATTGGCGGCTGTGGTGAATTTGGTAACTTCATTTGCTTCGGAGTTAAGAGCATCATGCAGGTAAATCAATTCTTTTTGGGTCAACTGATTCATTTTTGTGCCTCCTTAATAAATATTTTTGCTTAGTGATCGCGAAAGGTTCCACAGGCGGTATTATCAGGACTATGCACTGAAAGAGTGCCGGAAGAACGGACTTCGATGCTTTTTGCTTTGCAGAGGTTATTGTCATTATAAACACATTCCTCCACCCGGCAAGAAACCGTGTTCATCAAAATATCACCTCCTTTAGCCACAAGGGAATCAGATCCAGTGATAATGCTTCCCCCAAGATAATTTGGAAAAAAATCCTTTGATTGGATAAGGGTTCAATCTTATTATGCCCGCAAAAACAAAAAAATAATGACTTGCGCCATTATTTTTTTTTGAATTTTTATCTATATCTGCACATTTAACCACAACCAAATTGCAATTAATTATAGTAAAGCCCACAGAAATAAAGCAAATATGGCTATAACAATTAAAAATGAAGGACTTACTAAAAGAGATATCAATAAAATGGCTATTGTAAGCAGGATCAACCCATTACCAATTTTTGACATTTGACAGGCTTCTAAAAACTTGTTCAACCATTGCGGCATTCCCCGACGAAAATTATTCATGATTTTTCCCCCTCACATGCCTTTTGCTATATGTTATGGAGAGAAAAAAGCCTTTGGTGCCTGGTCAGTCTCTAGATCACCGAAATAATTCTTCCGTCGTCCAGCATATATAGATAAGCATTCTTTACAGCCGTGCTTTGGATCTCTCCCCAGGCCCGGCAATAGAGATGCAGCTGTTGCTGATATTTTTCCCGGAGATTTTCCGGGCTTTCTCCCCTTCCTCCGGTTTTATAATCCACGATCACCCAACCCTCATCTTCCGCAAAAACCAGGTCAATGGCGCCTTGAAGCAGGATTTTGTCCTCCGGGGCGGCATCATTTGTCAATTCAGCGGCAGGAATGGCATAGGTAAAAACAGCCTCCCGCTGTAACTGCCGGGCCCGGCTTATTCTTTGCCCCAGAGATGAGGCAAAAAATCCGGCCAGCGCCTCCGGATCCAGCTGCCTTGCTTCTTCTTGGGTAATAATACCATTATAGGATAATTCATCCAAAGCTTGACAGATCCCTTCCTTGCCGCTCAAAGCAGCATAGTCGCTGAGATCCAGATATTGCAAGACCCGGTGAAATAATGTCCCCCGCTCTTTTGGGCTGCTTGGCAGCCCGGATTTAAGATCCAAGATTTGAGATTCGGGTTGATTATCTTTTCTTATTGATGATTCGTTTCCCAAAGGTTCCAAGTTTAAAGCCTCTTCCTCTATTTGCGGAAACATTTCCCGGAGCGGCTCATCCGGGTCAGCCTTTCGGTTGAGGGCGCTCACCGCCCATTTGGCGGCAAAACCGCAGGCTTTTTCATAAGGGTATTGATATTCCAAAGCAGCTCTGACCGCTAAAGGGTCAACCATCTCCGGTTCCCGGGAAACAATGATCGCAGCTTCTGAGTTTTCATCAAGAATAATATCCTGCCTGTTCCAAATCATTAGTTTCCAGCAGCTGCTATCCTTTCGCAGGGGCAATGCCGGATCCGCCTCCGCAAGTTTTCGCAAAGCTTTGGCATCCGGATGGCTGATCAAAGCCCTCCCTAACCAATCCAAAGCTCTGCTGTCGCTGAGAATGGCGCCGGACGGTAAAGAGTCTTTTTTGCGGTTGGCAGTCTGAGCCCAACGTACTGCCGCCCGCCCCAGATCCCGGTCGGAGCCGGACAAAATCAATTTATCCCGGGCCCGGGTGCAGGCTACATAGAATATCCGCATTTCCTCGGCGATAGCTTCCCGGTGCAGCTTACGGGCCAAAGCCTCATGGGCCAGGCTGGGATATTTATAGCGCTTATCCCGGTCCACGATTTGGGGTCCCAGGCCAAAATCCTTATCCCAAAGCAAATCGGATCTCAGTTCCGAAAGGCGAAAAGGGTGACCCAGACCGGCCAGAAAAACCACAGGAAATTCCAAACCTTTGCTGCGGTGAACACTGATTATCGATACAGCCTGACCTTGCAGAGGCAAATTGAACCGCCCCGCAAAATCTCCCCGCTCCCGTAATTCCTCCACATAAGCCAAAAAACGAAATAGCCCTCTATAGGATGTATCTTCATATTCCCGGGCCAGATCATAAAAAGCCAATAATTTACTTTGCCGGGCCTGACCTTGGGGCAAAGCCCCCACCAGAGGGAAAAAGCCGTTCTTTTGATAAATATGCCAGATCAAAAGCGATATCTTTTCTTTGCCGGCCAAATCCCGCCACTTTTGCAATTGTTCCAAAAAGCGCCGGGCCTTTTTCTTGGCCGGGGCAATCTCTTTAAGAGCCAGATAAAGGCTTTCTTTATTTACGGGGCGCAGAGATGCCAGTTCATCCAGATCAAAGCCGCCAAAAGGTGAGCGCAAAGCAGCTGCCAGGGGTATATCCTGGTAAGGATTATCAATGATTTGGAGCAAAGCCACAATTTGGGCTATTTCCGGGGCTTCCCAGCTGCCTCCCTGATCCGTTCCGGTAAGAGTTTCTATATTTTGCAGAGCTAGTTCCTCCGCAACGATTTGCTCCCGGTTACGGCTGGCCCGAAGTAAAATCGCCATATCACAGGCGCTATAGCCCTGTTTTTCCAATTCCTTGATTCTTTGGGCGATCAGGCGGGCTTCCGCTTGCAAGGCGCTGATTTCCTCCTCCTCTTCTTCAGCACTTTCATTTTCCGCTGACTCCCGTCGGGACAGATCGATAAGATTGACTTCGATAGCTTCACCTTCCTCTTCCCGGCCTGCTATCAACGCGGCTTCCTCATTATAATCGATCTCTCCGGCTTCCTTGCTCATCAATTGACGAAAAATAAAATTGATCCCGTCAATAATTTGGCGGCAGCTGCGGAAATTCTTCAATAAGTCTACCCGGCTTCCTCCTTCTCCCCGACCATAAATGGTAAATTTTTCCATAAATAATTGAGGTTCTGCCAGGCGGAAACGATAAATGCTTTGCTTGACATCCCCTACCATAAAACAATTATTGCCCCGGGATAAGAATCTGATGATTTTTTCCTGAACCCCGTTTATATCCTGGTATTCATCTACCAGCACTTCATGGAAGCGTTCCGAAAGGGCGGCAGCGACTCCGTTTTTTTTATCTTCCAGTAATTGGAGGCAAAAATGCTCTATATCGGAGAAATCCAGGATATTGCGTTTTCTTTTCTCCTTTTCCAGCGCTGTACTATAATCCTTAACCAATTGACAAAAACGGCTCATCAAAGGGGCAAGGCCCGCCAGATCCCGGGCATAAGTCTCCGGCAAACGGCGGCAAAATTGAGAGAGCAAATCCTTAAAACGCTTTTTAGCTCCATCCCGTTCTTTGCTGATCCTTTCCTTCAATACCGGATCGGCATCTCGATTGGCAGCAGGTAAGCGGGAAAATTCTACCATTCTCAGCTGCCGGGGCCAAAGGGAAAGCTTTGGATCAGGTTTCA
This sequence comes from Clostridiales bacterium, assembly GCA_009783415.1. GTDB lineage: Bacteria > Bacillota > Dehalobacteriia > UBA4068 > UBA4068 > WRHF01. Next base: position 11,126 of record WRHF01000089.1, read on the forward strand.
AGGCCCTGATCGTCTCTATCTCCCGCTGGATCTGCCGGGACCAGGAGGCAAAATCTTCGTCATTGTGAGCCAGTTTATAGGCCGAATACAAAGATTGCAGTGCAAAACCTACCTCCCTCCTGATCTCGCAGCTTAAAAAAGCACTCCAGGGATAATCATCAATAGTATGGCCCTGACAAAAACTTTCTCCAGCCTCAAACAGCCATTTATCCGGTTGCGGCTGACTGCGGCTGAATAAATAGACTTGATGAAGCAAGCGCAAAAGGCCTCTGTCGTCCCGGCTGCCGCCATAAGCATCGGCCAGAGCGGGCAAAAGCGGATCCTCTTTTTCATATTCTGCCTCTATAAAGCGTTCCAGGACATCCTGCTCCAAAAGAGCCTGCTCCAGCTCGCCCGCCACCCGAAAATCAGCAGAAAGGCCAAGCAGGTAATAGTGCTGGCGGATCAAATCCAGGCAAAATGAGTGAACATTGCTGATAGCGGCTTGGGGCAAAAGGGCCATTTGCAGCTGAAGATGCCTGTCATTGGGCCGGGCAGTCAGCTCTCTTTGGAGAGCAGAAGCCAGTCTTTGCTTCATTTCCGCCGCCGCCGCTTTGGTAAAGGTGATCACCAAAAGACGGTCCGCACTTAGGGGCTCGCTGGAAAGCCCTTGGGTCAAATGGCGAATTATTCTTTCAATTAAAACAGCAGTTTTGCCGGATCCGGCGCCCGCCGCCACTAGTAGATTAACGCCAGTTTTGCTGAAAGAATCTATTTGTTCTGCAGTCCAGTTTTTATCGTTCATAATCCACTTTCTTTCCAATTAGGAACTAAGCTCTCAAATTCGAACAAAAAAAGTCACAATATACACTATATCTTTGGTTTTACCTGCAAGGACATAGACTTAAAATGATGCATGAAATAATTAGACACGGATTTTAAGGATTTTAACGGATTTTCGCTGTTGACTGAGGATATGATGAACTTAGGTGCTGTTGTTTG
>WRHF01000090.1 GCA_009783415.1 Clostridiales bacterium
TCTCTACACTCCACTCTCTACACTACACTCTCCACACTCAACTCTCCACACTCCACTCTCCACTCTCTACACTCCACTCTCTACACTCCACTCTCCACACTCCACTCTCCACTCTCCACACTCCACACTCTACACTCCACTCTCCACACTCCAAAAAGGAATCTGCCAGCTATAACCCAAAACACCGATCAAAATAAACCCCTCAGCCCTCTCAAAACTAAATACCACCCCCGGCAATTCCGGAGCGGCCTGGTTTTGTTCCCAGGCCACAACATTTAAGCTGCAGGCAACGAGCCCGATAAAAGCAACAACTAACAAAAAATAACGCATAATACTCCTCCAAAGCCTTTATCCTAAAATTATAACCCCAAAGAAGAATTTTAAAACGTTTTTTCTTTTTTCTATTTTCTATTTTCTATTTTCTATTCAAGCATTCGGCTCAGCACATTACCAAAAATCTCTGCGCTTGCCAAAGCCTCTTCCAGAGAGTTTTCCGTGGAGCCCATTTCAATCAGAATAGCCTGACTGGAGATGTGCTGGTTATAGCGGCCTTTTTGCACACGTACCCCCCGCAGGATCCCCGGGCAAGCCGCATCCAAGGCGGCGCCTACCCGCTGGGCATAAGTAAGGTTTTCCTGCCAGGCAGGATGGGTTTGGCGTTGATCACTGCCCACAATAAGCATTACCCGGGCCAGGCGCCGGCCATCTTTTTCTAATACCGTGGTACCGCCCTCCGGTTTTACATCCCGGTGGACATCGATCAAGATTTCTATTGAAGGATAACTCGAGAGCATTTTTTCCATGGTAGCCTGGGACTTGAGATAAGCGGCGGAGTATTCCGGATAATCATGAATAGTTGAACTCAGCACAGCTCCAATACCCTGGGTCAGAAATGTTTCCTGAAGTTTTTCCGCCACCTTAAAAATCCCGGCATTCGTACCTTCTATTTTGTCCCCTCCTTGAGCAGAAGGGAAATTCTCCGCATTGTGGGTACAGTAAATGCCAACCAAAGGTAATCCGGTTGAAACCGGTGCACTCTCCTCTTCCGGCAGAGGTTCCGGCTCCGGCAGGAGAATTTGGCTCAGATTCAGATCCGTCAGGTGTATTTCCTCTACGATTTCTGCCGGCGTTTCTGCTGCCAGAATGATTTCCGTTTCCAAGGGCAGGTTGTCCTCAAATTTTTCAAGAGCGGCCTGAAAATTACCCAACTGAGCAAAACCGCTGCCGCTCGCCCCTAATAAATATTCCGGGCTGGCGATTCTCTGATAAAATAATCTGAATATATTATCATCTGTTTGGATCAGCTGGGCAAAGGGCAGATTCGTCATCAGCAGAGAATGCTGGCGGCTCAAATTCAAAAAAGCATAATCAGCCAAAGGCAAAACCCGGAAACCAAAAGCAAAGCCGCAGCACAGCATCAAGGTCACTGTAAAAAACAAAATAGGGAAAAATAAGCTTCCTCTTCCCTTAGCAAAGGGAGTATCATCACCCCAAAAAGCCCTTCTGCCACCCATACCGAGCAAAGCATATACCCCCTTGGCGCTCGCGTTAAGCGCAATACTGAATAAACTGTCCCTAAAAGATATGAAAAAGCGGGGACAAATATGCCTTTGCTAGGAGTTAGGAGTTAAAATGAAAAAAAGAGCGGCATGAAAATGAGTATATTTTCATGCCGCTATTTATAAATTCAAGAAGCAAAATCCTAAATAATTGTCAATTGTCAATTGTCAATTGTCAATTGTCAATTGCCATCATCCTCCGACTACCATACGGAGAATCAGGGCTGCATCGGTCACATCGGGGTCGCCATAGCCTTTTACATTGGCTGCCCAGAGGGTTTCGGCATCCCAGACAACGCCCGGGGTGGGCAGACCTACCAGCCATTGCAGTAATAACATGGCATCTTCCGGGGTGACCTCGTCATCGTTGTTAACGTCGCCTAATTTGCGGACTGAGCCGGTAAAGACAACGGTCACATCAACTGTGGTAATATAGTCATACTTTTCAATATTGCCGTCCAGAACAATGGCTTTGCTCAGTTCGAGAATAGTTTCATCATGACGTACCGGGCTGCCGATCACTTTGAAGGGTACAAGCAGCTCATCGATTTTGAGCATATTCAGGACGGGGTTCAGGGAGGAATCAAAGGTAGCATTGTAAACTACTCTGAGAGTGCCTTCCGGATCATCGGGATGATGGTTGATGACGATGATGCGCTCGGAATTGGAATCCGTGTATGGACCGTTAAATTCCAGCATATCGGTATCATAAGTAATTGTGAACCAGTAACCGGCGGAAAGCAAATTGATAATACCGTCCAGATCAGCCAGGCTGTGATGGAAAGCGATAGGGATTTGAACAGTTTCGGTAGCAGCAGGTATCGGCCAGATAAAGTGGGTGTTGCCGCCAATGGTCAAAAGAGGCTCCGCGGTGAGGATGACAGTTACGGTATATACTTTTTCCGTAGTGCCATTGGGAGCGACGACAGTGATTTTGAATTCATTCTCGCCAAGCACCAGATCCTGGACACCGACATCACTGCCGGTTTTGATGGTCCCAACGGCGGCTTGAGCAAAGATTTCAATTTTGTCAATATCCCAAACATGAACATTGTATTCTGTTTTGGCAGGGTCAAAGGCAGGGATCAGGCTGCCGTCGGAAACTTCCAAGAGCAGCAGATCAGCGTTGGCAACTTCGCCCTTGGGATAGATGACATCGCCGATGATATCAATTTTGGTCCAATCCAGAACAATGACGGGCAAAACTTCATAGGGAGCAGAGAGGTCAGCCCACATGTGGTTAAAGACCCCGGCTGAGGGGAAGCTGTAATAAACCTGACCGCTCATGCCCATTCCGTTCATAAAGAACCAGTGATTGATACCTTTGCTGTCTTTAAAAATAGTTGATCTTTGGGCAGGGGTCAAGGCATCAAATTCGGCTTTGTTCAGGAGACGGAATTTGGAGCTGACAGATTCTATGCCTGTAGCAAGAGGGTTATTACTGTTAAAATTGGCCAGGCTGCCAAATTTATAAACATTATAGCTTTGGGTCTCCAGTACCGAATAGACACTGGCAGCAAAGGTAGCTTCGAAAGCCGGGCCGTCCAGGAATTTTTGGACATCGGAACCAAGATAGTCGCCGCTGCCGCCAAAAGGAGCACCCATGGAATCGCCAACCACATTTTCTTGAGCCATCAGTTTGATCTCGGTAGCTGTGTCACTAAGAACATACCAGGTTTTGCCGCCAAAATTTACCAGATCGGCAACATCTTTAGTGCCGGCAGCAGAGGCGACACTGGAAAGGGCAAAAACCATAACCAGAGCCAAAACTACTGCTAAAACACGAGTTTTAGTCATATTTTCTCCTCCTTATTTTAATTTAAAAATTTATCAGCCACGGGTCCCCGCCCCGGGGCGGGAACCCTGCTTGATTTATTTTAAAGAAAGTTTACTTGACGATTATTTCGTAGTTGACATAGTAACCCGTGTATTTGCAGGTAACAATTACAAAGGCATGTCCGGGAGCCACAGCGGTGATCTTGCCGGCGGCATCAACGGTGACAACGGTAGGATCGGTGGTTGTCCAATACGTTTCCAAATATTTGGCATCCACGTGACCTGCGGCAACATCGTTAGCCAGATTATCTCCATATTTATTACGGATAACGGGATTGGCTTGAACCGAACCGCCGGGAGTCAGGTTAAAGAAAATAGGATCGGCGCCCCGGTTGATGTATTTAACGGGGATATCGTCATTTGTTACGGTAACATTGAAGCTGAATTTACCGGTCTTATTTGCGGTCTGGGCAGTGATTGTAGCAGTGCCGGGGCTATAGCCGCGGATACAGGAACGGATAGCATCATTAGGTTTGACCTGGTCAACAACACTGGCATTGCTGGTGGACCAGAAAAGAGTAGGCGGAGTGGAATTGTAAGATTTAATATAGATAACATTATCCACCCAGGGAGAAAGCTGAACCCGCCAGCCGCCGCCGGGGATGACCAGCTCTTTGCCTTCGGGGATATTGCAGTAGGCTTCATGAGCCAGCTCGTTCAAGGCATAGAGGTAACGGGTATTGCCGGCATTGTGGAAACCTTGAACCGTATTGGCAGGAATATTTACCATCAGATATCCTTCAAAGAAATCGGGCGGCGGATAAGTATCCGGATTATTGGCCATATTCTGGCCGTTGTTATTCAGCAAGTCAACACGCAAGGATTTGTAGTTTTGGGTGTAGTCGCCGCTGGAATAGGGGCGTGATACAGTACGGGTGGGCACAAGCTTGGCATCGCCTGCCGTGACCAATGCTGCCATATTGGCATCAAACCAAACGGCTTTTTGCTCTTGAGTCATTGCGTCAAAAGCTGCTTTGTTCAGAGCGGCTTCTTTGATGCTGTAGCATTGGACGCCGGCTCTAACAGTATTGTCGCTGCCGGTCAGGGTTTGGTCAAAATAGAAGTCGATATAGTCGAAATAGCGGTCGGCCAAGGTGGTGGCATTACGATTGGTGCGCAGAACATTGGGGCCGTTATTATAAGTAACATCGAATTCACACCAACGCTTGCCGTCGGGATCCTGCCCAAAGGTCAGATTATCGACAACCAGCTGGCTGTTGACATTGCGGATATTATGACCAATAGTGGCGTTGGCATTGGTACCGGCATTAGTATTGACATTAGTGTATTGGAAGAAAAGGCAATTTTCCAGCGGATTATCATTGGTTATCATGCCGGGGTTGGGATTACCATAAGATTTTTGGAGTGTACCGTCAATAGCCGCGCCCAAAGGATTGCTGTGCTGATACTGCTCACCGCCGGGACGGAAAACGTATAACATATAGCGGCGCTGGTCACCGGCGCCGACGCCGGTATTGTTGTTAACATTATGGACCGCACTGGTAAAACCGTTGCCGGCAGGTATGTAGTCGGCACGGTAAATAACCAAACCGGTATCGGGAATGCAGCTGTCGAAGCCTTCCTTGATCCGGTATTCCACCCAGAACTCCTCATGGATGGGGGTAATACCGCTTATGCTGCCATTATTAGTGGTACCGTTCCTGGTAAAGGCAGATTTGGAGGTGACATCATAAAGGGGGAAGAGCTCCGGGAAGGTGATGCGCTGGGCCATTTTGGGGCTGCTGGCAGTGGAGCCGGTGATATCGGCCCGTTCAAAGTCGGCCTGGGCATAAACTTTATAGCGGCCGCTGTTGGTGATGGTACCGATATTGTTGTCAACCACCCAGCCGGAATAGTTGGTGCTTAATTTAAAGCGTTTCATGAATACCAGATGGAAGGGACAGGCATCAAAATAGCCGGCATCCATAGGATCATAAAAGCCAACAGGGAAGGCGTGCTGGTCGGCTTGAGGATAAAGATCCGGACCGCCGAAGTTATGCCACAATTCATGGCAGAAAACATTGACGTCATAAAGAGCCAGGAATTGATCGCCCAAGTACATGGAATAGGCTGCAGTGGCATAATTACGGGTAGCCACAGCTCCATCGGAAGGAGCGGGTTTGATGTTATCCGGGGTGAAAGCATTTGTTCCGGCATTGGGGATTTTGCTATAGTTGGGATGGGTAGAAGCAAGGGTAGGTACGCTGATGCTGGAAGCATGAGCCCAAAGCAAAGCGCCCCAGGGACCACGCTCGCCGCAAACGACCATTTGACTAACAGCAATGTTGTTGGCATTGTTGAAGTTGAAAGCGCGGATATCATCATAATTTAACTGTTTCTCAGCCTTTATGTAGAGTATAGCAGATTGGAGCAAACGGCTGCGGCGGGTGCCACTTGCGATGTTGTCATAATAGGTAGCGGTACTAGGGGCGCCATAACCCGTAGGGTTGTTTAAAGCATCATAGGGCATATAATAGGGACGCTTATACCAACGGTCCTTGATAGGAAGGGTGTCAGCGAGGTTGCTGTAGTACTGTGCCAGGTTGCCGTCATTTTCCCGGTTAAACTGGAAGGAATAATAGACGGGATTGCCATTTCTGTCATAATCTCTGGGGAAGAAACGGTGATGGGTGGTGACGGAACCAAAGCTGTTCTGCTCATAAAAGTTCCGTACGGAAAGGGCGCCGGGTTCTTCACTGTTGGTGATGGTATTGATTAACTCTAAATAATCCGGGGTGAGAAATTCGTCTTGGTCGGCAAAGCGGACGAAAACTGTCATAAAGCCGCAATCACGTTCGGCGGCACTGGCTGTAGCTGCAAAGGCAAAAACCAGCATGACGGTCAGGGCCAAGACTACTGCAAGGGTAACTGGTCTTAACGATCTCTTCATACTTTAGACCTCCATTATATAATATTTATATAACTGTGGCTCCAAACCAACAGATTATATACACTTAATATTATGACATAAAAGCTCACTTTTTGGGGGTTTTTAGCTTAAGTGCAGAAATTTTAAGCGCAAATATCTTATATTTGCATTCTTCCACACTATTAGCATTCTTTACTATCCTTGCTATACATTATAAATCCTTACAACAAATTTTGCAAGTACTTTTTAAGAACTTATTCCTGTTTTTAATTATTACCAAATTATTTTTTCGACAAATAAACCTACATTTTACTGGCCTTTTGCGACAACACCTCATTTTGACAATTTCTGCTAGCAGGAAAAGCAAAATTTTCCGCAAATATTCTGTATTTTTTATTGTTAATATTTCACAGTTAATTTAGCAAATTAATACACAAATAATAAAGCCGCACCCCAAACAACGGCGCAGCTTTATTCTTATTGCTAAAAATTAGGTAAACTTACCGCCCAACTTCAATCATCAAACCTTACACTTAAATAGCATCACCATCAGGTGGCAGTATTTGTCCCATGTATCCGGTTACATCAACCGGATTCAAATCTTTGGGGACAGTTACATCAGCATCCTTGACTTTATTAAAATTAATATTTTTGTACTCCTGGACACGGCCACCCCCATCAGGATAATCGACAGTTATTTTGATAGGAAAACCATTTTTGACGGAAAGCCAGATTAAGGCGTTAGGATTATCACCAGACCGAACAATTTGGCATTGAAAACCGTCAATTTTTTCCGCGCCAATGATTGCATGGCCTTCAACATAATGGGTATTCTGAAAGTTTTCCGGCATCTCCGCCTTGTTTTCATCGCGGAACAGGATAGCCGTACCTTCCGGATCATCGCTGGTATAATAAACGGTTTCCCCGATTTCATAATCATGATAGCTCACTTCATCATAATATTTGCCATCCGCTCCAAGAATGGCCCCCACATAAATAATACGGGCTTTGTTGCCTTTAAACCAATATTTTGTAATTGTGAACTCACCGTCATCCGGGATAAAATGCATTTCATAAGAAAAAGACTTTAAATTAGATTTAGCCTGATCCATGCCTGCCAAAGAACCATCAGAACCACCACAGGCAACCAATATCAAACAAAAAATCAATAAAAGTCCTGCGAAAAATGAAATATTTTTCCTTTTCATTAATAATCATCCCCCATATCAATTCGCAATTCATAATTACTTGTCCCATTTTAGCACAAGCAGAGCCAATATTCAAGGGCTGAATTTGGCTTACTGCCCAATGGGCAAAGCCGCGTTCCATAGTTTGGACGCGGCTTGATTTGCGGGATTAGACTTTATTCTTAAGACTTGACAAAAAGGCAGAGTAAGATCTAGAGCCGATCGTTCTCACGCTCGCAAAACATACCCCTGAACAGGGATAGATTATCGCATTGACTTTCGCAGCCACAAACCCTGATCCGGTTCGGACGGCCACAGCTGGAATCATTTTGCGGGACACTCAAAATACCCTCATCATGGCATTGCCCGTTCCTATTATTCTCGCCATGTCCACACGGGTTCATATGCATATCTTGGATCACAGTATTCACCTCTTATTTATCGGAATCATAACGGCCTTCGTCATGTTACTACATCATATGAAAAACGGACAAATTATGTTACAAGATAGAGGTTAGAGGTTAGAAGGGGTAAGTTTTTGCTGTGCGAAAACTTACCCCTTCTAACTTCTATCTAACCTCTAGCTTCTAAGTTCCAGCTTCTATTTTGCTGCTCCCAAGAGCCGCAAAAACACTACGTCCAGCAGTAGGTTTTGATTGATATTGCTTTGGAGATAGGACAGGGCTTTTTCCAGCAATAAGCATAGGTTCAGGTTTTTTTCGCCGGGGAAAAAGTTATGGGGATTCGGCTCTTTTAGCTGGCGGTGTAAAATTCTTAGTAAGGCCAAAAGAAAATATAAAGCCCCTTCTTTATTTTTATCCCAACTCTTGGCTGCCATCAGGATTTGGCTGCAGCTTTTTGCCGGCAAATTACGCAAAAAATCTTCCGCTTGGGGCAAAAAGGAATCCAAGAGCGCCTCATCAATACTAAAGGCATCTTCCCCGCCGCAGTTTATCAATTGACAGCGGGAGATAATAGTGCCAGGCAGCTTTTGTTCATTCATAGCGCAGAGGAAAAAATAGCTGCCAAGAGGCGGCTCTTCCAGGATTTTCAGCAGACTGTTTGCCGCCACATCCCGCATGGCTTCCGCCTTTTCGATAACAAAAACCTGGGCGCCGCCCTCAAAACTGGCAAGATTTGCCTGGCTTTGCATTTTGCTAATTTGCTCCAGGCGCAAATAATTATCCAGGGGCCGAAGCCAAATCAGATCCGGATGATTGCCATGGCGAATCCTCAAACAGGGGTTACACTCCCCGCAAGGACGCCCATCAATATCCTCCAGGCAAAAAAGAGCCTGAGCCAACAACTCTGCCTGCACCAAAGCCCCGCCGCCCAGCAAAAGATAAGCATGGCTGAGGGAGCCGTTTTTGAGTGCTGCTGTTAAGAGGGGGTGTAGCTTGGGAGCTTTGTCCATGCTTTTAGCCTTTCTTGAGTGTGGAGTGTTGTGTGTGGAGTGTGGAGTGTGGAGTGTGGAGTGTGGAGAGTGGAGTGTGGAGTGTGGAGTTGTTGGGAAAACATTGTTCTTTATTATAACATAGGGCGGTCTTCGACCGCAAGTAGTCAGTAGTCAGGAGTCAGAATTCAGAATGTAAAAAACAGAAAATACTATGATAGTAACATCCATCCACAAAACATGCTCTTTCTTTTTACTTCAATCGTTTCGCTGAGCGAAACTACCTACATTCTGACTACTGACTTCTGAATTCTGACTACTTAAAAATCACATGCTATAGCTTGCTTTAAGGCAATAATCTTGTTTTTTTTGTGCGTTTATTGGAAGCAATAGCATAGGGCGGGTTAAGCCCGCAACCTAAGAATTTTGAAATCAGGGTCAGAATATATACTGCAATTCAGAATATTGAAAAGGGCCAAAATGGCCCTTTTCAAAAAATAGAAGCGGCATCGCATGCCGCCTCTGCAATAATACTCTCAAAACAGTCTTTCCTGCCAATTGTGAATTGTGAATTGTGAATTGTGAATTGCTCAAAACCCTGCTGCCCGGAAAACTTTGCCTACTATTCGCCAGAAGCCGCTTTTGGGAATATCTTCCTGGATCAGGATATCCACCCGCTGCATTTCGATCCCTTCCCTCAGGATGATCAGGGTTCCGGCTACATCACCTTTTTTTAAGGGCGCTTTCAAAATAGCCGGAGCGTCCACTCTGGTCTCGATATCGCCGCCGCTGCCCTTTTCTATTACCATACCCACATCCTCGGTCAAAATCAGCGGTATGGCGTCCACCACACCTTTGGAGACTTTGACCTGACCCAAATCCTGGCCTTTTTCATATACCACTTGAAAAGCATATTTATTAAAACCATAATTCAGCAAACGCATGGATTCGTTAAAATGCCCTTTGGCCTCCTCTACCCCCAAAACAACAGAAATCAGGCGCATACCATCCCTTTTGGCGGTGGATACCAGATTGCGCTTGGCTTCGGGGGTATAACCCGTTTTCAAGCCATCGCAGTTATCAAACCATCTCAGCAAACGATTGGTATTCCACAGTTTCAAGGGCTTGGGCTCCGGGCGAAAATCATATTCATAAATTGAGGTATAATCCAAAAGCCGGGGTACTGCCGTTGCATGCCGGGCCAAAATAACCATGTCCCGGGCAGTGACATAATGATCCGGATCGTGCAGGCCATGAGGGTTGACAAAATGACTGCCGCTCATGCCCAGCTTCGCAGCCTTTTCATTCATCATATCCACAAAACCGGCCAAAGAACCGCCCACATGCTCAGCTATTGCCACACTGGCGTCATTACCGCTGCCCACTGCCACCGCCACCAGCATTTCGTCTACAGTTCTGGTTTCTCCTTCATAAAGATAAACCTGAGAACCGCCCATGCCGGCAGCTTCGGCGCTGGTGGTCACCTTATCATCCAGCTTGATCTTGCCGCTTTCCAGGGCCTCCAGAACCAAAACCAAGGTCATAATTTTGGTTACGCTCGCCGGATACCATTTTTTATCCGCATTTTGCTCAAAAAGAATGGAACCGCTGGAACCATCCATCAAAACCGCAGATTCACCTTTGATGACAAACTCTTCGGCCCAAACCGGTACCGTGCTTATACCAAATAGCATTACCAGCAACAATAGAGCCCAAAATCCCCGGCTCAGAGATTTTTTCCATATTTTACCATTCATCCATACCAGCCCCCTTATCAATTCACGATTCACAATTCACAATTAAAACAGCTTTTATATCTTGTCTTAATTATAATTATGAACAGCCTTTGCTTTTTAGAACCCGGATAAAAAAAAGCTGCCGGCATATAATCCGGCAGCCTATAAGTTGTTTGTTCAATAGTCACTTTGGGGGTGCATCACATTTTCCGGGGTTTACAAAGAACGCATTGCCCATTGTAGGGGCGGCCATTGGTCGTCCGCGGACGCGCAATGCGCGCCCCTACAGGCAAATATCCATGATACATTAGAGCTGCACATCCCTTTGTCATGTCTATTATTACCATGTCAACCCCAAATTTTGTGATGCACCCTCACTTTGGCGCAAGTAGCGTCAATAAAAACACGAATTTATTTCAAATCCTTTCGCAACGCGAAAGTCACCCGTTCTAGCCACTAGATACTAGATACTTGATACATGATACTTGCCTACTTTTTATCCGTAACGATCCATTTCAGGCAGTTATCTTTTTTATTGCCGAATACATCGTAGCCTTCCATGATATCGGCCAAAGGAGCATGATGGGTTTGGAGGAAGCGCATATTGATCTTATTATTTTTGATAAGCTTGATCAGAGCAGGAATTCTGTCTGTTTTTACCAGGCCCATATGAATCTTGATATTTCTGATCCAAAGCTCATTCATCTTTAATTCCTGGGGTTTTTCAAATACGCCGATGATTGAAACAACGCCGGCATCCCGGACGCAATCGATCGCCATTTCATAGGTGGGGGTAACGCCTACCGCCTCGATTGTGGCATCCGCGCCCAATCCGTCGGTCAGCTTTTTGATCTCTTCCTTGACATTGCATTTTAAGGGGTTCAGAGCCACATCGGCAATCCCCTCTTTGAGGGCGGTTTCCAGACGGAACTCATTGGTATCTACGGCAATGATGCAGGAGGGACCCCAAAGCCTGGCCGAGGCCATGGCACACATGCCGACAGGGCCGGAGCCAAATACCGCCACGGTGTCGCCGGGCCGGATCTCGGCTTTTTCCGCGCCGAAATAGCCGGTGGAAAGAATATCCCCTACAAACAGTACATCCTCGTCCTCTAGTCCTTCCGGAATTTTGTAAAGACCCATATTGGCATGGGGAACGCGGACATATTCGGATTGGCAGCCATCAATCAGATAGCCGAAAATCCAACTGCCGGTGGTACAATGGGAGTACTCGCCTATTCTGCAAAAGTAGCAGTTCCCGCAGGAGGTCACACAAGATACCGCGCATCTGTCGCCAACCTTTACACTGGATACGCCGGGGCCGACTTCCACTACCTCACCGCAGAATTCGTGACCGATAATGGTACCGGGCTGGACAGCCGGCAAGCCGCCGCTTTGGATGTGAATGTCTGTTCCGCAGATTGTGGATGTTGTGACCCGGACGATCGCATCATCGCTTTCGATTATCTTTGGTACCGGTACATCATCAAGGCTGATATTGCCT
>WRHF01000091.1 GCA_009783415.1 Clostridiales bacterium
AGCTTATAATTAATTCTAGTTCTGGAACATCAATCCAGCCGGCAATAATACTTGCGCTGACTATGGGGTTTCCCGGAAATGAAATTCTTGGCCTCCGCTGGGAGCAGGATATTGATTTATCCTATAATAATAGAGACATCGGGGCGTAGCTCAGTTTGGCTAGAGCGCTACCTTGGGGTGGTAGAGGCCGCACGTTCAAGTCGTGTCGCTCCGACCAAAATTTACTAAATCTGAATGTAGCCCATTATTTATGATTGGGGTGCATTCAGATTTTTATTTTTTAAATAGAAAAATTAAACAATTAAAGTGAACACGTCTGCGCCAGATATCAGTGAAAGGAATAGGTAAATGAAAAATTATCCCAAAACAGAAAAATACGATCAAAGCTGGATTGAAAAAAATTGGATGGGGCCTAATCCCTTATGGCTTGCCGAAGATCTTTGCGGGCATTTGGATTTGCGCCCGGGGATGAAAGTGCTGGATATGGGTTGCGGCAAAGGGATTACCAGTGTCTTTTTGGCAAAGGAATACGGGGTGACAGTTTTTGCCAATGACCTCTGGATAAGCGCTAGCGATAACCTGCGCCGCTTTGAGGAAGCGGGAGTTGCAGGCCTGGTATTTCCCCTCCACGCGGAAGCTCATTCCCTGCCTTATGCCGAGGGTTTCTTTGATGCCGCTATTGCGATTGATTGCTACCATTACTTCGGCGCCTGCGAATCATACTTCCCTGATGTTTTTTCTAAATTAGTAAAGCCTGGCGGGCAATTGGGGATCGTTGTTCCGGGGCTAAAAAAAGAATTTGCCAAAGGATATCCGGAAACATTAGAGCAATTGTGGTTTCCCGAATTATTTACTTTTCACAGCCACAAATGGTGGCGAACTCTTTGGGAGAAAACCGGGCTTTGTGAAATCACCTCTTGTTATGATATAGAGGATTCCAAGGCTATCTGGCAGCCTTGGGCAGACTGGTCTGTAGAAAATTTTGCCAAAGAATTTGGGGACGGCGGAGGCGGCGATGATTTCGATGCCAGGTTTTTGGCAGCCGATACAAATAACGACATCGTCTTGATTGCAATGACGGCAAAAAAACCGATATGATCAATTTTGAGGGCCTTGTCCGGCAGTACGGGGCGATGGGGATAAAGCGTTTGGCGAACCTCCATCAGAACGGTTGGTCAATCAAGTTTTTTATGGAAAAATTTAATACTCTCAGCAGAGAATAACAAGACAAATGCTTTACTCCCTACCCCCCCACATCCTACTCCCTTACAGCAAAGTTGCTCTCCCAAGCCGGGAGATTTTTCATCATGGACAATGCGGCGCTCTCAGCAGCTTCACGGGCTAAGCCCTGAGTTTTCTGCATACACAATATTCCCGTTAATTATGGTCATTTTCACGCAGGCGTTTTTAATTTCCTCGGGGTCAATACTAAAAATATCTTTATCTATAACCACCATATCCGCTAAAAACCCTTTAACCAGCTTTCCCTTAATATTTTCTTGATGCGAGCAGTAGGCTGAGCCGGTGGTGTAACAATAAACTGCCTCGTGGACACTGAGAGCTTCTTTAGCCTGAAAACCGCCCTCGGGAAGGCCCTGCAAATCTTTCCTGGTCACAGCGCAATAAATATTGGGCAGCGGGTCAAAGGGCTCCACAGGGCAATCACTTCCCAGAGCAAGATTCACCCCAAGATCAAGCAGGGTTTTGAAATTATAGCTGGTTTGGGCAAGCTCTCTTCCCACCCGTTTTTCCGCGATATGAATATCATAATCCAAAAATATAGGTTGGATATAAGCAATTAAATCCAGGGATTTAAGCTTTTCCAGCAAGGGCTTATCGCTAATTTGACAATGGACAATGCCATGGCGAAGTTTTTCCCCGACATCAGCAAAGGCTGCCTGCGCCTTCTCCAAACTCTCCAAAGCCATGGCAAGCGCTCCGTCCCCTATGCAATGGATTGCTGCATCATGCCCCTTCATCTGGCAGAGAAAGATAATTTCATTGAGCTCTTCCTGAGTAAAACAGGCTATCCCTTTGGTAGAGCTATCGTCGCTGTAAGGAATTGATAAAAAAGCCGTCCTGGCGCCAAGCGAACCGTCGGCTAATAGTTTGACCGGTCCAAGCTCATAATAAGGAGAGCTTGCGGTAAAATCGCCTACTGATTGAAAAAATTTACCAATGTCTGCTATTTTGTCGAAAAAGCATTGCTGATAAATCCTTACGGGTAGCTCCCCCTTCCCGGCAAGTTCAGTATAGGCATTGATGATGTCTTGATAATGGGCGAAACCAAAATCATCACTTTGCGCCGAAGTAATACCCTTTTTTACCATATCAGCTGTAGCTTCTTTTAAAATCTCTTTAATTTCCAGGATGTCTAAAGCCGGAAACTTTAATAAATCAAGTGCGGCTTCGTAAAAAATCCCTGTTTCCCAATCAAAACTACCGCCCGGCGGCGGCGTATTTTTACTGATGCTAAAAAATTCCAATGCCTGGGAATTGACTACAGCACAATGTCCGCAAACCCGGTAAAATACAAGAGGAAGCTTTCGGGAAATTTTATCAAGTTCTTGTTTGCTCGGCAGGGTATGATCCGCGAAAGAATCCTGATTCCAGCCCCAGCCCAAAACCGCCTTGGCTCCGGGATTCATGTTAATATAATTTCGTCCTCTGGAAATAATATCCATAATAGACTCCGAACCATTCAAATCAAGCATTCTTTTACTCAAGCCATAGTTCAGGATATGCAAATGCGAATCATTAAACCCGGGAATAACCAGCTTTCCTCCAAGATCAACCACATTAGTAATCCCGGTCCTTAAAGCAAGGATTTCTTCATCCCCCCCGGCAGCAACAATAACCCCTTTATCAGCAGCAACAGCCGAAACCACCTCTTCCCCCTGCATGGTACGCACAATCCCATTAAAAAGAATCAAATTCATATCTCCACCCCTTTTTTTGAAAAATATCACTCTTATATCTACAGCCTTTAGCAGGATTTTCCTGAGAAATATCGAATGGAAGTAATGATTATAGTCACTTACTCCCACATAGTGTAAATTAAAAACAAGTTATTTGCTTCAATAGTTTTTACGGAGCAAAAACATACCAACATTCAGAATTCTGAATTCTTGCGGCTGAAGCCGCCCTGAAAGAGGTCGACAAAAATGAATGATAAACCGGGTTTTGAACAGCGTTTGACCAAACGGGAAATAGAAATATGCGGATTGGTTACCAAGGGACTGAGCAATAAAGAAATAGCGGAACAGCTTCATCTGGCTGAAGGTACGGTGAAAAACCATCTTATTTCCATTTACGAAAAACTGGGCGTTCAAAACAGAGCCCAATTGGCAGCCCGCTATGTAGCCGAATACGAGCAACCCGGCACCGAGCTGATTGATCCGTCACTGACAGATATTGGTAATGCAACAGAAGTAGGGGCAAAATTGCATCGGTCAAGTCATCTTTATCATTTGCCGGAGACTATTTTTCTCCCGTTTCAGAAGCAACCGTTTGTGATCGGCCGCTTCGATGTCAGCATCGGGCGGAAACAGAGCGATTTTGAATTTGCTAAAGATACCAAAGCTGTCAGCCGCCGCCATGCCGCAATTGAACACACGGCTCGCGGAGTTGCCATCACAGATTTGAACTCACGCGCAGGTACCTTGGTCAATGGGCAAAAAATCACGCCCGGCGAGCCATATTTGCTCAAAGACGGAGATCACCTCTCTTTTGGCAATGCCGGCGCGGATTATATTTTCGAAGAGTGAGAGGGAATCAGTTGCCTATAGCCTTGGCAAAGGCTTTGGCCCTTGCCTTGATGCCATCCAAAAGCAGGATAGCGCCCGGGTCGTTGGCCGTTTCCAGCAGGCAAAAGCGCGGGGGTAAATAAAAACTCTTATTCAGGCACAAGGCCGATATCAGTTGCTGTGCCACAAGATCACTGCCTGAGTAGCCCGAAACAACGATACCATAAAGCCTCTTATCATAAAAGCGCGATTGCCTGAACAGGGCGGTCAAGCGGTTGACAAAGGCAGTCAGATTAGCGGAAAGAGCATCATTGTAGTTGGGACAGAGCAGCACCAGAGCATCACAGGCGCGCAGGGTGGGAAAGACGTCTTCCACCATTACACCCCCGTAAAAACAGCCTCCCTGCTCCCCAAAGTGGAGACAGGTGGTGTAGGTGCAGCCGGCGCAGTCATTGACTGCGCCGTTGCGCAAGCCGATATCCCTGACCGATACACCCGCTAAACCCGATTTGACCAATTCCCAGAGGGCAAGGGTATTGGAGGTAGACCGGTTGGAGGCATGAAGCGCCAGGAGATTTTGGGGCGGGGAAGGCGGCGTACTTGCGACAAGGCGCAAAACCAGTTCCCGGGCGGAACGCCGGTAGGCCTCAAGATTGCCGGTACCTTGAATTTGGGCTTGTACCTGAAAATTAAGCAACGAACCTGTTGCCTCCACCAATGGGCGCCCGATAAAGGAACAACCCGCAAGGTTGGCAGAAAAAACCAGTTCCCGGGCAAAACTCTTGGTGTACAGTTCCCCGGCGCTGTCAACCAGCAGAGCTCCTGTGCAGCCATCCAGCAAAACCGGGTAGCGCCGCAGTATCTCAAGCAGGGAATAGGCCGCAGAATTGATCCCATGATCCCCCAAGGCAACCGCAAAGAGCAGTTTTCTGTCCTGCAGCTCAAAGAGCGCATTCATATCATCTACCGTTTCAAAGCTAATACCTTCAAGAGCAGATAAAAGAACATCTTCCAGGCGGGGTGAGCCTATAGACGGGGGCTTGATCACAACCAGTTTTTCCGGCATGACATTTCCTTCCTCTAAAAACATTCTCAATTCTCAATTCTTGCAAGCGTAGCCCTCATTGCAGCGCAGCCAGCTTTTCGGCTGCGTATTGGATGCGCTCGAAAAGCTTGTCCGGCAGAGATAATGACTCTATTTCCGGCCCGCCGGGGGTCAGGCGGTTTTTGGCCCCCATAAATATGCCGCCGAGATAGGTAGAGGAATAGTGCCACTCTCCGCGCAGCATCAGCAGTAATGAGAGAGCCCCGGAGGAGAGAGCAGGCGCTGCATAAGGTTTGAAACCCCAGCCGCGCATCAATAGATTTGCGGTTACTACCTTTTGGGTCAATTCCCGGGAGAGGGCATCGTCATAATGCTTAAGGGAGTTGGCGATTACGAGATCTTCCCCGTGGGGCCCAAAGGAGCGCCCCTCTTGCAAAAAGGAGGCAAAGCGCAGATCTTGCTTGGCAAAGTAAGCGGCGCGGGCATTCATGACGCCAAGCCCGAAGCCCAGTACCTGTTCGGGAAAGAGACCGCCATAATCTATGACACCGGACTCATCGCGATTGCTTTCCATTAGCACAGTCCGGCAAAGCGGGTCTACCGGGTCGCTGACAATACAAAAGAGGCCGCGGAATTTTGCCTTCCGCGCTTGACGGGCATAGGCGGCAGCCAGGGGAGAGTTCTTGGCATATTGCGCCATCCGCACATCTTCTACCTGCGATCCGACCGGCGGGACATAGCGGGAAGCGCAGAAGACAAAAACATCACAATCAAAAAGGTCTTGGGGCTCCACCTGGGAAACCGGCGGGAGGTCATCATAAGCAAAAGGCAGCGCTATCTGTCCCAGCTCAAACTCCCAGCGCCGCATCACATCGGATCTCAAATCACAAAGACCGATGGAGCTAAGCACATCCCCGCCAAGCAGGCGCAAACCGATCGCCAGCGTTGAACCAACGTCCCCCAGGGCAAGCAGGTTGAGCCGTTTTTTATCGAAAAAGAAGGAAGGCGCCTCCCGCCAGCGGGGATGTCCGGCATTAACGGCGCGCAGCATCCCGGTACGGATGGCCTCCCCGACCGGATCATCCGGCAAAGAGGCCGGCGGCAGCCGCGAAAAATCAAGCCAACTAATATCCTCCTCAGCAATCAGCTGAGCCGCATCAGCGACCTTGAAAGAAGTGCGGCAGGACAAGGGTTCACGGGAAAACAAAATGGTAATATTTTCCTTTTGTTTCGATGACGGAGCGGGAGCTAATGGTAACGATAACGGTGCAAGAGAGGCATACAGGCGACCTCCCTCCCGATAATAATACATCAAAAAAACCCCCTTTCCCAATAACCCGCCACATGGCGGGTTTATTAAAAATAGCCTAAAAACATACAAGCCAAAAGGAAAACGCACAACAAAAGTAAAATCATCCGGCCCAAGCCCCCTTTTAAAAGGGGGTGGCTACCGGCTTTGCCGGTAGACGGGGGTTTGTCCTAGAAAGCAGCCATTTAAAAATAACTGCACAAGCTATATAGAATTCAAGCTATCTACGCCAAATGACAAAATTTTTGTGCCTTCATATTCCAACTCAGAACTCAAGACTCAAAGCTGAAAACTCTGGCTTGTCCGGGTTAGGTCTTTGTTTCGAGGAAGGAATCTGCCCTCAGTAACTGTACTGCAACCCGGAAAGCTATCTGCGCCGGCGGCGCCGGACAAACCCCCGCCGGCAAAGCCGGCACCCCCTTTCAAAAGGGGGCTTGGACTGGTTGCTTTATTATCTCCCAAAATTCTCAATTCTCAATTCTCAATTCCAGCGGCGAAGCCGCTCCAGCATTTCCAGGTCGTTTTCCAGATAGACCGTGGCGGCAAGATTGGGGTCGTAGGCCATGCAGTCGCCCTTGTCGGGGCAGAGCGGCAGCCTGACCGCCTCGCTTAAATGGCTTAAAGTCAGGTTGCGCTCATAGATGATGCGGTATTCCTCCTCAACCGCCAGGAGAATATCCCTGGCGTTCTCCAGGCAGCAGGCGGAGAAGTCAAATACCGCCTTGTCCGGACAGCAGGAGAGATGGCGCGGGGCGATATAGGGTAAAATCATATTGATCGCCGGATGCAAGCCGAAAGCAAAAGGCCGGTCCCTGCGGACGCTATCACCGCCAATGAAAGGATGAAGAGTCGACTCGACAAACCAGCCTTGCAGGTTTGGGATATCGTAAACACAATCAACAGGACGGTCCTGCATTGCCATCAAATCGCGGCCCATTCCCGACAGCAAGCCTACCAGCACCTGCTTAATCTGTATACCTTCCTTCCGAAAGAGGGGATCCAAGCGCAGCATCCGGTCGCCGGAGTGGATCAGGTCATCGACCAGGATGACGGGGCGGTTAAATGATTTGATAGTGCGCAGCTGGCTTTCCAGGGGCGGGTAGTTGGAAAAGGCTTCTATAGAGCTTTTTTGGATTTCCGGATCATAGACCTTGTCGGTATGCAAGGTCTTGGTGACGGTATTGGGTACCACATGGCCGCGGAGCAGCTTTCCGAAGGGAAGACAAAGATAGGGGCCGAGTACCCTTGGCCGGGTAGGTTCGCTTGGGACGCCGTTTATGGCGGTAATTTTTTCTACCAGGCGGTCATGGATGATGCCGGCCGGAAGCGATAAGACAAGCTGTCCGGGATAGAGGGCAGTCATCGCAGCCTGGAGCCGGCGATGAGCCGTTTTAATAGCGGAAAGGACCGATTCATTGTCAGAGAACGGTTCCTTGATAGTGGTTTCGAGATTTTGGATGCAGGCAACGGGATGGCGCATGTCCACGGCATAAAAAGCCTGCGAATCGCAGAATCCGGGAATTTGCCTGAAACCCTGGCGAGTCATTACTGCCTCCGCATAAGGCGGGCAGCCTTTGGTCAGCGGTTGGAAAAGTGCATAGGTGCAGTTGTCTTTAAGCGCGTTGGAGAGGATCTCAGTCAGCAACAACTGGGCTGTCTCCTCATGATCGGGGCAATCTCCCAGGAAAAGCCCGGAGATCAAGAGTGACTTGCCGGCAGCATTTTTCCGTACATAGGAAGCAAGCTCACCGTTGCCGAGCAGTGAAAATAATTCATTGGAACGCATTTGCCGCTGGCTGGCAAAACCCATGATGCGGCCCTGTTGCTGCTGATCCCGCATAAGGATAAGGCTATGCCCCCGGGATTGCAGGATTTGGCAAATCTCCCGCGGAGCCGGATGTTTCTGCAAAACAGCGGCACAAAGTTCGGCAAACAGCGCTCCATCCGGCGCCTTGATTTGCTCAAATATTATACCCCTGATCTTAAAGACCGGCTTGTACTGCGGTTCCCGAAGATAAAGCCCATTATCGTAGATGAAGCCTTGAGCAAGGGGATCGATCAGGTTGCGGATATCGCGGTTGAGATTGATACTGTCACGGATTTGGGAACTGCTGATGTCGTCAAGATGGATCGGGAGTTTCATCTCTATAATTTTGCCTGTGATCCTGCCGGAGTGATCTTCTTTTTGGTCATCCGCTACGGTCTCCAGGCGCCTAAAGATGATATGATTGCGGCTGTGGATGGAATCGGGAACCGCTTCGGCCCGGTATGAAGAAGCGTTGGCGATAACATCACTGCCGACTACCATATAGATCTCCTGTTCCGGGAAGGCTAAGCTAAGACGGTGCAGGTCGGCAGGGTTGGCGATATTGACCGGGATATTGTCAGGGAAGATATGGACATTAAACTCATCAGCCACCGAGATGCCGGCGATACGCCGCCGGATCAGCCGCGGCTGGGTCTTTTTGGACCAGGAAAACTCATCAATTGCCAGCATCACCTCAAAGCCCAGGTCGCGGATCTCCTGCACGATTCCCTTATGTGACAGGGTGAAGGGGTCGAAAGTCCCGGGGAAAAAGGCGATGCGGTCACGGCAAGCAAAACTGAAGCCGCCGCGGCTCAATATCTGCTCCGTGATGAAACGGTAGATCCGGCTCAGCGCCGCAGCCCGGTAAAAGAAGCTGATATCTCCTTCTTTGGTTTCATTTATGAGGAAAAGCAGCTTCTTGGAGCAGAGGGAAAAGATGCGGCGCTTCTCATGCTCATCCAGCCGTTTGGAGCCGAATACCGACTTACCTATCGCCAAAAGCGCATCCTGTCTCACCGGGCTGCGATAGCTGGCCAGCCCTTTGAGCATCAATCCCAGCAGCCGTTCCCTGCGCTGACGATAGATTTGGTCAGGCTCAGGAAAGCGGGAGCGGTATTCATTGTAACACTCGATCAATACCCCCGCGGTATCAAGAGCCACAGAGGCAATGCGGTCATTTGCTCCTTCAAGCAGGTTTTGGATTTGACTGATCATTTCGTCTAATTCTTCGGGAGGGAGCCAGAGGGAAAACTCGGCGAGGTAGGCAGGGATATATTTGGAAAATTCATACTCACCTACCTCAAGGCCCTTTGCCAGCTCAACAGCAATCTCGTTGCGCTGGTCGCAAGACAATAGCGGCACGATCTTCAACAAGGCGGCGCCGGCGTCATGCCGGACTACTACCCGCTCGCTTACCTTGATTAAATTAGAAAAATGTGCTGCAATATGCAATAAATGGGTATGGTCGCCGCGACTGATCCTATCCAGCAGCAATTTGATATTGACTGCCTTGATGACCCAGGGGGTGGCTGTTTTTAGATTATCCAGGAAGATATCCGCTACGATCCCATCTCCCATCGTGACCCTTGCCTGCAAGGAATCATCCCGGCCCAAGGCCCGCAATAGTCTTCCCTTCAGAAAGACTAAAGATACTTCATCGGTATCGGAAATTGTCCCGGCAGCCGTAAGCAGGCAGGAAATAAAAGGATCCCTGGGCGGGAGGTACTCCGCCAGCCTGCGCAGCAAGCGCAGGGATGCGGTGCGCAGCATCGGGGAATCATAACGGACGGTCCGGGAGGCAAAGTCCGTAAGCTGCATCAAACGATCCCGGTCAAGGTGTTCGGGCGGATAGTAAAGCCCGGAATCAAGCAGCACAAAAACAGTCAGATCATCCATTGCATCAGGATCCTGATAGTAGCGCAAGACAGTGTCAAGATAAGGGGTCTCTTCGCCGCGGCCGCAGTTGGCAAGTGCCGACTGTACTATTATCTTCAGGGTATAACCCAGCCAGCTTTTGTGCTGCCAAGTCAGCTTATGATCGGGGCGGACGGTCATTTCGATATATTTCTCCCAGAGCGCGAATGCAGCCGGTTCATTGGGATCAGGCCGGACCCCGGCCGGTAATTCCTTTTGGTATCCGCTTTGGAAACGGCTGATCACCTTCCCCATCAAGGCGGCGGCCTGACGGCGAATATCTCCTTCCCGGTGCATCAGCAATTCGTAAAGAAAGCCGAGCAGCTGAACCTTTTGCTCGGAACTGAGATAGGTGGCATACTCTTCAAAGATGCTTAAATAAGCCCGCAAGCGGCGCCAGTTGGTTTCCCCGCGCCCGGATTCCAGGATGGCGGCAAACTGCCGCGCCGCGCCGAGGCGGTGCATCAGGGCAGTACTGTGTTCGATAGCGGAAAACTTAAGTGCTTCCATCACCTCGCCCGCTGACATCAGAGCAATATCTTTGACAAGAGGCGCCGGCCGGCCCGGCGGCGTCATCTCAATCCCGAGTGAATGGAGATAATCTTCGAAATCAGCCAATTTGGCATAAACATATCTGTAACGGCCGGCCTTCTCCTCGTCCACCGCATCCAGTTTTTGCAGGATCACATCAAAGGCTTGCTCCAGTGGGTACAGCTCGGTGATCTCTTTACCGGTTCCGTCCAACCGCTGCTTGACCCTAAAATCCGCATAAATCAGTACCAGCGACTCCGCCGGGAGATTTTCGATCTCCAGATCCCAGGCCGAGTGATTGGCTGCGATGTGGCCTATACTGCCGATATCCCGGTCTTTGAACCAACGGTCGGTATAGTAATAGTGCAGGTAAGGCACCCGTTCCCCCGGTTTACAGCCGAATTTGCCCAGGTCATGCCCCACTGCCGAGCCGGAGACAAGGGCTATATCAATAGGGACGCCGGCCTCTTTAAGTCCGCGCGCCGCCTGCATGGCGATATGATGTACCCCCGCAATGTGTTCCAGGGTGCAAAAGGGAGTGACTTCCAAACCGAGGCGCATAGTTTCGTAGACATATTCCCCCCGAAAATGAGCAACGAAGCGGGAATAGGCCAAAGAGCAGTCACAGGAAGTGTACTCATCCTCGCTGAGCAGCTCAAAGTCAAGAAAAGGATCAAAGAGAAGAGCGGCGCGCTCGGCATCCAGGATCACCTGCAACAGAGCCAGAAAAAACAGCGCCCCATCTTGATATTTCAGGCGCAAAACAGTAAAATCCTCAGCGGGAAAGAGGGTATCGCAAGCAAAACGATAGGTGAAAAGAAGCCAGCCTTCCTCTGGTACAGGCGCCAGCTTAGCCAGTGTACTCTCGCAAATAGCCAGCACTTGGGCGCAGGTGATCCTGCCGCTGCCGAAGCTGACAGCAGCAAGGTTTTGCTGCAGAGTCTCATCCCGCAAAAGAGCCAAGACGTCCTTTTTTGAACGGGAAAACTGCTGCAGAAACCGCTGTTTCCCAGTATGCAACATTAGATCGGATATAATCCGTTTGAAAAGCCGTTTTTGCATCTGACCTCCATCGTAGGGGCGGCCATTGGCCGTCCGCGGACGCGCAATGCGCGCCCCTACGGGAATTTTCGGTTGAATTGGGGTAGTAGCGAAATTGTTTTTGCAAATATTGTTTATGCGGACAAATTGATTTATACTAAAGGTGAGGAGTAAAGTTTATTATGAAAAGGAAAGTTAAAAAGGCTGAAGTAAGTTTTACCTGCCCTATGCCTTTATTATACACAGTAAAAGGTAATTTTTCAAGAAAAAGCTCATTTCGATTAAAATGTTTAAAATGATCATTGACAAATTGACCATTATAGCGCATAATATCATTAAGATCGATTAATTAGTAGGAGGTGAATTCCTAATGATAGTAACATCAACTGAGTTCAAAACGAATCTCGGCAAATATCTTGATCTGATTAATAGGGAAGAAGTTATAATCACCCGTAACGGGCGTAAAATAGCCAAACTGGTGCGAGAAGAGGACGATGCCTTGTCCTCCCTCCGTTCTTTGCGGGGGATAATCGCAGACCCGGAGTTATCCCAGGCGACTGACACGCAAATCCGGGACATCATTGCCCAGGAAAGGAG
>WRHF01000092.1 GCA_009783415.1 Clostridiales bacterium
GTTTTTGTGCCTTATTCGATTTCCACGGTCTATATCAGCACCATCCGCTATGATAACACCTCCAGCGTCAGTATCAATGGTGATACCGGAACCGCTAGAAGCATCAGTATCTCCACCGGCAACAATACTATCAATGTGCAGGTAACGGCGGCCAACGGCAACGTCAAAACCTATACTGTGCAGGTGCGCCGGGCTACCTCTTCTGCCAACAATGAGAGCAATTTGAGTGATCTGGTTTTGCGTTCCGGCAGCAGCGGCAGCAATACAGTAAACCTTGATCCCAGCTTCGAATCGGGCATCACCAGCTATACCGCTTATATGGCCGATGGCATTACCTTCTGCCGCTTTGTGCCTACCATCAGCGATAGCGATGCCCGGGCTATTGTGGCCGGCTATGTCACCACAAGCGGCAGCGTGTCCAATTCTGTCAGCCTTGCCCAGGGCAAAAACATCATCACTGTCAGGGTGATCGCCGCGGATTGCACCACTGCCACCGATTATAATATTACTATTATCAGGGAAAGAAGCAAATTTTTTGTGCCTATTGGGACTCCGGACCAGGAAGCTATCCCTATCTACACAGCCGAGGATTTGGACAATGCGCGCAACAAACTGGATGGCAGCTATGTGCTGATGAACGACATTGATTTAGCCGAATGGGGCGAGTGGGAACCTATTGGGGATGCCAGTAATTGGTATAATAAGGACAATTATTACTATAACAGCTTTAAAGGGACTTTTGACGGCCAGGGCCATGTGATCAGGAATCTCACTATATCCGGCTATACTGATAGCACATATAGTGGCCTTTTCGGCTTTTCCGAAGGAGCAAGCATCAAAAACTTGGGGTTGGAAGATATTAATGTAGATATTACCAGCTCAGCTGCAAATATGCGTCTCTATGTCGGAGGTATCAGTGGATTAAGTTCTGAAGCTATCATAAATAATTGCTACACTACCGGAATCATTTCCACAGTCTATGCTTTTCCTGCCGATCATAACAATGATGGACACGATGGTTTTTATGACATAATTTCTGTTGGTGGTATTTGCGGATTAAGTAACATTACTGAAATTTACAATTGCTATAATCAGGCTAATATCTCAAGTTCAAGCAGCTTTACTAAAAATCCTCCCGGGTTTCGTGTCAGTACCTACAGCTATGTTGGAGGCATATGTGGTTCAGGCAGAGGCAGTGATGGCATAATAATCAGTTCCTGCAGCAATACAGGAAATATTTCCGTAATTTCTGATTATGAAGCCCGTGCCGGAGGAATAATCGGTGATATTAATAGGGCTGCTGCCATCACAAGCAGCTATAATGCCGGGAATATTTCCGCCTTTTGCCCTAATTCCGGTGCCAGAGCAGGGGGAATATACGGCTGCGGCTTTGCCTATTATTCAAAATCTATTATTATTAAGAATTGCTATAATGCCGGAAGCATTTCCGCCAAGGCGCCGAATTTTTCTGCATATGCCGGTGGAATAGGTGCTGATACCATTGCCAGTATGAGTGATGATCCTCGTGATTATGGCTATGCTGAAATAACAAGCTGTTTTGTGCTTTCCGGGGAAATAATCGCTGAGGCAGACATTGATTATCCAAGAGAAAGTAACTTAGTTAGCTTTGATTGGGGAGGAAATGTTCATAAAATCAATAATCTGGCTCTTACGGGCATCCAAGGTAATGCTATTGACGATGCCACCCGCCGGATATCCCAATCCGAAGCCAAAGAACAAGCTACCTACGAAGAGCTGGGCTGGGATTTTGGAGGGATATGGCAAATGGTTGAAGGCTATAAGTATCCTCAGCTATATGGGTTGCCTCTAGACGAACCGGAACATATCTCCGCTGACTCTACTTTGGCTAGCCTAACTATCAGCGCAGGCACACTTTATCCGGCCTTTAACCCCTATTTTACTAATTACACTGCTACCGTAGTAAATAGTGTTAGCAGTATTAGCGTAAACGCTACAGCAAATAATTCGAAGGCTACGGTCTTAGGAGCAGGCATAAAAAGCCTGGATGTGGGTTTTAACACAATAATTCTTACTGTTACCGCCGAGGACGGCACTACCACCCGGACTTATACTATTGATGTAAATCGTGCTATAGATAGTGCTGGATCAGTTTCCAGTAGTGGCGGCGCCACCAGCTATACGCTAACTTTCGATTCTAATGGAGGCAGCATGATTACCAGTCAAAAAGTGGGAGCCGGGTCGAAAATTACCAAACCTGCCAATCCTACCAAAGATGGTTTCAAATTTATTGGCTGGTTCAGCGATGCTGCCTTGACAAAAGAATATGATTTCAATGCAACGGTTAGCAGCAGCCTTACCCTTTACGCCAAGTGGGAGGAAATTGCTGAGGTGAAAATGGAAACCTGGCAAAACCCCTTTACCGATGTTAATAGCGGTAATTGGTTCTATGAAAACGTGAAATATGTGGTTACAAAAGGCCTCTTTAATGGCACCGGCCCTACAACTTTTGCCCCACAAAGCACAATGACCAGGGCTATGCTTTTCACAGTACTGGCCCGTTTGGCCGGAGTGAATACCGAGGGAGGTGCTACCTGGTATTCACTGGCCTTGGATTGGGCGGTAAAAGAAGGTTTGACTGATGGCAGCAATCCTCAAAATCCAGTGACAAGAGAACAAATTGTTACTATTCTTTGGAGATATGCTGACAAACCGGCTGGTGAAGGCAATTTGAAGGTTTTTCCTGATGCAGCAAGTGCGAGTGAGTGGGCGGTAGGAGCTTTTGAATGGGCAATTGGAACTGGAATAATCAATGGCTCTGGTGGTAATCTTCTTCCAAAAGGCATGGCTACCAGGGCAGAAGTAGCAGCTATATTACACCGTTTTGCGGAATTACCGAAATAAGGAGCACATTATTAGCAAGAATGAGTAATGAGTAGACAAGTGACACTGATTAATTCAATCAGTGTCAAAGCTTCACCGATGAGCAGCTGATTGCAGATTATGCCAGGTATTTTGTCAGCGCTATGCAAAAAGCCGGCATAATTAACGGCTACCCTAACGGCAGCTTCAAGCCATTAGCCAATGCCACCCGGTCCGAAGTCGCCAAAATGCTGGCTATTGCTCACTGTTTGATGGACAGATGGTAGGAGTATGTTGCTTTTATGGTCAACAAAACTTGAAACACGCCAACAAAACCGTCTGATAAAAGACGGTTTTGTTAATCGTATAATTAACTGCATTTGGTACCCTACAGCCTTGTTGCAGGGAGGTTCATTCTCCTTACGAGATAGTCCAGTTACTTCTATTGCCCCCTCAATCCATGTCATTTGGTGCCGCGCAGTTGTTCTATTTTCTCGCGGGTCAGCCTGGTATATCTCATGATTTTTTCTATAGATTCTCCATCAGAAATCATGGCTTTTGCAATGTCTTTCCTTTCGTCCAAGTGGCCTTCTTCCTTTCCCTCCATGCGGCCTTCTTTCCGACCTTCCTTCCGGCCTTCCTTCCGGCCTTTTTCCAAGCCTTCTTCTAGGCCATCTATCTTTGCCTCTTCCTGCCATACCTTTTTTGCAATGTCGAGATTGAATTCTGTATACAACATATTCTGTACCTCCGATCCATGCCGTTCCAAAAATTCAAGTAATATTCCTTCTCTAATACACCACTTGACAGCTTCTCTAATCGCTTCTTCCAGCACTATACTGCAAGCTTGATTGTATCTTACTCGCTCAACAAATTCCGTTAATAAATACATCATCAAGCGTATTTTTTACAATTGTTGTGTCATCGCCGTAGGCGGTATCGGCTAGGGCATTATAAAGCTCGCGTAGTTGTGGAGGTTCGCTGAATAGTTTTGAAAATACGGTGTCTTTATACTCGCGTTTGGCACCCATGTTCCACCTGCCTATTATCATTATAATATAATCCCTGATTTCGGTCAATGGTTATTTTCAAGTGGTTCTTTCGTGCAAATCAGGAGATGCTGCTACTGGAATAAGGGAGCTAGGATAGCTCTACTTAGATGTTACTCCTATTTCAATGGGTTTTCAATATAACTTTCGTCATGTTTATACATGACTTTAGTCACTAGTTTAATTACCTACTGGGCCTATCAATACGTGGAATACCTGGCCCGCCGGGAATTTGTAAAGGGCAAGGGCACTACTTTGTTCGCTCCAAATGATCCCATTACCAGAGCCGAGTTTATAACCATATTGGCAAGAATGAGTGAAGAGCAAAAAGTGACTCTGATAGATTACAACCAGCCGCAAAGCTTCAGTGACGAGCAGCTGATTGCAGATTATGCCAAGGATTTTGTCAGCACTATGCAAAAAGCCGACATAATTAACGGCTACCCCGACGGCAGCTTCAAGCCATTAGCTAATGCTACACGAGCTGAGTCTGCTAAAATGCTGGCTTTTGTTCATTATTTAATGAACAAAAGCTAATGGGCAACAGAGGTGTAGCCGGAAGAAAAGTGCTGATGGTCATTTTGACCATCAGCACTTTTTTCCCAGACTTCTCTCAAAAACATATGGAATTTTTTTTACTCTCCAATTCTGCTTGTAATTGAGGATACTATTCAGCATCGCGCAGTTTTATATCTGTCATAAAGCTCATTTTGAGTACTAAGCTCGCTGAGTTGATATTACATGCAGTACTAGTAAAACCGCTTGCTAGTAGGCGGTTTTGCTAGTTCATCAATTCACTTGAATTTTAGCAGGCGAATCCTCGATCCCATATTTGGCCCTCAGTGCTTTTAACTTCTGCTTATATGCAAAGAAAAGTTCTCTCCTTTCAAGTTCATCCGGCCCATCTAAGCCTCCATCATAAGAAAACTCTTTGTATAGATGCTCTGTTTGCTCCGCATAATTTCTAATGAGTTCTTTATATTCGGAATCAAAAGTAGTCATAATAATCAAATCCTTTCAATTTTTCCGCCAAGATTTTTATTATTTCTTCGCGCTCCCAATCAATATCAGCCTCTCTGCTAAAAGCCCGTTCCAACATAACATTTCTAGCTTTCTTATACTCTAGCCATATTTCTTTCTCAGATAAGGATCCACTATAAACGAAAGCGTTTTGACGCACCCCGGAAACGAGATACTGCTTGCTAACTTTATTACGAACTGAGAGTAGAATATCATTCAAACTAAAGGAATCTCCCATTATTTCTCCGGCCAAAACAGGATGATTATGTACAATTATGCTGTTCCTTAACTGATCTGCGCCGATAACTTCCGGATTTACCGACTCAGCAATGCCGGATAATTCATAAGCAATTCCATTTGGAGTTATTACAAGAGCGTGTTCAATATCGACCTGTTATACTCCCTAACCCGGACAAGCCGGAGTTTTGAGTGTTGAGTTTTGAGTGTTGAGTAGGAGCAGGAATAGGGCGGCACGAAAATTTTGCCATTTTACGCAGAATTTCGGGAGTAAGTGCCTAGCAAAGGCTATTATTAACCGTTTTATTGTCGTTTTATCAGAAAAGTTTATTAGTTTTGTTTTTATAATTTCAGTGTGCCTATCCATGTATACAATTTTACCACTGGCAAGCTATTCTGTCAATCCGGTCAGCTTGGATAGTATATGCAAAATATGGAAAAATATGGAAAAATATGGAATACCTGGCTCACCGGGATTCTTATTTAAAGGGCAAGAGTCCTACTTTGTTCGCGCCAAACGATCCCATTACTAGAGCCGATATCTAATGAATAGCAGGTAGGAGTATATAGCTCTTGCTATTAACAAAACCGCCTGATAAAAGGCGGTTTTTGTTAATCATTATTTAATTCAAAAAGTCAAAAGAGTTTTATTGAGGGGTAAAGTCAAAATATGGAATAGCTGGCTCGCCGGGATTTTGTAAAGGGCAAGAGCACGACATTATTTGCTCCTAATTATCCCATTTATTGCCATCAACCATGCTATCAAACTGCTCTACCCACAAACGGTGGGATATACTCATTTTTTCAGTATTTTCCATAATCAGAGTAATAACATGAGTCAGGGCGCGGCTGAATGCTGCTGAAGCGTCTCCCCCAAAGCAGTGACACAATTATAGGTGGATAGTGCTTCCATAAATTTATCCTTCGCCAGTAGTGCCCCTTTGCTTTCAGAAAACTTCATATTGCTTTTTTCCCTTGGCTGAATTACAATATATATAAGTGCACAAGGGAGGCTTCAAATATGGATCGCTTGGCTGATGCTATCATCCGCCACAGAAAGGCAGTTATTATTATATTTATGGCAGCGGCTGTTATCTGCGCCCTGCTTTTTACAAAACTGGTCATTAATTATGACATGGCGGAATATTTGCCGCCGGACGCCCAATCCACCAAAGCCTTGCAGCTGTTGAACCGCGAATTTGATAAGGCTTTGCCCAATGCCCAAGTAGAGGTATGGGACCTGTCGCTGATGGAGGCTCTGGAATTTAAGCGGGAACTGGCGGGGCTTCCTCATATCAGCGATGTTTTATGGCTTGACGATCTCTTCGACCTACTGCAACCTTTGGAAATAGCAGATCAGGACACACATGAGAGCTATTACCGGGATGGGACAGCCTATTACCAGGCCACGGTCATAAAAGGCAATGAAAAAGAAGGCATCAGGGAGATCCGGAACCTGCTCAAAGAGAAGGGAACGGTAACGGGGGAAGCTGCGGAAATTGAGTTTGTCCAGGCTGCAGCAGGCAGGGAAGTGGCCAATGCCATGTTTATCCTCCTGCCGCTGATCCTCTTGATTTTGTTGCTATCCACCACTTCCTGGCTGGAACCGTTGCTGTTTTTGGCGGCTATCGGGATGTCGGTCGTCATCAATATGGGCACAAATGCTCTGTTTGGCAGCGTCAGCTTCCTGACCAATGCGGTAACACCTATCCTACAGCTTGCCGTATCTCTCGACTATGCTATTTTTCTCCTCCACAGTTTTGCCAAGCACCGCCAAGCAGGCGCCGGCGTTGATATAGCCATGCGCGAGGCGGTCAAGGAGAGCTTTTCCTCGGTAGCCGCCAGCGCCACCACTACTTTATTCGGATTTATGGCTTTGCTGTTCATGCAATTCGGCCTCGGCGCGGATTTGGGCCTGAGCCTGGCCAAAGGCATCGCCTTCAGCTTTATTTCGGTTATGATATTCTTGCCCGCGCTTACCATCTGTGTCCATAAGACCCTGGAAAAAACCCGCCACCGCGAGATTATGCCAACTTTTTCCAATATCCATAATATTTTGCGCAGGATATCTATACCTGCCGTTTTAGTTGTCGCTGTGATTATTGTTCCCTGCTTTTTAGGCCAGTCGCAAACCGATTTTTTATACGGCTATCAAGCCGCATTTAATGAAATGACAGGAAAGGACACGGCAGCCGCCGAATCAAGGCCCACACCCCTGGTATTACTTGTCCCGAAGGGCGATATAGTAAAAGAGGAATTACTCAGCAAAGACCTCTTGGCTCTCCCCTATATTTCCTCTGTTATCTCATATGCAAAAACCGTCGGACCGGGTATCCCTGCCGGATTTCTGGACAGTTCCATCACAGAGCAATTTTACTCGGAGCATTTTGCCCGTTTGGTCGT
This sequence comes from Clostridiales bacterium, assembly GCA_009783415.1. Taxonomy (GTDB): domain Bacteria; phylum Bacillota; class Dehalobacteriia; order UBA4068; family UBA4068; genus WRHF01. The sequence continues at coordinate 7,551 of WRHF01000092.1, forward strand.
CTATACCGATACCCCGCAGGAAGGAGAGACTGCTTTTGCCGCTGTCGAGGAGATCAGTATGGCGGCGGAAAAATACTATCCGGGTGAGGTCTATTCGGTGGGGCAAAGCGCAAATCTATATGATATCAGAACCGTTGTCCAAAATGATAACAAAACGACCAATCTGATTGCCATAATCGCCATTTTCCTGGTACTTTTACTTACTTTCAGATCAGCCCTGCTCCCCTTTTTCCTCCTTGTCACGATCGAAACGGCGATCTGGATCAATCTCTCTGTGCCATATTTTACCAATACTTCGATCAACTATATAGGCTATCTGGTTTTAAATACAGTGCAACTGGGAGCGACAGTGGACTATGCGATCCTGCTGACGGTGACCTATATGCGAAGCCGCCGGAGCTTGCCTAAAAAGGAAGCAATCCATCAAGCCCTGGGCAGATCCTTTCGAGCCATCCTGGTATCCGCAACAATAATGGCAATGGCAGGTTTTACTCTAGCCGGCACTTCCTCCAATCCTCTGATCGCCGATATCGGAAAGCTGCTCGGGAGGGGTACTTTGTTGTCCATGATCATGGTTTTGGTATTTCTTCCCGCCATGCTGACAATATTTGACAAAGCTATCGGAAAAACCACCTACAAGGCGGGATTCTTCGCCGAAAACCCAAAAATCCGGGAGGTAGATGTGAAATGAAAACAGGAAAGAAAATCATAGCCTCTTTGCTTATACTTATCATAAGCATGGCCATAGCGCCCATCATTGCCGGCAGTTCGGCTGAAAACAAGCCGTTATTAGCCGATAGCCCGGCAGCGGTAAAAAGCAAGACCGAGGTCGTATACGCCCGCCTTGGAGAAAACGGGGACGTCCGGGACATCTATGTGGTCAATGATTTTTCACTATTAAGCGGAGGCATCCTTACCGATTACGGTAATTATACCTCCTTGCTCAATCTGACGGACCTGCAACCGATCGACTTGACGCAGGGAATGATAACCGTGCCGGTAAGCAGCGAAAGCTTTTATTATCAGGGATATCTTGCCGCACATGATCTGCCCTGGCTTTATGATATCGAATACAGCCTTAACGGAACAGTGATCCGGCCCTCCTCCCTTGCCGGTAAATCCGGAGAATTGGAAATACGGCTGAAATCCTCGCCAAACAGGATGATCAAGGATACCTTTTATCATAATTATATGCAGCAGATCACCATTACCTTGGATAATGATAAATGTGCCGATATCAAGGCCGAGGGGGCAACTGCAGCCAGCGCCGGCAAAAACCGGATCCTTGTCTTTACAGTCCTGGCCAAACAAGACGCGGATATTATTGTCAGGGCAAAGGTCGCCGATTTTGAGATGGCGGGGATCGAAATAACCGCAATGCCGCTTTCTCTGAACATAGAGATGCCGGATCTGGATGATATGCTTGATGATTTCACCTTATTGACCGATGCTGTCTCGGATTTAAACGACGGGGCCGCTAAATTAAAAGAGGGAACCGCTGAAATGGCCTCCGGCTCCCGGGAGCTGAAAAGCGGTTCCGCTGATTTTAAGGGCGGCTTAGCCGGCCTAAGCGCAAGTTCCGGGCAAATCAGCAGCGCCTCCGGGCAAATCAGGAATGCCCTGGCAGAGATCGCCTCCTCACTAAATGGTACCGATTTAAATGCTATCGGCGGCGCAACGGATCTGGCCGGGCTGGCGATGCTGCCTGAGGCCCTGGGGCAGCTTGCGGATGGCCTGGATCAGGTGGCGGCAGGGATGAGGCAGCTGAACGAGGGTTACGGGCAAGCCTATGCCGCAATAGACCGGGCAATCGGGGCAATACCCGGCCATCAAATCAGTGAAGCTCAGATCTATGGGCTATCCGCCAAAGCTGACCCGGCTGAACAAGCTCTGCTAGCTCAGCTGATGGAGAGCTATATCGCCGCCATGACCGTCAAGGGCGTCTACGAAGAGGCGCAAACGGCATTTTCCTCCGTAGAGGTTACTATGACTACTCTTGCAGGCTCTGTTGATAGTGTAAACGAGGCCTTAAATGATATCTCCCGGCAGATCGGCAGCGCCTTGTCCGGCAATGAGATGATGGCCCAAATAAAACAGCTTTCCGAGGGTATGCTGGAGCTGTCACAGAACTATGCCGGTTTCCATAACGGTTTGGGGCAGTATCTGAAAGGCATCTTAGATCTGGCCGGCGGTTATAGCGGGCTTGACCGGGGCATAGCAGGCTTAAACGATGGGGTGGCAGAGGTTTTTGACGGCATTGCGGAACTGAGCAAAGGAACGGCAGAACTGACTGACGAAACCTCCGATCTGCCGGATCGGCTAAAAAATGAATTCGACGACTTAAAAAGCAAATATACAGGCGCCGGTTTTGCCGCCGTTTCGTTTACTTCCGCTAAAAACAGCAATACCGATTTCGTACAGTTCGTGCTTAAGACTGAAAATATCGAAATACCAAAGCCGGAAAAAAGCGCCCTGCCGGAAGCAGAGAAGCTAAGTTTTTGGGAAAGATTGATCGGGTTATTCAGAAAATAAGGAGTTGAAAAACATAAAGTGACGCCCCTTACAGGGTGCATCACATTTTTGGGGGTTGCCTATAATAATGGATTCTGCGACTTCGCGCAGAATGACGGATATTCGCGGGGAGTATGGATGATGAGAAAAAAGTTTGACTTAAAAAAATATATAGGTATAAATATTATTCCGATCATCTTTATCCTTCTGGTTGCTATTATGTTACCGTTCTCCGGTTATTCGGGACGGTTCCTGGCTCAGGAGGTCATTACCCGCCTGGGCAGGGACATTTTCTTAGTGCTTGCTCTGCTTGTCCCGATCATGGCTGGCCTGGGTATCAATTTTGGCTTGGGGCTTGGGGCGATGGCCGCCCAAATCGCCCTGATATTGGTGACCGATCGGCAGATCGGCGGTGTATCGGGGATACTCCTGGCTATGCTGATTTCCACCCCCATCGCTATTTTGTTCGGTTTCTTTAGCGGCTATCTTCTCAACAAGGCCAAGGGCCGGGAGATGACCACCTCTTATGTCCTGGGATTTTTCATGCTTGGCGCCTACCAGGTCATCATCTTGACCGGGATGGGCAAGCTCATTCCGATCGGTGACAGTGATATTCTCCTACCAAGGGGCTTTGGTGTAAGAGGTACCATCTTTCTTGAACGCATAGAGGGAAGTCTTGATACTCTGGTTGACAAAGTGACCGGCCTTACTATCAGTATTAATACAATTAGGATACCGCTATTTACGCTCCTGGTGGTGGCTCTGCTTTGTTTATTGACTTGGTGGTTCAGAAGAACCAAGCTTGGTCAGGAAATTCGCGCTGTTGGCCAGGATATGGGTGCTGCTGCAGCATCCGGAATAAATGTTGCCAGGACGAGAATGATCGCAATGCTCATCTCAACAGTACTGGCCGGCTATGGTTACATAATTTTTATCCAGAATATTGGGGTAATGCCAGCATATACAGGAGCGGATAACATTGCTTTATATGCTGCAGCGGCTCTATTAGTTGGCGGAGCCACGCCCCAAAAAGCAGGGATTCCCCGTGTGATTTTTGGGGTAGTACTTTTCCATCTGATGTTTATTAGTATGCCATCGCCGCCTAGCCGAATGATCGGCAATCCAGCAATTACTGAATATTTCAGGCTCTTCATTTCGTTTTCAATTATTGCCATAGCCCTTGTTACAAATGGCTGGACTAAAAGAAAAGAAAAAGATCAGGCTCCACCACCTAATCCCTACCCCAGATAAACTGGAAAGGCATTCAAAAACAAATTAGCCGCGGATTTACGCGGATTAAAAACGGATTAGCACGGATTTTTTTTTATTATAAAAAGCATTGAATTATTTTTTTGTTTTTCCCTCATACAACAGCAACTAATTTCCTCATATCATCAGACAACAGCGAAAATCCGTTAAAATCCTTAAAATCCGTGTCTAATTATTTCACCCATCAATTTTAATCCACATCCTTGCAGGTCAATCAAGAGATGATGCATATTTTGTGACTTTTTTTGTTCGAATTTGAGAGCTTAGTTCCTAACTCCTAACTCCTAACCCGGACAAGCCGGAGCTTTGAGCTTTGAGTCTTGAGTTTTGAGTGGGAATACGAAGGTACAAAAATTTTGCCATTTTGCGCAGAATTTC
>WRHF01000093.1 GCA_009783415.1 Clostridiales bacterium
AAACTATCAATCTGGATGGAGATATCCGCCAAATCAGCCAGGAGCCTTTCCTGAGCCCGGACAGCCGCTCCTATTTGCCTTTGCGTCCGACCCTGGAAGCTTTGGGTTGGCAGATCAATTATAAAGACGGCCTGATCAGCGGCCTGAATACCTATGGGCACAGCCTTACTTTGGACATAGCTGCGGGCTCGGCGTATGTTGATGGCCTTTCAAAGCCGGTGACAATCTGGCAAAAAGGCGGCAGCAGCTACTTGCCGGCAATCTTTTTCAGGGATGCTCTGGGTTTGAAGGTCCAGTGGCAAGGCCAAACCCAATCTGTGGTGATCAGCAATAATTGATTGGATAAACTTGATAATTGGGAAACGCTATGATAAAATAGGATTAGCTGCTAAGAGGAGGATTTAAGTGTATGGAAAAAATTGGAAAAAAGGGATATACTTTTGATGATGTTTTATTGATTCCCGGGGCTTCATCCGTGGTTCCCAAGGACGTGGATGTTTCCACTGATCTGACGGGCAATATCCGTCTTAATATCCCTTTGATGAGCGCGGGAATGGATACGGTGACTACCTCTAATATGGCGATTGCTATAGCCCGGGAAGGGGGCATCGGGGTTATTCACAAAAATATGAGCATAGAAGCTCAAGCCCGGGAAGTGGACCGGGTGAAGCGCTCGGAAAACGGGATTATTGTCGACCCTATTTATCTTTCTCCGGATCATACTATTGAAGAGGCCTTGAATATAATGGGCCATTACCGTATTTCCGGGGTGCCTATCACCGTTGACAGTAAACTGGTTGGGATTTTGACCAACCGGGATTTGCGCTTTGAAGATGATAATAATAAATATATCCATCAGGTAATGACCAAGGACAATTTGGTCACCGCTCCGGAGGGTACCACCTTGGATCAGGCTCAGGAAATTTTGCAAAAACACAAAGTAGAGAAATTACCTATAGTGGATAAAGCCGGCAATTTGCGGGGTTTGATCACTATCAAAGACCTCAAAAAGCGGGCCCAATATCCTATTTCCTGCAAGGATGAGCGGGGCCGCTTGCGGGTGGCAGCTGCCGTGGGTATAGCTGCCGATACCTTGGAACGGGTGGAAGCTTTGATTGCCTCCGGGGTGGATGCCATTGTGGTTGATACGGCTCATGGCCATCAGGAAAATGTCTTGCGCCTGATAGAGCGGATCAAAGCCAAGTATACGATAGATTTGATTGGCGGAAATGCCGCTACCGCCGAAGCTACCCAAGCCCTGATCGAGGCAGGAGCGGACGCGGTAAAAATAGGCGTGGGCCCCGGCTCCATTTGCACCACCCGGGTGATTGCCGGGATTGGGGTGCCCCAGATCACGGCTATTTATGATGCCGCCCAGGTAGCGGCCAAATACGGAATACCGGTTATCGGTGACGGCGGGATAAAATATTCGGGAGATATTGTTAAAGCTATTGCTGCCGGAGCTGATGTGGTAATGATTGGCAGCCTTTTTGCCGGTACGGAGGAAAGCCCCGGGGATATTGAGCTTTACCAAGGGCGCAGTTTTAAAGTATACCGGGGCATGGGCTCTTTGGCTGCCATGAAAGAGGGGAGCAAAGACCGCTATTTTCAGGAGGATTCCGGCAGGGACAAGCTGGTACCGGAAGGTATAGAAGGCAGAGTTCCCTTCAAAGGCCCCCTCTCGGAAACAGTTTTTCAGCTGATTGGCGGTTTACGTTCCGGTATGGGTTATTGCGGTACCTCTGCCATTAGTGATTTGAAAGCCAATGGACGTTTCATCCAAATCACTGCTGCCGGTTTGGTAGAAAGTCATCCTCACGATGTGCAGATTACTAAGGAAGCGCCTAATTATCGAATATGAACTTGATTTGTCAGTTGTCGGTTGTCAGTTGTTGGGGCGGGTTGGGTTTTGCTTTGTATGCTATTGGAATGAAATCGGTTCTTCCGGCTTTTGGTGTCTGGATTGGAGATTTTTATGGCTGATAGTAAGAAAGTTAAAAAAAAGAAAAAAGTTGATCCTAAGAGCCGGGTTAAGAGGATTGCTTTGGTGGTTGCGGTTTTGCTGGTTTTGGGGGGCGGCGCTGCTTGGGGTTTAAATTACTGGTACACCGATTATGGCGAACTGGTTCCCAACAGAAACGACTATTTAGACCGGTACAGAACCTCTTCCCCATATAAACCCCATTCAGAGGACCCTGATGCCGCCCTTAGCGGCGACCGGATCAATATCTTGATAGTCGGTTCCGATGCCAACGAGGTCATTAAGGATGATATCGGACGCGCCGATGCTATTATGGTAGCTACTATACAAATAGAAACCAAGGAGGCGGGCCTGCTTTCCATACCAAGAGATACTTTGGTGAAAATACCCGGCTATTACGAGGATAAAATCAATCATGCTTTTGCTTATGGAGGTATAGAGCTGATTCAAGATACCGTCAGTGATTTTTTAGGCATACCTATAGATTACTATGCCTATACTACCTTTGAAGGATTTGAATCAATTGTGGATGATCTGGGCGGGGTGGAAATCGATGTGGATAAAAGGATGCATTACCGCACCTATTATGATACTATTGATATCCAAAAAGGCCTGCAGCTGCTGGACGGCAAACAAGCGCTCCAATATGTCCGTTTTCGTCATGACCCTATGGGGGATGTAACCAGGGTGGAGCGGCACCGTAAATTTATTCTGGCTATTTTGCAAAAAATCACTGCACCGGAAAATTTGCTGAAGCTGCCTCAAGTTTTGCCCAAGCTGCTGCAGACTATGGAAACCGATTTGAATATGGCTCAAATTATCAGATTGACCAGATTGCTGAAAGATCTGGATTTGGCCGGAGAAGCCAAGAGCTTTACGGTGCCTGGAGATTTTGAGACCATCAAAGGTGTCAGCTATTGGATCCCTCATAAAAACAAATTGCAGGAAATTGTCCGGGAAATATTTTTTGATTTACCTGAATTAGGGAGTGAGGAGTAAGCTCTCAAATTCGAACAAAAAAAGTCACAAAATATATGTCATTTTCAGGAGCCTACAGGGGATCCCGGGTCAAGCCCGGGATGACGGGTGAATCGGACCTATTAGGATACTTTTCCTACTCAACACTCAACACTCAACACTCCGGCTTGTCCGGGTTAGGGAGTAGTGCCTTTGCTCCCAACCACTTTGTGATGTTACTGCTTTTGTATTCTTGCTATTTGCACTAGTGGCAATATTTTATAGTTAGTTGTATAATTGGGAAATGTTTTACTTATTAAAAATTACTTTCCCTCTGCCGGAATATGTATTATACTAAAAAGAGTAAAGCCTGATACCGGGCGAATTTAAGGAGGAAATATATGTTTAATGTAGAAAAAATAAATCATATTGGCATTGCGGTAAAAAGTATAGAGGAAGCAGCTAAATTTTGGGAAGGGTTGCCGGGATTGCATATTACCGGTACGGAAGTGGTGGAAAGTCAGAAAGTGAAAACAGCTTTCCTTCCCACCGGCGACAGTGAAATCGAACTCCTGGAAGCCACCGATGGTGAAAGCCCTATCGCCAAATTTATCGAGAAAAAAGGCGAGGGAGTTCATCACATTGCTTTACAGGTGGATAATATTGAAGAGGCATTGGCCGGGTTAAAGGAAGCCGGCATGCGCTTGATTGACGAAACCCCCCGCTATGGGGCAGGCGGCGCGAAAATTGCTTTTGTTCATCCCAAAGCAACCGGCGGCATACTGCTAGAATTATGCCAACGGTAGAAGGCAGAAGCCAGAGGCCGGAACGGGTTAGGTTTTGCTTCGCAAAACATTGAAGCAAAAACCGTTGATCAACTATATTTTATATCTTAAATCTCAAATCTTATGTCTCCGCGCCGGAGGCGCGGCAAAGGAGGTAAACGGATGTCTAGAGAGGTCAAGTTGGATCTTTTGGCTGCAAAGCGGGAGCAGGTGTTGCAGGGCGGCGGAGCTAAAAGGATCGAAAAACAACATCAATCCGGAAAAATGACCGCCCGGGAGCGAATCGAAGCCCTGCTGGATCCGGGCAGCTTTGTGGAGCTGGATCAATTTGTTACCCACCGGGGTACGGAATTTGGCATGAGTACCGTAACAGCCCCCGGAGAAGGGGTAGTCACCGGCTATGGTACCATAGATAGCCGCCTGGTTTATGTTTTTTCCCAGGATTTTACTGTTTTAGGTGGTTCCTTGGGGGAAATGCATGCGGCAAAAATCTGCAAAGTAATGGATTTGGCCGTGAAAGTGGGGGCGCCCCTGATTGGGATCAATGACAGCGGCGGCGCCCGGATCCAGGAAGGGGTGGATGCCCTTCATGGCTATGGCGAGATTTTTAAGCGTAATACTTTGGCTTCCGGGGTGATCCCCCAAATTTCTGTGATCATGGGGCCCTGTGCCGGGGGTGCAGTCTATTCGCCCGCCTTGACGGATTTTGTTTTTATGGTGGATAAATGCCAAATGTTTATCACCGGACCGCAGGTTATCAAAGCTGTGACCGGGGAGGATGTTTCAGCCGAGAAACTGGGCGGCGCATCCACCCATAACCGTACCAGCGGCAATGCCCATTTTTTTGCCGCCAATGAAAAGGAATGCATTGAGCAAATCAAGACTTTGATCAGCTATTTGCCCGCTAATAATCTGGATGGCGTATCAGCGTTGCCTAATACCGACCCGCCGGAACGGATGGATGAAATCCTCGCGGAAGTGGTGCCGGATGATCCCAATAAACCTTATAATATGGCCGATATCATTGCGGCGATAGCCGACGATCATAAATTCTTTGAAGTACAGTCTATGTGGGCCGGAAATATTATTATCGGTTTCATCCGTCTTAACGGGGTTTCGGTAGGGGTTATTGCAAATCAACCCCGGATTTTAGCCGGCTGCCTGGATATAGATGCTTCCGATAAAGCGGGCCGTTTTATCCGCTTCTGTGATGCTTTCGGGATTCCTCTTTTGACCTTTGTTGATACTCCCGGTTATCTGCCCGGAGTAGCCCAGGAGCATGGCGGTATTATTCGTCATGGGGCCAAACTGCTCTATGCTTATTCCGAAGCCACGGTACCCAAACTTACTGTTATTACCCGCAAGGCCTATGGCGGCGCCTATTTGGCCATGTGCGCCAAGGCTTTGGGTGCGGATGTGGCTATTGCCTGGCCCACCGCCCAAATCGCGGTAATGGGAGCTCAGGGTGCGGCCAATATCGTTTTCCGCAAGGAAATTGAAGACGCCGAAGACCCCATAGCCAAACGGCAGGAAAAGATCCAAGAATACGAGGAAAAATTTTCCAATCCTTACTGCGCAGCAGCCCGGGGTTTGGTGGATATGGTCATTGAGCCTGAACAAACCCGCTATTATCTGATCAAATCCCTGGATACTTTAATCGGCAAAAAAGAATCCCGCCCCGGGAAGAAACATGGAAATCTTCCTGTGTAGAAAGCGGAGAGAAAAGGAAGAAGGAAGAAGGAAGAAGGAAGAAGGAAGAAGGAAGAAGGAAAAAGGAAGAAGGAAAAAGAGGGTTAGGTTTTGCGAAACATCCCCCCGGCCTTCGGCCTTCCCCCCTTCAAAGAGGGGCTATGCAAAACGTTGAAGTAAAACCGGTTGCTCCGACTTCCGACCTCCGACCTCCGACCTCCGGCATCCGAAAGGAGGTAGGCCAAGGTGCCTAGTTGGCTTAATAAAAAAGATAAATCTGCAAAGGGCAAAGATGTTAGTGAGGCTCCTGCTCAATCAGTTGCGGCAGCAGATTCGGCTGTCGGGCAGGCTTCCGTTGACCCGCAGACCCCGGTTTCCCCGTCTCAGGGCGGTTTGGATGCAAAAACAGTAGCTGTGATCATGGCAGCGGTAGCGGCGCAAAGCGGTAAGCCTGTAACTACCCTGCGTTTTACAGCCATTCGCCGGGAAGGCCGGTCTTTTTGGGCGGCTTCCGGTACAGATAAAATTATCCGTGATCGGCAATCATTTGTTTAGAAGGAGGCAAAATCAATTATGAAAAAGTATAATGTTACTGTTAATGGTGAAATATTTACTGTTTCAGTGGAAGAAATCGGCGGGGCTCCTGTGACTGCTCCTCCCCAAGTGACAGTTCCTGCGCCGAAGCCTGCGGCTCCGCCCGCTCCGCCTGCCGCAGCCGCATCAACACCCCCGCCGCCCAAGCCTGCCGCATCCGCTCCCGTTCCGGGGGACGGCAATCCGCTCAACAGCCCCCTGCCCGGTACTATATTGCGGATCAATGTCAGTGTGGGCCAAGCGGTAAAAGCCGGGGAAGTTCTTTTGGTTTTGGAAGCTATGAAAATGGAAAACGACATCGTGGCGCCCGGTGATGGCGTAGTTAAAGGCATTCACGTTACTACCGGAGCAACAGTACAAAGCGGAGATCTTCTGATTACGATCTGATTTCCTGCAGTCCGGCAAATAAAATAAATCCCTGGCTATGGCCAGGGATTTATTTTATTTGCCGGACTGCTGTTTTTTTTAGATCATCTTCAGGGTTTTGGCTTGTTCTGTCAGTTCTTCCCGGAAGTTGGGGTGGGCTATGCTGATCAGGGCCAGGGCCCGTTCTCTTACGGTTTTGCCTCTTAGTTGGGCTATGCCGTATTCTGTTACTATTTTGTCCGCATCATTACGCAAGGTGGTGACAATGCTGCCCGGGGCTAGGGTGGGAACAATGGCGGAAAGAGTGTCTTCCTTGGCGCTGGCATAGGTGGCTATGAAGGAATGGCCTCCGGGGGATTGTACCGCGCCCCGGACAAAATCCACCTGGCCGCCGCTGCCGCTATAAAGTTTGGGGCCGATGCTTTCCGAGGCTACCTGGCCCCAGAGATCCACCTGAACACAGCCGTTGATGGAAATAAGCTTGGGCATTTGACTAAGGAGATGGACATCGTTGGTATAATCCACAGGGTGGAACTCCAGGGAGGGATTATTATCGGCATAATCATAGACCCTGCGGTTGCCTAAAAGGAAGGTGGTCACGCTTTTGTATCTATCAAAGGGCTTTTTGGCATTGGTTACTGCCCCTGCTTCGATCAAATTGAGCATAGCTTCGGTAAAAAGTTCTGTATGAATACCCAGGTCCCGTTTATCCTTAAGGCAGCTGGCTGCCGCATCGGGGATGGAGCCTATGCCCAGCTGAATGATCGCCTCATCAGGTACCATTTCGGCAATTAGATTGCCGATAGCCAAATCCTTTTCGGAGAACGGTCTCATGGAAAACTCCGGAAGCTGACAGGGGGCTTCAAAGATTATGTCCGCCCGGGAGATATGGATCAAATTCTGGCCGAAAGTTCGGGGCAGATATGGATTGACCTCCAGGATAATTTTTTTAGCTTTGTCTATACCTGCCATTGCGATATCAGCGGTGCAGCTAAAGCTGAAATAGCCATGTTTATCCATTGGGGAAACTGCTGCGGCAAACACCTCAAAATTGTCATATTCCTGCACCAATTGGGGATAGTGTCCATAGAAGCAGGGCATTTGCACAGCCAAGCCGGCTTGGAGCAGTTTGCGGGTGAAGGGAGAACAAAACCAGGAAATATGGCGGAAACGTTCGGCTGCTTCCGGAGTAAAAATGGGGTATTCGGCGGGTACATAAAGGCTGGAAATGCTCACATCCCGAAGATCCGGCCGCTCTACCATAGCCTGAAACAAGCCTTGGGGATGACTAAGGGCGGATAGAGCCAAAATATTATCCCCGCAATTAATTAACCCTGCCGCTTCCTGGGCTGAAGTCAGTTTTTTTTGATAGATCTCTTGCCAGTTTGGCATAGAAAAACCTCCTTGAATATAAATTTATTTGTATTATACGCAACAAAGCCAAGCAGGAAAGAAAGGAAAAGAACTTTCCTTCCTGCTTGGATCAGGTTGCTTTTCATAGAGTTACTCTATACTAATTACAAACGGAGGCGACTTTTAAATCCGCCATCCGGGCTTCTTCCGCGCATTTTTTTCTATATACTTTAATTTCTGCCCCATATTTATTAGCGGGATTATTCTGGAAGTTAAATATTGGAGCATTATAATCGATCATAGCTAAACGAACAGCTTGGGCTTTTTCCTCTTCTACCGGGAGAAAGGCGATTTGAAAGTTTTTCGCCATCCAATCACTCAGGCGCTCCTCGCTGTCTTGGTCAAAAGAATAATTACTGTAGCGGTCATTATCCAAGGGATCCTGGCAACGGGGTACGGCTGTCAGCTCCAGCTGATGCTGGAGCAAGGCCCCCAGGGAGCGGCGCAGGGTAGATGTGCCGGTATTGCCGCTTTCAAAGTGTCGGGAGCTGTTGGGTTTGGAAATACCGACATAGATTACTTTTGGATTGGAGCCGGACCAAAGGCCAAAGCCAAGCTCTCTGCCTTCATAGGTTACCACATAAACGCCTTCGCGGCCATCCAGAGCAGCAATGTTTTCCGGCGTGATGGGGAGCAGCCTGCCAAGGAGCTCTTCTGTCATGGTCCGGCTTTGCTGCCAGGTGACATTTTCTTCCAATCTCATGGGGCATTCCTCCTGTTCTTATGTTTATATCTTATTGTACCAAAAAATAGCAATTATTATCCCGAATCAAGGTTGTTCTTTTTGTTTGAGAATGGCCAAATAAGGTAATTCCCGGTATTTACCCGCAAAATCCAAGCCATAGCCGACAATAAACTCATCCGGTACCAGAAAGCCGCAAAAATCCGGCTCCAGCTCAACCTGACGCCGGGAGGGTTTGTTGAGCAGAGTACAAATTCGCAGGGAACGCGGACTGCGAGACCAAAGGATTTTACTGAGGTATTTTAAAGTAAGGCCGCTATCTACAATGTCTTCCACCAAAAGAACATGTTTATTAGTGATATCCTCGGAAATATCTTTTAAGATACGCACCATACCCGTGGTGACAGAACTCTTGCCATAGCTGCTAACATCCATAAAGTCCAGCTCCAATGGAAGAGAAAGCTGACGCACCAGATCGGCCATGAATATGAAGGAACCACGTAAAATACCAATAATTACCAATTCATCCACATCTTGACCGGCATAAAAATGATTGATTTTACGGCCCATTTCCTCAACTTTTTGTTTCAGCTCATTATCCGAAATCAAAAGAGCCAAAGAATCGTCCATATCCAACCCTCCTTTTTTGAGCCCAAAACTATTTCTATATATGCTCTTTAAATATTATTCTTGACAAAAAAACAAATACCTGCCAGGAAAAACTTCTTTTTTTAGCCGGGAGAAGCGAAGCAGAATAATAAATGGGTTACCTTGACAAAATAAAAAAAACGGCTGAAGGAGGAAGCTTATGTCAAAACCGGATAACAGGGAAGATAATGCCCAAAGGATCAGACGAAATATTGAAACCACCAGGAATAATATGGAAATAGCCGAACATGAGATCGAGATCACTTCCGACCCTCACTACAAACAGCAGCTCCAAGAGAAAAATCAACGCCGGGCTGCTATTATTCCCGATCTTTTTTGGGAGATGAAGGAAGAAGAAGCTTATCAGGACTTAAAACATGATGATAAAGCCAGCACCTAGATAAAAATTCCCCGCTTCAGGCGGTGGGGCATAAGGAACTATTCTGATACTACCCGGCACGGCCAATGCTGCGCCGGGTTTGTTGTGCTTTATAATATTATGGTTTTTTTATAGGCGCGCAAATGGTAAATAATGCCATATTTTGCTCATTAACACTATGTTTTCGTCGAAATGATATATTTTTTCAACCTAACATGAAGTTATATATCGAATGAACAGAAAATGGTGCGAATATTGCGTTTGACAGGAAGTATGCTTTATTATAGAATTGCAAAGGATGATTTCTACATTTATAACATAATTTGACAATAGGAGGAGGAATAGTAAAAAATGGCAATGAGAAAAACATAACAAGGAGTGATTTCGATCTAAAACAAAAAATAAATTCCCATAGTGACTGGAAGAGTATTCTTTCGATTTAAATGTCACAGTAGCAGTATATCAGTTTCTCAGTAGTCAGCATTTACCTATAGTCAAAAAATAATAGAAAGCGAGGACATCAGTATGTCTTTTAATAAAACATCTAAGCGGGTTATTTCGATTCTTCTTTCGTTGGTTATGTTACTTGGCTCATTTCCTATCTCCGCCCTGGCTCTACCTGATATTGATTTTGAAGATGAGGAAAAATACGGTTTTGTACCGGAATTCCTGCAAACAGGAAGCGCGCAGCTTGCTTCAGTGGGCAAATATCTTAAGCTGTATGAAAAAGATACCAACCTGAAATTAGCCGAGGGGGAATATGGCAGCCAACCTGAATTATTTGCTCCCATTATCCCGGATGGCAGGGAATGGATCCTGGAATTTACCCAAGAGCAAACCCAGTTTATCCGCCTGGAGCTATGGAGCGAGGAAGGATGGGATGAGGATCGTGAGAATTATCTTGGCTTGATTGCTGCCAGTGATGCTGAGGGCCAGTGGGGCATCTATGATGGAGATCAGTGGTACGATAGGGATAAAACCCAAAAACCCATTGCTAATTATGTCGAATGGAATGGTCTTTACTGGGATCATGAGCAACAAGAGATGGTCTTGCCCGGCCAGACTTACGGTGAACCGCTGGAGATGGGTACATATGCTTTTTATATCGTTTTTCAGCCCACCCATACCTCAAATCAAGGATACCGTAATGCTATCAGGATCGAAATTGACTATACTGAGGAAGCTATCCTTAAGAATATGCCTTTACGCGACTCAGATGATCCGGTTACAGATGAATTAACATTTTGTGCTAATGACCCGGTATATATGCTCAACGGAAATTTTATCTGGGATTATACCGATTTTGCTGTCTATGGGGCTCAGCCATTGGAATTTACCCGCTATTATAACGCTCTTGACAAAAAAGAAAGTGAACTGGGCTATGGCTGGCGACATAACTTTATGTATTCCATAGATAAATCCGGCTTAACCGCTACGGCATTCTTTCCGGATGGTAACCGTATTGATTACAACATCAAGGGCGACGGTAGTTTTGTGGGACCGGCAGGAAAGGATTATGAACTGGAGGCAGATGGCAACGGTTATTTGATGACCGACAAAGCACTGACCAAGTATTTCTTTGATGAAGATGGCTACCTGACCGCCATTGAGGATGTAAATGGCAGGCGTACAGAAATTGAGCGTAATGGCGCTGAAATTGATAGAATATCTAATAGCAGCGGGACGTTGAATTTTGACTATGCTGAAAATGCTCCGGCTGACCTGATAGGTGATGTCGATGAGGATGGGGTATTGAGCATAGATGATGTGATCATGGTAATGCAGTATGCTGCAGGCGTGATCTCACTTACCACCAGACAGTTTTATTTAGGCGATGTTAACGGAGACGGCGTAGTTGACCTGGCCGATGCCGCATTGATCCTGAGGCTTATTTCTGAAGGGAATCCCTCTCCCTCAATCCCGGATGAGATGCCAATGGAAACAGATGAAATGCCTTTTGGCATTGATGAGATGCCTCTTGATACAGATAACATGCCTATGGACACTGATAGCATATCTATGGACAGTGAAGGTGAGCAGCAGATCATTGATTGCATTTCCGGATTTGCTGCCAGGAAGGGATTAACCACCGCTGATATCAGAAGCAATACTTCTAATTTGGAAGATGCCTTACAGATGCTGGTATCCACAGTCAATGAGGAAAGGTATGACCGTATAACCACTATTAACAGCAA
>WRHF01000094.1 GCA_009783415.1 Clostridiales bacterium
TGGTCGTCCTCTACCACGGCATCATGGATAATACTTAGCCCGGATACCGGCTCTGGTAACGGTAACGGTAGCTTTTCAATTGAGATTGCCCCCAATACAACAACCAGTTCAAGAACCGGCATAGTAACCGTTAAGACAACCTCCGGCAGTGGTGATGAGACCAGGAGTATTCTTGTCGGCCAGGATAAGGGCGGTGCCCCTCTAATTCCTATCTTGACCTTATCTCATATATCTATCACTAATGTTGCTGATTCTGGAGAAAGCTTCCCTATTATTGTTGTCAGCAATACTACCTGGGCGGTAACTGCCAAGCCGGATTGGGTTGCGATAAGTGTTGATTCCGATGGTGCTTTCACCATAATAGTTGAGCCCAATAATAATAGCAATACCAGAAGTGGGCTGATAACTGTAAAAACGACCTATGGCAGTGGTGACAAAACCAGCAGCATTATGGTGAGTCAACAAAAGAAAACTGCTACTTTTTAGGCCAGCTAGCTTTGGTTAGGTAAGGATTGATTGCAGCAGGGGGGAACCTTACCTCCCTGCTGCACAAAAAGCGTACTAAATAATATAAAATACGAAAAGGAGAATTTACCATGAAAACAAGAAAACACATGCATGCATTATTGACAGTTTTTATCGCCTTGACTTTATGCCTTTTCATTTCAACTAACGCCTTAACAGCAACTACAGCTGCGGATAATCCCGCTCCACCACCACCGACAGTTTCAACTGGGACTGTAATGAATATAACATCAAACAGTGCCACAATTTACGGTGATATCACATTAAACGGCGGGGCAAGTATTACTAATTATGGCTTCTATTGGGTACCATATCCTGGAGACATTAGTGACGAGAGATATGCCAGTTTTTATATGTTTGGCAGAAGAGCCGATCCCGGTTATGGCCAATTTTCTAGGACGATAAGTTTGATCTCAAATACATTATACTCATATAGGGCTTTTGCCTCAAACACTTACGGTACCAACTATGGGAGAACGGAATTGTTCTTAACAAAAAAGCTAACGACTCCGACCTTCTCTGACTTATGGGCAACTAGCAGCAGTTCCATTTCCGCTACTTGGGATAGAGTAGATGGGGCTAGCAGCTACGAATTATCTCGCTCAACCAGTTATTCAGGAAGCTATGTCACTAGATATACCGGCTCGTCAAGAAGTTTCAATGACACCGGGTTATCTGCCGGCACAACTTATTATTATCGACTCAGAGCTTATGACGGCAACTATTCAGATTATTCCGTGGTTTGGAGCGAAGCAACGACTCCATCAACCCCCAGTACACCTGGCTTAACAGTAAATAGCAGCAGCTCTATTACAGCTAGCTGGAATAGTGTAACAGGTGCTACTAGATATGAATTATCCCGTTCTACTAGCTCCTCTGGAAGCTATACAGTAGTGTACTCCAGCTCATCAACAAGTTATACAGACAGCGGATTATCTACCGGTACTACTTATTACTATCGGCTCAGAGCTTACAATGGAACTTATTCAGGCTATTCATCTGTTAATAGCATAACGACAAGCCCATCAGCCCCTAATCTTTCATTGACAGTAAATAGTTCCAATTCCATTACTGGAAGCTGGGGAAGCGTAAGTGGTGCCACTTCCTATGAGCTATCTCGTTCCACCAGTTCCTCCGGAAGCTACACCGTAGTATATACTGGCTCATCAACAAGCTATGCCAACAACTCCGGATTATTTGCCGGAACAACCTATTATTACCGAGTCAGGGCTTACAATGGTACCTGGTCGGACTATTCGACAGTGAGAAACGCAACTACAAGCCCAGCAACGCCTACCCTTTCCTTAACGGTAAATAATTCAAGCTCTATAACTGCAAGTTGGGGAAGTGTAAGCAGCGCTACCTCCTATGAGCTATCTCGTTCCACCAGTGCTTCTGGAAGCTATACTGTAATTAACACCGGCTCGGTAGCGAGCTTTACTGATTCTGGACTATCTGCTGGAACTACCTATTATTACCGGGTCAGAGCTTCTAATGGCACCTGGTCGGACTATTCGGCAGTTAGAAATGCAACGACAAATGACATTCTATCAGATGATGCCTATTTGGCTAGCCTCAGTGTTACACCAGTTGGACTAGATCAGGTATTTAATAGTGATATTACCAGCTATACGGTTTTTGTGCCATTCGAGGTAGACGAGATAACCGTTTCGGTGACAACCCGCCATCTGGAGGCAACAACTATTCATGCAGGAGAAAAATTTGTTGGTAACTTTGTTCAACCACTTGAAACGGGACTAAACACTGTCACCATTGAGGTGATTGCCCAGGATGAAATAACAAAAAGAATCTACAAAATAGAGATTACCCGTAATGAACCACCAGTAAAATTGAGATTGATTGACCTTAGTATAAACTCGGATAAAGGTCTAGTCTCGATTGACCCGCCCTTTGATCCTGATGAGGATGTGTTTGATTTCACGGCAGAAGTTCCATTTGAAGTTGGAAGTATAATCATCACAGCAGATGCTAATGACCCGGATGCGAAAGTTTATTTAGATAGGGGTGAAATTGGCGAAGTCCTTGAATTGAATGAAGGAGAGAATATAATTAAGGTTAATGTGCTCCGAGGTGAGGATCATAAAATCTATACCGTTAAAGTTACACGCCAACCAAATGAAGATGAATTGAAATTAAAAAGTCTCAGTCTTAGCTCTGGTATGTTGAACCCAAGATTCAATCCCAATGTGATCAGTTATACGGTAGAGGTTTCAAATGAAGTCAGCAGTATAATTATCACCGCTGAAGCCAATGATCCAGAGGCAATAGTTGCCTTAAGCCGGGGTAATATTGGAGAAACCATCACCCTTGAAGATGGTGAGAACGAATTTACTGTATTTATTTTCAAAGAGGTTCTTAAAGAGTATACAATAACGGTTACTCGTCTGTTTGATGAAGATGCTTCAAAATTAAAAAGACTTGAGCTTAGTCAGGGAGAATTGACCCCAGAGTTTAATCCTAATGTGCTAAGTTATACAGCATTTGTTCCCAATGATATCAGCAATATAATTATCACAGCAGAGGCCAATGATCCGGAGGCTATTATTTTCTTAAATCGGGGAAATATTGGAGAAGAAACTGAGCTTAATGAAGGCGAAAACGAGTTTACTGTGTACCTGTTCAAGGATGGGGATCAAAAAATGGTCTACACTATAATAATTATTCGACTATCAGCGGAGCCTGGTTATGTGGAGGTAAGCAACTTTGCGCAGCTGCAAGCCGCAGTAAACGATGTATCCTATGTAACAAATATCATTGTCAAGGATAATATTGCTATCACTGGAGCAATTACCATTCCTAATGGCAAGAATATTATTATCAAATCCTCCAAGGACAATGATTTCAGTCTAACCGTGGCAGGTAATTGGCGCCACTTCAATTCCAGCAGAAACGCTGCCCTGACCCTGGAGAACATAACCCTGGATGGCGGCAAAGGGAGTAGCAGCGGTGGCTACACCCGTGGTGGTATTGAAAACAGCGGTGATCTCACGCTTGGTACCGGCGCAGTAATATCAAATTGCTATGCCAGCAATGGTGGCGGGGTTTATAACAACGGCGTCCTCACCATAAATGGCGGAGAAATCAGCGACAACTCAGCCACCGGGGACTTCGGATTCGGCGGTGGGGTCTATAACCGTGGTGAGCTTAATATCAATGGTGGCAAAATCAGCGGTAATACAGCCAAATTCATCGGTGGTGGGATTCATAACGGCGGAACACTCACAATCATCGGTGGAGAAATCAGCGGTAATACTTCCTCCGGCTCCAGCTTTGGCAACGGTGGCGGTATTAGTAACACTGGGACACTAGACATTAGCGATGGGGAAATCAACGGCAACACAGCCAGCCATTTTGGTGGCGGTATTTATAGCAGCGGTGGTACACTCATCATCAGCTGCGAGGAAATCTGCGGCAACTCGGCTGCCTCCGGCGGCGGGATTTGGGTTGATAACTTAACTAAAGTCACTGCATCGGGTGTTACATTTAACGGCAACACAGCTTCACAAGCCTATTGGATGACCGACCTTGCAGATATTGCCTTGCATAACGAAAAAATCACAGGGACAACCCGGTTTTCTTCCTCACCCGCGGACAACCACCCATTTAAGTATGCTTATAACAACTATGATATCAGCTATGCCAAAGGACTGAAGAAAAATCCGATAATCGACGATCCAGTGCTATTGGTGTCGTCTGTAGCAGCAAAGCCAGGTGGAACTTTAGATGTTACCTACAGCATCAAAGGTAATACTACTGGATTCACTACTTTTGAACTGGCTATTGGCTATAATAGTAGCATTTATACGCCTGTCACTATCACACCTGCTGGCAAAATAAACGACCCGCCCAACGGCAATATCTTTACATCAAATCTATCTTATAATAATACTGATGTTATCAGGGTCAATTTTGCCAGCAGCACAAAGATTGATGGCGATGGTTCACTCTTTACCGTTAAATATAAGGTTAATGAGGACGCTCTATCCTTGGATGTACCCCTGGATGTCGACGTGATCAAAGCCCGGATAGGTGACTCTTCAGGGGATTTCATTGACATTGATTGGAAGGTTGAACCTGGGCTTCTGGTTATTGGCATCCTGGGTGACATTAATGGAGACGGCTTTTTAACACCGGAAGACGCCATGGAGCTACTGCAAATGTATGTCGGCCTAAGACCTTGGACTACCAGAGCACTTCTCTTAGGGGATGTTAATGGGGACGGTGTAGTTGATTCAGTTGATGCTTCTATAATTCTCCGCATGGTGGTCGGTGGCTAATAATCTTGTTTCTTTTTGATGCATTTGAAGCTTCTAATGAAGCCAATTAACAAAGAAAGCCGCTCTTGTCTATGGGCAAGGGTGGCTTTCTGTTGTATTTAGGCAGATATCAAACAGGGTAAGGAAAAGCCTTGCTTGTTGTCTTTCAAGGTTTTACCGCGCCACCTGGAGGCAAAAAGATCGGAAGAGTGATGGAAAATGTTTTCGTTCTTGGGTGTAATATGGCGCCTTTGAATACTGCCATAGGCAAAATCTCAAATGTTTTCCAAGCCTAACTGCCTAAAATTACCATGCAAGAGGAGCAGTCATGGTTAATAACGACGTTATGGTCTTAACCAACTGCCCAATTAACTACAGATAAATCAGAAATACTGTCAAAGTGCTTCACATTATTTGTTACTCCAGAATTTCATCAAATTCCGGTGGAAGCGGTTCTTTTTTGTTCAGCTCATGGATCTCATGAGTAAGCTGCCGAAAAGATGCCAGCTTTTCAGCTGCTTTGGGGTTAGTTGTTTCTTCTTGTAATATTGATAAATGAAAGACCCTCCCCTTTGGCATATCCAATGGTTCAATTGGCACAAACGCTTTGCCATCATAATATGCTTTAACTGCCTTTAAGGTGGTCATAGCGAATACCTCCTATCCCGTTATCGGAATTCTGACTATATTATACACACAAACCTCAATAAACGCAACGCAAGACCTGCATAATTATAACATAACTCCTTCAAAAGAGCCTCCCCTATCCCTTAGAAAGCTAATATAGTTTTCCCAAAAGCTCACCCGGCGTAATCACTGGAACAGGCGACTTGGCCTGCAAAAACTTTTCGTCGCGAGTAACGATACAATCTGCCTCTGATTTTTTGCCGCAGATCACGATAATCGCATCCGCAAAGTCGTCGATCGGGAGGGATAAAGCGTTTAAGCAGTCCTCGCTGTTTACAGAAATGATTTCAAATAACTCCATTAGCTTTTTAACCGTTGTTTTTGCCGCCGCTATGCCTACCGATTTTCGCAAAACATAAAAAATATCAGTCAGGCTGTTCACTGAAAGGCATCCTTGATGCGGATCAGCGCAAGCAGCTAATATCTGCTCAGCTGCTTCATTAAATGGTTGTCGCCCCAAAAAAGCATCAAGCGCAATATTGTTGTCAATGACGATTTTCATGCTTTGAACCTCTCATCGCGCAGTTTTTCGTAGAATGGGTCATAATTGGGGTCGTTATATTCCTGCGGAAGTTTGGCAATCCCAAACAGCGATCTCATCTCCGCTACTCTGTCGCGGTTTGTGCCGACAATTTTTGCTACCTGTTTGCCGTTACGCGTGATATAAATATCCTCTTTTTCAGCAAGGTCAACATACTTGCCCACATTGATTTTAAGTTTTGATAAAGCTATTTGCATAATAACAGCTCCTTTAGTCAATTTATTCAGCTCCATTATCATAGCATAACGGCGCTATTTTGTCAATCTCAAGTTTGCGATGCTCCCTATTTTCGGTTTTATTATATAAGAAATCGCAAAAACTGACAAAAATGTTAAAAAAATGAAATATTGCCATTGCAAAAGTTTTATTTAACATGATATAATTATAATGATTTCACATAAGTTATTATTAGTAACACGGAGTGTAATTTCCGGATTTATAAAATAATTAGCGAAGGAGAGATAAGTATGAAAAAAGTAATCATCATGGCGCTTGTACTACTTTTGGCAGTGACGCTGGTCGCCTGTACCGGCGCTGAGCCCAAAGCCGGCGGCGGAGCCTTTAAGATCGGTGGTACAGGCCCCCTTACCGGCGGAGCGGCCATCTATGGTAACTCTGTTAAGCAGGGTGCGGAACTGGCTGTGGCAGAAATCAATGCCTTGGAAGGTATCCAGTTGCAGCTTCGGTATCAGGATGATGAACATAACGCAGAAAAAGCTGTCAATGCCTATAATGCTTTAAAAGACTGGAAGATGCAGATCTCCTTAAGCTCCGTTACCACCACCCCGGGTATTGCCACCAGCAAGGAATCTTTTGACGACCGGATGTTCGGGTTGACCCCTTCGGCTTCATCTACCGCGGTTACGGAAGGCAAGGACAATATCTTTCAGATGTGCTTTGCCGACCCCAACCAGGGCTCAGCCTCCGCCCAATACATCAGTAATAATAACCTGGCCACAAAAATTGCCGTTATCTATAAGAATGATGATGCTTATTCCAAAGGCATCTATGAGACCTTTGAAATAACAGCAAAAGAGCTGGCTCTGGAGATCGTTTCCATCACCACCTTTACCGAAGACAGCCAGACCGACTTTTCCGTGCAAATCACCGATGCCCAAAGCAAGGGCGCCGATTTTATCTTTTTACCTATGTATTACACTCCGGCTTCCCTTATCTTCAAACAGTGCGATACTATAGGCTATAGGCCAAAATTCTTCGGTGTGGACGGTATGGACGGGATACTTACCTTGGAAGGCTTTGATATCGGCTTGGCCGAGGGTGTTATGCTGCTGACCCCCTTCAGCGCCGACGCTACGGATCCGCTGACCAAAAACTTTGTTACCAAATATAATGAGAAATACGGCGAGATCCCCAATCAGTTTGCGGCGGGCGGTTATGATAGTGTTTATGCTATTTACAAAGCCATACTGGCCTCAGACGGAGATATAGCCCCAACTATGGGGCATGCGGAGATCTGCGAAAAACTGATCGCCATCTTCAACGGCAACTTCGTTTTTGACGGCGTGACCGGTACCGGTGTGTCTTGGGATAGCAACGGTCAAGTCAGCAAAGACCCCAAGGCTGTCGTCATCAAAAACGGAGAATATGTTGGAATGTAGGGTATAACTTAGCCGGAGGAAATGCTGCTTAGCGGGCAGAGATCAACACTCTGTCCGCAAAGCATATATACGACCGCAGGAGGTGTAGCCAGTGAACCTATTGTCTCACCTTATCAACGGGCTGAGCCTGGGCAGTGTTTATGCTATTATAGCCTTGGGTTACACCATGGTTTATGGCATTGCCAAAATGCTAAACTTTGCCCATGGCGATGTCATTATGGTGGGCGCTTATATCAGCTTTTTTGCTATGGCCGGCGGATACCACCCTCTTATTGCCATCCTTTTAGCCATGCTGGTTTGTACTGCCCTGGGTGTTTCTATTGAAAAACTGGCCTATAAGCCATTACGCCAGGCGCCCTCTTTGGCAGTATTGATCACGGCTATTGGCGTCAGCACAATTTTGCAGCAAATAGCCCTGCTGCTGTGGGGTTCCAATCCCAAGGTCTATACATCTTTAGTGCCAAATCATACCTTTTCGCTTCTAGGCGGCAAAGTGAATGTTTCTTTGATAGCCATTGTGACGATATCTGCCTGTATCATCATTATGGCAGCCCTGACCTGGTTCATCAGCCGCACCAGGACCGGTAAGGGTATGCGGGCGGTATCTGAAGATAAAGGCGCTGCCCAATTGATGGGTATCAGTGTGGACGGCACCATTTCTGTCACCTTTCTGATCGGCGCAGCTTTGGCAGGAGTGGCCGGTTGTCTGTTTTGCTCTACCTATACCCTGATAATGCCCACCACCGGAGCAATGCCCGGCATCAAAGCCTTTACGGCGGCAGTATTCGGCGGCATCGGCTCCATTCCCGGGGCTATGCTGGGCGGGATCCTTTTGGGAATAATCGAGATATTGGGCAAAGCCTATATCTCCACCGAGCTTTCGGACGCTATCGTATTTATGGTGCTGATAATCATCTTGCTGGTAAAACCCAGCGGCCTTTTGGGTAAGCAGGTTCAGGAGAAGGTTTGAAGCGGCTTTGCTGCTAGGGAGTAGAGGGTAGGAACTAAGCTCTCAAATTCGAACAAAAAAAGTCGCAAAATATACGTCATATATTGAGTGACCTGCAAGGATGTAGATTCAAAATGATGCATGAAATAATTAGACACTGATTTTCGCAGATTTTAACGGATTTTCGCTGTTAGCTCTAGGATATGAGGAACTTAGGTGCTCTTGTATGAGGAAAAATAAAAAATAATTCAATATTTTTAATAAAAAAATCCGTGGTAATCCGTTTTTTATCCGTGAAAATCTGTGTCTAATTTGTTTATAAATGCTTTTCCAATTTATCTGGGATCGGGGATGTGTCATGAACCTCCTGAAAAATTTAAGCTCAACTGCTAAAAGTAACTTTTTTACTTATGCGCTTATTGTTGGCGGCTATATAGTTATTCAAATACTTTCTCTTACCGGCGGACTTACCTATTCCTTGCAGGGGTTGCTGATTCCCGTTTGTGCTTGGATAATTATGGCAATTTCTCTTACTCTGACTGTGGGGATCATGGGCGATTTAAGCTTGGGTCATGCCGGTTTTATGAGTGTGGGGGCTTTTAGCGGAATTATTGCCCTGATCAGTTTGGAAGCTGTGATTCCTCTGGTTGGGTTGCGGGTTATCATTGCTATGTTGACAGGCGCCCTGTGTGCTGGGTTTGTCGGTGTTTTGGTGGGAATTCCCGTTTTGCGTCTGAGGGGGGACTATATCGCTATTGTGACCCTGGCCTTTGGCGAGATCATCAAGAATATCTTCACCTGTATATATGTAGGTATGGATAATGCCGGGCTCCATTTTGGCTTTCTCCTTTCCTCAGGCATATCCGAATTAAACCTGGGGGAGGGGGCCAGGGCTATTGTGGATGGGCCTCAGGGCCTGCTTAATATTCCCAATAAAATCGTTACCTTCAGTATGGGTTTCATCCTGATCCTCGCAGCGCTTTTTATTATCCTGAACCTGGTGAACAGCCGGGCGGGGCGGGCCATTATGGCTTTGCGGGATAATCGGATCGCTGCCGAAAGCGTGGGCATTCCGGTCACCAAATATAAGCTGATAGCTTTTGCCGTATCCGCTGCCCTGGCCGGAGCTGCCGGGACCTTATTTGCCATGAATTTCTCTACTGTGGTAGCATCGCAGTTTAATTACCTGGCCTCTATTCAGGTTTTGGTCTTTGTGGTGCTGGGCGGGCTGAAAAACTTTTGGGGCGCTATCATCGCTGCAGTATTACTGACAGTGCTGCCGGAGTCTTTGCGCTTTTTAGATGAATACCGTTTATTGATTTATGGCATACTGCTTGTTTTGGTCATGCACGGCACCTACAGCAATATCATTCACAAGCTCCTCAACTTTTTCAGATCCCTTTTTCCTACCCCGGATAAACTGGAAAAGCAATAAAAAAATTAGACACGGATTTACGCAGATTTAGACAGATTGGCACGGATTTTTTTAGTATAAAAAGCAACGGAATGGTGGTGAGGGGCAATGAGTGATGATAGGGGAGCGAAGCAAAAAACAGAGATGGTACCCTTGCCCTCAGACAGTATTATTCCGGAGCGGGATTTGGGCAAAATGACTGTGCTGGAAACTAGACATTTAGGGATCGATTTTGGGGGTTTGACGGCGCTGGAAGATTTCAACTTAGCCGTTGGCCCGACGGAGATCTCCGGGCTGATCGGCCCCAACGGCGCCGGCAAAACCACCGTTTTTAACTTGCTGACCAAGGTCTATCAGCCAAGCCGGGGCGCCATTCTTTTAAATAGCCGGGATACCTGCGCTTTGAATACTGTTCAGGTTTGCAAGGCCGGTATAGCCCGCACTTTCCAGAATATCCGTCTTTTTTCCGATCTGAGCGTAGAGGATAATGTCAAGATCGGCTTGCACAATCAGATCCCCTATGGGATCTGGACAGGGATTTTCCGTTTGCCTGGCTATTGGAAATACGAACGGCAGGCTCATGAGAGGGCCATGGAGCTGCTTTCCATCTTTGGGATGGCAAATATGGCAAATAGTCAGGCAGGCAGCCTTCCCTATGGGGCGCAGCGGCGTCTGGAAATAGTGCGGGCCCTGGCTACAGGTCCATCAATACTGCTGCTGGACGAACCGGCAGCCGGGATGAATCCTTCCGAGACTACGGAGTTGATGGAGAACATTGTCAAAGTACGCGATACTTTCCGGATCGCGGTTCTTTTGATCGAACATGATATGAATCTGGTGATGGGCATTTGCGAAGGTCTCTGCGTACTTAATTTCGGTAAAATAATTGCCAAAGGCACTCCCTCCCATATCCAAAATAACCCAAAAGTTATTGAAGCCTATCTGGGCAAGCAAAAGGAGGAGGGCTTGGCATGTTAAAAGTTGACGGCATCAATGTCTATTATGATGCTATCCATGCTATCAAGAACGTGTCTTTGGAGGTCGGCGAAGGGGAAATCGTTACCCTGATCGGGGCTAACGGCGCCGGCAAGAGTACTATACTCAAAACCATCTCCGGTCTTTTGCGCTCTAAAACAGGCGATATAATCTTCAGGAATGAACGCCTCAACAATATAGCCGCTCACAAAATTGTCCGGCGCGGCTTGGCCCATGTCCCGGAAGGCCGCCGCATGTTTTTTCAAATGTCCGTACAGGAAAATTTAGAGATGGGCGCCTATTTGAGCCCCAATAATATCAGCGCGTCCCTGGAACGGGTATATAAACATTTTCCCCGTTTACTGGAACGGAGAAAACAAATTGCCGGCACCCTCTCAGGCGGTGAGCAGCAAATGCTGGCTATGGGTCGGGCCCTGATGAGCGAACCCAAGCTGCTGATGCTGGACGAACCTTCCATGGGCCTGGCCCCTATTCTAGTGGAACAAATTTTTGAAATCATCGCCGACCTGCACAAAGAGGGTGCAACCATACTATTAGTGGAACAAAACGCCCGCATGGCTCTGTCTGTGGCTGACCGGGCCTATGTGCTGGAAACCGGCAGCATCAGCATATCCGGCT
>WRHF01000095.1 GCA_009783415.1 Clostridiales bacterium
ATTTTTGTCGTCAGGTGGTGCGGGAAAACCGCAGGAATGCTTGTTGCCTTTCAAGGTTTTCCCGCGCCGCCTGGCGGCAAAAAGACCGGCGCAGTGATGGAAAATGTTTTCGTTCTTGGGTATATATACGAGAAGCGGGAAACTGATATGATTCTCTACCTTCTCAAAACGGGAACGCACACTGATTTGCTTGGGTTATAGTTACTGCCTGTAGTTACTTTTTGCCTTTGCTCAATCTGCTTCGCAGGTAGGCATTCAGCTCTTTGAAGGCAGACCTGGTATTCATGCTGTCAAAAGTATCAATGAAAGCAGTCAGCATCTGCTCATCCATGCCATTATTATTTGCCAAATTTGCCGCTTTGGATCTAACGATGTATCTTACTATGGCGTCAACATCGGCTTTTTCCGCTATCATTTTACTGACCACACTGCTTCTGGAAGCAAACTGCATAAGTTCCTTATTCATTATTTGATAGGAAAATTTGCCTGTCTTATCCGTGTATTGAGCAATAAATTCTTTATATTCGTCAGAGTCGATTACAACTATTGCTTCTTTCTCATCTTCCACTTCAACTTCCGCTTCTTGAGTTTGAGGAATTTCCTCAATATGGTCATCGGCGGGCAGTTTGGACATAATATCCAGTTTCTTATAAGGCAGGCTTCTGGTAAGATTAAGAGCTTCCTCGGTCACAGCCTGGGTAAAGATGCTTTCATCAACCTTTGCAGTACCATAAGGAACACATGACCCGTCCCGCTTATTAACGGTAAAAACTGCTCTATCATCTGCCGTGATAATAGTGATCCCAGCTCCGCCTGCATAAAGTTTCTGTTTGAAGGCCACTCCCTTAATAGATGTCAGTTGCACGGATTCAGTTCTGATCATATTATTACTCCTTTTGGCGCAGGGCGCCGTTTTTTTTATATCATGTTTTGCCTGGAATTATTATACTGTACACTATCTACTGTGTCAAGTAATTGTGCTTATCTTGCTCCCCCGGGTTGTCTTTTCAACCCGGACTTGCTTGTCGATCCGCTCACGCAGCTCGGTTACATGGGAGATGATGCCTATTATCCGGTTTGCTCCAGCCATTTCGGAAAGAGTTCTGACGGCCAGCTCCAGGACTTCCGGATCAAGGGAGCCGAAGCCTTCATCTATGAACATCGCATCCAGACGGATGCCGCCTGCGCTCTGTTGGACTATGTCTGATAAACCCAGGGCCAGGGAGAGGGAAGCCATGAAAGACTCTCCTCCGCTCAAACTGTTGGCGGAACGGGCTTTACCTGTATAGGCATCCAATACTTCCAGCTCCAGCCCCGAACGTTTGCGGCCGTCTGCGCTTTCGGTTTTTCTTAATAAGGTGTAACGGTTTTGACTCATCAGCCGGAGGCGAAGATTGGCAGCCTGGATGACCCGCTCGAAATAGGCCATTTGGGCATAGGTCTCAAAATCCAGCTTCCCGTTGGCTGTATCCGCCAATTGCTTGACGGCAGCATAGGCTTTTTCGACCTTGGCAAAATCGGCGGCGGCGCGGCTCAGCTCTTTTAAGGCATACTCTGTTTTATTTAAACGGTTGGTGATTTGATCACGCTTGCTGTTCAAAACTTGTGCTGCGGCTTGCACCGCTTCGGCATCGCTTCGCAGCTTCTCTATATCGGGCTGCTTTTGGCCTGCTGTTTCCTGCTCCAGGCGGGTTATATCACGGGCCAGCTGTTCGCCTTTTTTTTCGTAATCTGTTATTTGTTTATTTAATTCAGTCAGCTTGTTTTCAGTAACAAGCGCCGCCAGGTATTCCTCTTTATAAGCAAAACCGTTTTCCTGCAGAGCCATGCTATAGGCATCACCTGCTTCACTACTTAATTTTAGCAATTTCTGCTCATTTGCGCTGCGTTCACTGACCAGGGTTTGGGAGGATTTGAGGGCGGATTCGGCATCTGATTTTCGTTTGGCCGCAGAATTCCAATTTGCCCTCAGTTGATCAAGCGCTCTTTTATCTTTGTCTTTACCGGCAGTTAATTCGGTGGCGGCAGCTTGGGTTTTTTTCAGGATATCGTTAAGAAGAATTTCCATATTTTCCCAATTTGCAGCCGGAACAAATTCACTGAAATCGCTGATCAGTCTCTTGGTCAGGGTATCGATCTCGCCTTGCAGGGAGGCGGCCAGCGGGGTCAATTCATCCCGTTTTTTTGTTGCCTGTTCGGATTTTATTTTTAGTTCGGCCAGGGATTTTTCGGCGGCTTCTTTATTTTCTGAGAGCCTGCTTACCTCGTTTTGAGTCGTTTTAACTGTTTCCGGCAGCAGAGCCGCCGCGTCTTTGACCGTTAAATCAGGGATGATTGCCAGGATATCGGCGCCAAAACGTTTGATCAGAGTATTGAATTCCGCTTTTAGACCGCCGCAGAGAGTTGATTTTGCTTCGCGTTTTACCTGGGCTTTGTCTCTTGTTTCTTTAGCCCTTTGCAGTTTTACCTCCGTAACATCGCCGTCGGCTAGTTTTGCCGGGGCAGGATGGCTGAGCGAACCGCAAACGGGGCAGGGTTCGCCCCCCTTTAGGCTGCCTGCAATAATACCTGCCTGGCTGCGCAGAAATGACCCCTCCAGGATCCGGTATTTTGCCTCGGCGTCATTAAAGCTCAGATCCAGAACGCCAAATTCCGCCTGCTCTTTTTCCAAACCGGCCCGTTTTTTGTTAAGATCGGACAAATCGATTTGCAATGCCTCAAGCTTTGTCAGCTTGTCGCCGCTATTTCGCAAGTCTTCAACTATCTTTTCCAGCTCTATTTGTAAGCGGTCCGGAGGCGGTAATTCTTTCAGCGCTCTTTGGCTGGCGGCTAATTCCTGCTCCATTTTGAGCAATGCGCCCTGCTTGTCAATAATTGCTTTGTGATTTATCTGCAAAGCTGCCAGGCGCTTTAATCTTTCGCTTGTGATCTCCCATTCTATTACCAGTAAGGCAAAAGCATTTTCCGCCTCGGCCAGGGGCGGCAATTCAGTAATAGCCTTGTTGGCTTGCTCATTTTCGGCAATGGCGGCAATTTCCTGCTCCTTTGCCGTATTCAAGCCGGCCAGGGCAGCTGTGTGGCCGGCCATTTCCTTTTGGGCTTCATCAGCTGTGGGCTTGACTTTACGCAAAGCTGTTTCCCCGCGGCCGGCAGCTATTTTTATCCCGGCAATTTCCCCGGCTTGCACCTGATGTTCTTTTAGGACATCTTGGAATTTAGTGAGGCTGGCTATCTTTTTGTAGAGTTCTTCCGCCAAAACAAGGCCGGCGGCAAGCCTCTGTTTTTCTTTATCATAGGCGCCGAGTTGTTTATCGGCTTCACTTAACTCCGCTTTATCGGTCTTGATCTGCTCTTTCCATTTAGCAAACTCTTCCTCGCGCTGATAGACATCGACCTGATAGCGGGCGAAATCATGGAGGATCAAAGCCCGTTTATCATTCTCTCTTTTGACCAGCGCTTTCAGGCGCTCCTGAAATTGCTTCAAAGCCTCCGTGCCGAATATGCGGCGCAGGATCTTTAGCCGTTCATCCGTACCGCTTTGGAGAAAGCGCAGGAAATCGTTCTGGGCTATCATCACGATTTGGGCAAATTGATCGCGGTCAAGACCTATGATCTCGGCTATTTTGGCCTTAACATTACGATCGCCGCTTAAAACAGTGCCGTCAGGAAGATCCAGAACAACTTCCTGCCCGCTTTTTTTGATAGTACGCCTGATCTTATAGAGAGTATCGCCGGAAGCAAATTCCAGCTCCACATAAGTCTTGGCTTTTTGGGCCGCAAAATCGGAGCGGAGCATAAAATAGTCGTCACGCCCGGAGCCGCTGGCTTTGCCGAATAAAGCAAAGGAGATAGCGTCAAAGACAGTCGTTTTGCCCGAACCCGTCTCCCCCGTGATCAGATATAAGCCGCTTGTACCCAGCTCGCTGAATTCTATGCTCTGCTCATCGGCATAAGAGCCAAAGGCACTCATAGTAAGATGCAATGGTTTCATCACTCATCCGGCCTTTCCAAAAGTTCTCGGATAATCTCAGTTTGTTCCCCGCTCATCACTGAACCTTGGGTTTCTAGGAAAAACTTGGTAAAGAGGTCGTAGGTGGATAACTTTTCTCTGGCTTCGGCGCTTACCCTAATAGTATCAAGCTCAATACTTGTCCGCGAATTCTCAAAACCGAGGCTCATGATATTGGGATAAACGCTGCGAAGCTTGCCTAAAGGATCAATAATTTCTTCTTCATCGGTCAGGATCACCCGCAGATAGTCCTCCCGGCCGGCTTGGGAGGAAATTTCCCCGCTGATCAGTTTTTCCAGATCACCTTTGATTTCCCGCATATCATGAAGAGGGGTAAGGGGAAAGTAATTAATTGTCAAATCCCCCTTTTGGCCCAGCTCCCCAACGGTAATAGACTTTTTCTGGCGCCATTCCGAAAACGAGTATTTGAGCGGCGAACCGCAATAGCGGATCTGTTCTGCGCCTATGCTTTGGCTGCCGTGGAGATGACCGAGGGCGGCATAGTCAAATTTTTCGATAATACCTGCATCCACAGCATCCAGCCCGCCTACAGGATTCAATTCGGATTCCGAGCGGATAGGGGCAATACCGGCCTTGGTATAGAACTGATGCGATACCAGCACATTGCGGCAAGATGTGTCAATACTTGCCATTTCCAGGGCAGATGCCATCGCCTCATCATAGGTTTCGATCTCTTGCTCTTTGAAGATACCCCGCACTCCTGATGGCTTGATAAACGGCAGGAGCCAAAAATTGACTTCGCCGTATTCGTCAGGCAAAGTGATTTTCCGGATCCTGCCGTCAAAAGCGCTATAAAAAAACAAGCGCCTATCAGCCAAGAGGCGGCTGGCATAATTGATCCGCTCCGGCGAGTCATGATTACCGGAAATGATCATAACCGCCACTTCCTCGCCGGCCAGCGCCGTCAGAAAATCATCAAATACCCGCACCGCCTCAACCCCGGGAACAGAACGGTCATAAACATCCCCGGCAATTATAACAACATCAGGGCGAGAGCTTTTGATACACTCAATTACCTGAAGAAAAACATGTTTTTGCTCTTCTATCATGGAAAAGCCATTGACAATCTTACCGATATGTAAATCGGACAGATGGAGAAATTTCATGGACAGCAGCCCCTTAGCCGGACAAGCCGGAGTGTTGAGTGTTGAGTTTTGAGTTTTGAGTAGGAGCAGGAATACGGCGGCGCAAAAATTTTGCCATTTTATGCAGAATTTCGAGAGTAAGTGCCTACTTACTTTTTCAACTCTTCCATTTCTTTTTGCAATTGCTGCAATTCAACCATGAAGGTGTCGATATCGCCGAAATTGCGGTAGACCGAGGCAAAGCAGATATAGGCTACGGCATCCACTTCCCGTAAATGCTGCATAACCCGGTCGCCGATGGATTTGGAAGGTATTTCTTTTATTCCCAGATTGCGCAATTCCCTTTCAATATCCGCCGCCATATTTTCGATATCATCCAGGGAAACCGACCGTTTGTCGCAGGCTTTGATCAAGCCGTTGAGTATTTTATTGGGATTAAAATGCTCTTTGGTCCCATCTTTTTTAATCACCATCAGAGGCAGCGTTTCCGGCTTTTCATGGGTGGTAAAACGCTTTTTACAGCTCAGGCATTCCCGGCGGCGGCGAATGCCCCTGCCCTCATCTATCGGCCTTGAATCCAAAACCCGGGAGTCGTCCTCACCACAAAACACACAGCGCATCGAATTCTCCCCTTTCTTTTGAATACTCTATATTGTACCTGGAATTATTATACTGCTCAATATCTCGTATGTCAAGTTATTAAAAAAAAATCTGCAGGACAGGTAGTTTTATTCTCTTTTAGAGCATACATTAATAACGAGGTGAACCAGCTATGTTTAGAGTATCGGAATTGCGCAATAAAGACGTTATCAATAGCGTGGATGGCAAAAGGCTGGGCTTTATCCGTGATATTGAACTGGACTTACGTGACGGCCGGATCAGATCCCTGATTTTACCCGGAGAAAGTAAGATTTGGCGGCTCTTCGGCCGGGCCGAGGAAATTATCATCGAATGGCCCCAAATAAGAAAAATTGGCGCCGACGTGATCCTAGTCGAACTGCCAATTTTTACCAACATACAAAACAACAACCGCGACACCTATAACTATTTTCTCCCGGAAAAATTACCCAAAAACAAACACTTCGATGATTGACTACAATTGTCAATTGTCAATCGTCAATTGTCAATTGCCTTTTCCAAGCCATTCCCGGATTTTGAAGCGGATCTCGATATTTTCCGGTTTGAAGTCCTGATCGCTTTGGCCTTGCATTACCGGGGCGCTGGCGTTGACGCTGGCAGAATCAATAAAGCAAAGAGGCGGGAATAGTACGCACCACCAGTTTTTGCCTTGGCCTTCTCCTAAAATTACTTTCAGAGCTTGGTATTCTCCGGCCGGTAATGTCAGTTCATAATAACTTTTTGTCGGGAAAGAACTCTCCCCCAGCTCCATATGAGATCGATAAGGGACAAGCCCTTGAAGGAATTCATTGCAATATTCCGTTAATTCCGGCAGTAACTCATCTAAAGCCGCCATGGCTTCATCGCGGCTGTTTGCCTTGTGTAAAACAGGATTGATTTTATCCAGAAGCGCATCCCGTACCAGAAGTTTTACCTGTTGGTCATAAGCTGAATCGCTGTTGGCTATGACATGGAGGCGCAGATAATCGGCATTGGTTTTTTGGCTTTGGCTCTGGTAGAATGCTGTGCCGGTCAATGCTATGGCAATCAACAACGCCAGCATAACCAGCCGGGAGGAAAAAAAGTCTTTAAGTATGGAATTAAAAGTAATAACCCGGTTCCCGGTCATTTTATTCACCCTTTCGCTTGGAATTACTGTTATTATTCCCAGCAAAAGGCATAAAAATACTAATTAAAAAATAATTGTTGACAAACCGGAGAATCTAGTGTAGAATCACAGATAAAATCAAATATAGGATAAAGGCAATGATTGAGAACAAGTAGCCCCCATGATCCCATCTTCAGAGAGCCGGCGGATGCTGCAAGCCGGTGATGAGCGGGCGGGTGAATACATCTCATAGCTTCGCCCTGAACAGTGTTTAAAAAACAGCAAAGTAGGGAGCGACGGGAGTGCCCGTGACAGCATTGGGTATCAATATTTTATACCCGCTGAGCGCCCGGCCGTGAGGTCTGGCGAAACTGAGGTGGTACCGCGATACTGCACCCCTAGCGGCAGTCGGGATATTCGTGTCTTTACTGCTGCTTAGAGGATCAACTGATCGCCCTCGGATTTTTTAATAAATCCGTGGGCATTCTTATTTTATGGGCAATTTTTAGGTAAAAAAGGGAGGTAACTAAAATGGTACTCAAAATCACATTACTTGTAGTCTTCTTTGCGATCACAGTCTTTATCGGCTTTTATTTCCGCAAGAGGGCTGCCGATGTCAGCGGCTTTGTTCTGGGCGGGCGTTCCGTTGGGCCCTGGCTGACGGCTTTTGCTTATGGGACTTCGTATTTTTCCGCCGTCGTTTTTGTGGGATATGCGGGACAGTTCGGCTGGAAATTCGGTACCGCCGCTGTCTGGATCGGCCTGGGCAACGCCTTTATCGGCTCGCTTTTACCCTGGATCATCTTGGGCCGGCGCACCAGGATCATGACCCATCATTTGCAAAGCTCAACCATGCCCGAATTCTTTGGCTCACGTTTTGGCTCTATCCCCTTAAAAGTCGGGGCGGCTATAATCGTCTTTATTTTCCTGATCCCCTATACGGCATCGCTGTACAACGGGCTTTCACGCCTTTTCTCGGTGGCCTTTGGCATTGATTTCATTTATTGTATAATCGGGATGGCTGTCCTGACCGCGATCTATGTGGTAGCCGGAGGATATTTTGCCACGGCAGTCAATGACTTTATTCAAGGGATCATAATGCTCATCGGGATCACAGCCGTTATTGTCACGGTCCTCAACAATAACGGCGGCTTTATGACAGCATTAAGCTCTCTTGCCAGCATTCCCGACCCCAATGTTGCACCAGGCGCCTATACCTCCTTCTTCGGTCCCGATCCTTTGAACCTTCTGGGAGTTATACTGCTTACTTCCCTCGGCGCCTGGGGCCTGCCTCAGATGGTTCAGAAGTTTTATGCTATAAAATCCGAAAAGACCATCATGAAGGGCGCAGTGATCTCCACAATTTTTGCGACAGTCATCGCCGGAGGCTGCTATTTTATGGGCAGCTTTGGCCGGCTCTACGGCGATATCGCGGAAAAGGGTGCAAATGGCCAGATCATATTTGATTCTATTGTCCCCAATATAGTTGCGGGATTTCCCTCACTTTTGATCGGGATCGTGGTGATTCTGGTTCTTTCGGCCTCAATGTCCACCCTCTCGTCATTGGTTATGACTTCCTCCTCCACCTTTACCCTCGACTTTTTAAAAGGTAACATCATCAAAAAAATGAGCGAAAAAGCCCAACTCCTGACTATCCGCTCCCTGGTTGTGGTATTTATAGTCATTTCAACCATAATTGCCATTATTCAATATAAAGGCGGCATCACCTTTATTGCCCAGCTTATGGGCATTTCCTGGGGCGCACTGGCCGGCTCTTTCCTGGCTCCGTTCCTTTACGGGCTGTATTGGAAGGGTGTGAGTAAAATTTCGGTTTGGTGCTGTTTCGGCTTCAGTACCATTATGATGACCTTGAATATCCTATTTCGGGATCATTTCCCAGGGATACTGCAGTCGCCCATCAATGCCGGAGCTTTTGCCATGCTAGCCGGGTTGATCATCGTACCGCTTGTCAGCGCTTTTACCAAAGCACCCGCCAAAAAAACAGTTGACTCCTGTTTTTCCTGTTACGATGAATCAGTTACAGTCAAAATAGTCGGAGATCTTGGTGAAGAAAAATAAAAGGAGAGAAGACAATGCCGATTACGGAAATATTGGCGCAAAATGCTAAGTTATATGGAAATACGATCTGCCTGACGGAAATCAATCCCGGAGTTGAGGAAAACCGTAAGCTATCCTGGAAGGAATTGGCATTAGTGGAAACTGCCCATGATATCCGCTATCGTAAGGAACTGACCTGGCGGGCTTTTGAGGAGCGGGCCAATCAGTTCGCCCATCTGCTCTTGGATCGGGGAGTAAAGCGGGGCGACAAGGTGGGCATCCTGCTGATGAATTGCATCGAATGGCTGCCGGTCTATTTTGGCATCTTAAAGTCCGGCGCCATTGTGGTACCTCTTAATTTCCGCTATTCCTCCGAGGAGATAAAATATGCCCTTGATCTGGCTGATATCTCTATCTTGGTTTTCGGTCCGGAATTCAGCGGCCGGATCCAAACGATCAAGCATGATATCCCCAAGGTAGAGACTATGTTTTATGTCGGCAGCGACTGCCCGGATTTTGCGGAAGGCTATGAAGCGCTGGCGGGCGCCCGTCCCAGATCTGCTCCGGATCTGGCCCTTTCCGATGAAGAGGACGCCGCTATCTATTTTTCCTCGGGAACCACAGGGTTTCCCAAGGCAATTTTGCATTCCCATCTGACCCTGGTTATGGCTTGCAAAGTAGAGCAAAACCATCATAGCCAGACCGATAAAGATATCTTTTTATGCATACCTCCCCTCTATCATACCGGAGCCAAAATGCACTGGTTCGGCAGTTTTTTGGTAGGAGGCAGCGCGGTGATTTTGCGGGGCGTCCACCCCAAATGGATCATTGAGACGGCAGCCGCTGAAAGGGCAACCATAGTCTGGCTGCTGGTACCCTGGGCCCAGGATCTTCTGGATGCCATCGAAAGCGGGGAAATAAACCTACAGGATTATGATTTAAGCGCCTGGCGCCTGATGCATATAGGGGCTCAACCTGTTCCCCCCAGCCTGATCAGGCGCTGGAAGAAAGTTTTTCCCCATCATCAGTATGATACCAATTACGGACTCTCGGAATCAAGCGGGCCGGGTGCGGTTCATCTTGGCGTGGATAATATCCATAAGGTCGGAGCAATCGGCAAGGCAGGCTATAGCTGGCAAAGCAAAATTGTCGATGAAAAAGGCAAATCCGTCAAATCCGGCGCTGTCGGCGAATTGATCCTCTTTGGCGACAGCATTATGAAATGCTATTACAAAGATCCTGAAGCAACCGCCGCCACGATCAAAGACGGTTGGTTGTATACAGGAGATATGGCCTGCGAGGACGAGGACGGTTTTATCTTTCTGGTCGACAGGAAAAAAGATGTGATTATAACCGGCGGGGAAAATATCTATCCCGTACAGGTCGAGGACTTTTTGCACGATCATCCCAAGATCAAAGATGCCGCCGTGATCGGCATGGCCGACCCCAGACTGGGGGAAATAGCTGCCGCAATCATTGAATTAAAGCCTGATATGACATGTAGCGAAGAGGAAATCCGCCGGTTTTGCGAACAGCTCCCGCGCTATAAGCGCCCCCATTCTATCATTTTTGACAAGGTGCCGCGTAATCCAACCGGAAAAATAGAAAAACCAAAACTCCGCGATAAATATAGCGGAGGCAGTATTGTTAAGCAGCAGATAGAATATTAAAGGAGAATTTCTCCTTGGCTGTACATTATGGCGTGGCCGCCTATCAGCACCCGGTCTCTTTTGTGGACACATGACAGTTCCCCGCCTCTGGGTGAAAGCTGCCTGGCGGTCAGATGGTCTTTGTTCAGGCGTTTTGACCAGAAAGGAATCAAACTGCAATGAGCAGAGCCGGTGACCGGATCTTCATCAACGCCGACTCTGGGAGCAAAAAAGCGGGAAACAAAATCTACATCCTGTCCCTGGGCAGTGACTATTACTCCCAGATAAGGGATTTGTTTCAATAAGCTCAGATCCGGCTGAATACTCGTTACTTCGTCTTGATTGCGGAAAAGAGCCAGCAAATCCCGGGATTGATAGACTGCCAAAGGTTCTGCGCCCAGGGCGGCGGCTAAAAGAGGCGGTTCATTGAGCGGCGCGGGCGGCCAGGCCGGAAAATCCAGCAGATAAAGATCCGACTGGCGCGAAACCGCCAGATCCCCGCTTTTGGAATAAAATTTCAAATTCTCATTTTCCGGTTCAAGCAAGGAAAATATTACATGGGAAGCCGCTAAAGTGGCATGACCGCATAAATCCACCTCCGTGGTAGGCGTAAACCAGCGCAAACGGTAGCCATCATCTTCCTTTACGGCAAAAACCGTCTCACTGAGATTATTCTCAAGCGCAATATTTTGCATTATCTCCACATCCGGCCATTGAGACGGCAGGCAAACAGCCGCTGTATTACCTTTGAAAAGCTGATCGGTAAAAGCATCCACAATAAAAATTTTGATAGCCACAGGCAAACCTCCTATATTAGATGTTAGAAGTTAGAGGATAGAGGGTAGATGTATATATTATGATTTTTTTCTAATTTGAGTATTTTGTTGCTACTCCCTACCCCAGATAAACTGGAAAAGTATTAAAAACAAATTAGGCACGGATTTACGCAGATTAAAACGGATTAGCACGGATTTTTTTATTATAAAAAGCATTGAATTATTTTTTGTTTTTTCCTCAAACAACAGCGCCTAAGCTCATCATATCCTCAGTCAAC
>WRHF01000096.1 GCA_009783415.1 Clostridiales bacterium
AGACCGCAGCCTGTCGGGCAAGCCAAATTTTCTCCATCCGGCAGGGGTGGTACACCTTCGATCCAGCTCCTGAAATCATAATGATTGCGCCAGAGCGGGATGGAAAATTCACCATGTTCCGGGCAATGGCGCTGCAAGGATATAGATTGCTCCTGTCTAACATAAGCCGCCGGCAAGCGGCATTTGCAGATGGGGCACAAAGCCTCTGTATACCGGATTATGTTTGAGCAATTATAAGCCATATCTATTCCTTTTCTTCCTCAAAAATATAACCATGATCGCTCAATATCATTTTTGCCTGCTTATAAGTTTCCTCTGTGATTTGCGGGCAGATCATAGAGCTCTGCCTTTCGCTTAAAATATCGCGGCAATTAATTCCGCCATAAAGATCACCATAGACAGAATCAAACCATTCAACCAGTTCCAAAAGCCCGCCGTTTTCGGCTGCTCGCGGCATTAATAAAGTTATCATACAGGCAGCTCCGGAAAGTGCGCCGCAAATCAAACCTGAGCTCAGGCCGCCGCATAAGGCTCTCATGGCATCCAGCATTTCAGGGTTCTCGCTGCCCTTGTGGCGCAGGCCAACGGCAATCAGCGCCATGGAACAGCAATGCCCGTTTTGAAGCAATTGATGTAAATAGTTAATATCTTTTGACATTTTATTCATCTACCTCGTTATCATCGGATCCGGTTTCTTGATAAAGCCATTTGCCTTCTATATCCATAATGCCGAAATAGCGGCCACGGGCAGTAGAGAAATAGCGGCTGTCCAAGGGCTCCAGCCAGAGTAAATCATTCAGCAGTATGTTGCCATTTTCATCCAGCAGGCAAGTCCGCCAGGCCTGCTGCGCATTTAAATATCTTGCTGTAAAATAGGTTTTACCCCCTAAAACCAGAATAAGATCAACGCCGATATAGTTTTCATCGTTTAAAATGTTTTGCAGTATTTTCTTTCCTTTGGGATCATAAATAGTTGTTTTGCGGCCGTCCTCGACCCTATCAATATGCTGTGTATAACCTTGGGCGCTGGTATTGAGCCCAAGGCAGTTATTGGTGGAGTGGGAGAATTTCCTGACCGGTTCGCCCCTTTGATCAAGGCAATGGTAGATGTAGCGCTCCCCCGTTAAGCCGTATTTCAGCTTTCTGATGGCTGTAAAGAAAGAGGATTGCTGTAAATTGGCGGCATATCCGAAAGAATTCTGCCAAATCTCATCATATGCAGGGCCTATAAACTCTGCATCATAGGTAGCCACCTGGTATTTCTCATCAATTTCAAATACCAGGAATTGCGGCTGACAGTCAGTTACCCGGTATTTATATTCAGCAACCAGGCTGAATTCGCCATCATATAAACGGCTGCGGCTGCCGATAGAGGTTAAGAAAAATTCACTGCCATCCGGCCAGGTAAAATAATTACTGTAGATTTCATTTTCCAGGAAGATGTCTTCCGACAAATCAAAAGGTATGGCAACAACATAATAATCAAGAGAGTCACAAAATATATAATTCGGCATACCCGTGCTGTCTTTAAGGGTGAATAGCACATTCCTAACCTCGGTGGTCTTTAATAAATCCCCCTTATAATTATAAAAAGCCAAGCTGCAAAACTCATGATCTTGCTTTTGAGTATAAGAAGAAACAGCAAAGCATTCCTCATCATAGGCAACCAGGCCGGCATCCTTTAATCCGAACTGCCAAGCCAACTCCTCTAAGTCAAGTATTCTCAAAGTATTGCCATCATCCACAAATAAAGTATTTCCCAGCAAGGATAAACTGGGATCGACAGACCCAAAAGCAACGATCTCCCGGCCTAGCAGATCATATAAGACGGCGTTTTCCAGATTATCGCCATAATCGGGGTCGTTGCCCTGCTTAGTCTGTTTCATCCGGTTAGTCAGCAAATAGCGTACTTCTTTGCTGTTATCATCGGGCAACAGTTCAATTCTGCCGAATTCAAAGGGCAGGATCAATTCCCCGCCTGAGGATACTGCGGCATATTCGGGTCTTTTCCCATTGTTTTGGATGACATAAACCGCTAAAACCGGTTCCGGATCCGGCCAGGGGACAATTATTTCCGGCAGATCCTCTTCTTCCCACCGGGGGACATCTATTTCCGGCAAATCTCCTGCTTCATCTTGCTTTTGGGCAAGTATTTCCGATAGATCTCCTGCTTCTTCCTGTCCGGGAACAGGTATTTCCGTCAGATCTCCTGCTTCTTCCTGCCCCAGTGTATCCGGCAAATCTTTTGCTTCTTTTGTCTTATCAGGTAAAGATATCCCGCCCGAATTTCCTTCTTTAGGAACAAAGGCAAGATCATCAACTTCTTGGATACAGCCGCCAAGAAAGAGCAGGCAGAGTAAGAATATCATTAAATAGGCAATATGTTTAGGAAACATAGATCAATAACCCCTTTAATGAAAAATGATAAATGATCCGCTCAGCCAATGATAAATGAAAAATACAAAAAGTACCTTTTGGCGCTTACTTGTAGTTTTTATTATTCATCATTTGCAATTTATCATTTATCATTCTTCATTGCCTCGAAGAGGCACTTTTTGGTGCGGTCGGCGGGACTTGAACCCGCATGGTCGCCCATACGCCCCTCAAACGTACGTGTCTGCCAGTTCCACCACGACCGCATAGTATAACGAAAGATATTTTAACATACTTTTCGCCAATATGCAATAGTTGATCCGAATTTTACGGACATTTATTAATTGGTAAATTTTACCATAACAGGTTTATTTTTGGTTTAGAATAGCCAGAAAATCTAGATTATGGCAGGATTTTTTATTTTTAGCAAGAATATTAACAAATTGAGTAATTTTAGCAAGCACAACCGGGAGCAAAACACAAGTTTTTTTCGTCTATCTTGGCAAGGAAAGCAATACCCGTGGCTTGATGCCAGTTGCCAGAGTTTTTGGCTTTGCTAAGGCAAAGCGATATTAGAGCTCAGACCATTTTATTGGCTCCGGACATAGTAGTAATTGAAAGAAAGAAGAGATTATTATGAAAAAGCTTATTTGCCTTGTTTTGCTGACCTTGGGTCTGTTGTTGGTTTTTGCTATTCCGGTTTGGGCGGACAACATTTACGAATATAACAAGGATATAGATGCCGGACACTATGATGGTTCGCTGATTATGTCTCATCTTTTCCCCCGATTTTTGCTGGATGGAGAAGTCAAAACCGGCGACGTGCCCCGCTTAGTCAACAACCGCCTGCTATTGCCCCTGCGTCAGGTTGGCGAGGCTTTTAAAGCCAAGGTGGATTGGGATGAAAAAACTCAAAAGGCCACAGTCACTGTCCTGGGCCATGATCAAAAAGAGCGGACGGTTACCTGTGGGGTAGGCAACAATTACCTGGAGGCAAACGGAGAAAAAATAACTTTGGATGTCCCGGCCAAAATGTATGACGGAAGAATTTACCTGCCTTTGCGGGCCTTGGGCGAGGCTTTGGGCAAATATGTTGACTATCATGACATATATAAATTGGCTGTTGTTTCCGATTTGGATATAAAATTATTTTATAACTCTGCTAATTATTCTCTTTTTCGTTATTATGATCCCTCCCTGGTTTGGATAGCCCTGCAAGGTTGGCCCGCTGTTTATGGGGATAATTATATTGTCGCCTACACGAAAGATGACGGCAAAACCTACCTGCATTATTGGGGCCACGGGGATTATTTATTTGATGTTGACAGAAAAGTATTAGAATATGTTGTAGGTCAGGAAAATGATAAAAAGAAGTACTCGCAATATGATTTTGTCAAAGCCGATAGCGGGGATTATTTTGTCTTTAATTGGTGGGCGGATTGGGGAGATAAGCCTACTTTTGTCTATAGCTTTGACGATAATTCCCCGGAAAAGTTTAAACTGATCTGCGGCCCCCAACCTGCCATGGATATTAAGTTCCATAAAGAATATATCTATCTTCTAATTTTGCGTACCGGCGGAGGTTTTTGGTTTGACATCGCGG
The DNA here is from genome assembly GCA_009783415.1 of Clostridiales bacterium. Lineage (GTDB taxonomy): Bacteria > Bacillota > Dehalobacteriia > UBA4068 > UBA4068 > WRHF01. The sequence goes on from WRHF01000096.1 coordinate 3,977, forward strand.
AACACAGCAACTTGAAGCGGATCAGTATTAAGGACAAAACAGAGGAATATCTGGGCCTGACAGGCTTTATCTATGGGATTACACCGGAAGTGACAGAGGATTCATCTAGCTTTCAAAAAAATGACTGGGAAATAAAAGATGATGGGGTCTATATTTCCGGCTTTTATGATCTTGATACTGGCATTTGGACTAAAGAAACCGCTAATCTGGTGCGTAATTACCGGGTTAATCTGACCGGTGGCGGGCACACTCAATTGCCGGATTAAATCCCCGATAATTGTGAATCATGAATTATTTTAAGGAGCCTATAATCAATGATCCAGACGGTGAACGTCTCAAAAATTTACAAAACCGGCATGATCGCCCTTGACGATATCAATATCCAGGTTCAGGCCGGGGAATTTGTCTTTTTGACCGGGGCCAGCGGGGCGGGGAAAAGTACGCTTATCCGGCTTTTGTTCCGGGAGGAATTGCCCAGCGCCGGAAAGATTTTTATTGCCGGCCGCAATATTGACCGCCTTTCCTCTAAACAGAGGCTGATATTGCGCCGGAACATTGGCATAATTTTCCAGGATTTTCGTCTCCTGGAAAAAAGCTCGGTTTTTAATAATGTGGCATTTGCGATGAAAGCCCTGGAAAAGCCCTGGGTGGAGATAAAACGCCGGGTGCCGGAGGTTTTGGAGAAAATGGGCCTTTCCGGCAGGGAAAAGGAGCTGGTCCAGCATCTTTCCGGCGGGGAACAGCAGAGGGTGGCGGTTGCCCGGGCTGTGGTCAATAAGCCCCATATCGTATTTGCCGACGAGCCCACCGGGGATTTGGATCCTCAGACATCTTGGGGGCTGATGCAGGTTTTTAAGCAAATCAATCTGGAGGGAACCACAGTCGTTATGGCCACCCATGATAAAGAAATAGTAAACCTGATGCAAAACAGAGTGCTGGTGCTGGACAAAGGCCGCTTGATCAAGGATGAAGCTAAAGGAGGCTGGGCATTATGAAAGCAGCTAGCCTGCGCTATATAATACCGGAAGCTTTATCATCTATCTGGCGTAATGGCTGGATGACCTTGGCTGCCATCATAACCATTACTATATCCCTCTTTCTTTGGGCTTTTTTCTGGCTGCTGATTGTCAATATTGATGCCAATGCCAGCCAGATAGAGTCGGATATCGAAATTGTGGCCTATATTGACGAGGCAGTGCCTCCGGATGAATACTCCCGGATCGAAAGCCGCCTCTTGGAGCTGCCGAACCTGGTTTCCTTTGAATTCCGGAGCAAGGAAGACGGCTTGAATATGATCATTCAGCAATCCTTTAACGACGATGGGGAGATCGCAGATATTTTGGCAGGAGATAACCCTTTACCGGATTGTTATATAATTAAAGCCTCCAGCGCCGAGTCTGTGCCCAGACTGGCTGATGCGGTGGATCAAATGAGCCAGATCGAGGTGGTGCGCTATGGACAAGGCACGGTAGAAAATCTCTTTTTGCTGACCAACACTTTGCGGACAATTGGCTTGATCGTTATGGTTTTGCTGGGCCTGGCTGCAGTTTTGCTGGTCGCTATGACTACGCGGCTGGCGGTTTATGCCCGCGGCAGGGAAATTATGATAATGAAATGGGTGGGCGCCAGCAATTGGTTCATTCGCTGGCCTTTTCTTCTGGAAGGTTTCCTTTTGGGCTTGATCGGAGCGGCAATCGCTGCCAGCCTGGTCCTGGCCCTCTATACTCAAGCCGCCGACTATATTAAAAATGCTCTCAGCTTTATGCTGGTGCTGAACACATCTCAAGTCTCCTTTTCAGTGATGGTATACACCCTAGTAGCAGGAGTATCCCTAGGAGCCTTCGGCAGCGCCATTTCTTTAGCGAAATTTTTAGATGTTTAAAAAAAAGGAGGATTGCGTCAGTGATTCTTAATAAAATCCACAAAAATAGGTGGCTGCTGATTATAACTTTACTTATTAGCCTCGCCTTTTTGGCTTCCAGTGCTCATGTTCAGGCAAATTCCGATTCTCCCTTATTAACATATCAGCAGAGACAGCAACAGTTAAATGAAGAAATGCAAGAAAGGCAGCGTGAAATCGAAGAGCTGGAAGGTAAAAAAGCAACTTTCAGTGCAGAGCTTGCCATTATAGACAGCCAGATCCATCGCCTGGAGCTGGATATTGCAGAGGCAAATATTCAAGTAGAGATAGCCCAGGAACAAGTTGACGCCAGCACAGAGGCGCTGAATGCTATCGAAACCCGTCTTGCCGAGCGCAATGAGGATTTTAGATCCCGCCTGCGATCTATTTATCTTAATGGGGAAATCTCTCTTTTGGATGTATTTTTTAATGCCAAAAGCTATAGCGATTTGCTGATGCGCATGGAGATGCTGATGCGGATCATGCAAAGAGACGCCCAGCTTGTGCAAGGCATTAAGGATGACAGAGCTGCCGCGGAAATAGAAAAACAGACTTTAGAGCAGCGTTATGAAGATTTAGCGGCTTTACTTCAAAGTAAAAAAGATGCGGCCCAGGAATTGAATCAAACTCAGGACATAAAAATGGCCTTGCTGGCCAAAACAGAGACCGACAAAGCTACAGCCCTGGCCTCTTTAGAGGCTTTGGAAAATGAATCAAGTAGTATCGGCGAGGAAATCCGCAAACTCCAAGAGGCTGCCCAAAGAGTAATGGTTTTTGATTTAAATTATGATGGTGTTTTCCTTTGGCCTTTGGCAGGCTATTCGGTGGTCAGCTCCGACTTTGGGATGCGTCCTCACCCGATATTGGGGGAAAGCCGGATGCATACGGGCATTGATATCCCGGCGTCTTCCGGAACTCCTATCAGATCTGCCGAGGCCGGTGTGGTAATTTTGGCTCAATGGTATTCGGCTTACGGCAATGCGGTCATCGTGGATCATGGCAGCGGTATCACTACTCTATATGGGCATATGTCTGCTTTTGGCGGATTCTTTGCCGGGGACGTAGTAGAACGCGGAGATCACTTGGGCTATGTGGGCAGCACGGGCCTTTCCACCGGCCCCCATTTGCATTTTGAAATAAGAGCTTATGGAGATCCGGTAAATCCCTGGAACTTCCTGAGATAGCAAGCGATAAAAGCAAGTAACAAGTAACAAGTAACAGTATTGGAGGGTTTTGCTTCGCAAACCATGATTCTAACTCTAACTTCTATCTTAAAGGGGGAAATGGTGGATGAAAATTAAGAATATCAAAGAAATTGTTATGAAATACCGCCATTTGGGGATTTATATTTTGCTTGCAGCGGGGGGCGTATGTTGCTTGATGTCTCTGGCTCTATTTTTAGTCAAAGAGCCGGCGCGTTATTTGTGGGCAGGTGAAATAGTGCCTAAAAGCGCCGGAGGCGGGCAGGTGATTGCTGATAGCCAGACCCCGGTTACGGATCAAGTTTTATCGGCGGTTGCGGATGCCCCGGCAAAGGAAGAGCAAGGCGTTTCACCGGAAAGCGGAGTTTCGCGGGAAAACCCAAATCAGGCTAATCTTACTGACAACCCTGACAACTGGCACGGATATACGGTTGGCGAAGAGGTTGACGGTTTCGTTGTCCGTTCGACCCCTCCTACTGAGGAATCGGGCTTGTATATCCAAAAGCCGGTGGAAATTGTTGAATACTATGCAGAGGAAACTCCTCCGCCTCCGCCTAAGCCTTTGGATCGCAAAGTGATGCAATCCGTAGTGGGCATAATCAGTAATTACAACTCCAATATCAGTGATCTAAGTCCCTATGATGAGGAGGGCAATCAAAACCAGGTCTATTATGACGAAGTAATGCAGGTAAATGAGGGTTTAGCCGCTTATTTACCAGAATATTCCAGGGAATTCCTAGCCGTATTGAAAGACAATCAATATTTCTCTTATGCTCCCTATCTGGTAGATTTCTTGAGCGGCTATTTTGCCGGCGAGGGCTATGATGCCAAGGATTTCAGAGGTTCTGCAGATACCAGGGAGTATCTCAACGAATGGATAGAAAGAGTTGAAATTATCCTAGGTTTGTAAAACAATAATCAAAGAAAAGTGTCCTTTTTGCGCTTTTCCGCACACGCTGTCTTCTGATTTTTGGCCTTATTATGGGCTTTAGCTGATAATAATAAAGGGACCGCCTGTTGGCGATCCCTTTTGCTTCCTAACTGGATTGTAACTTATTGGCTTGATGGTTCAGTTAATAAGCAATTGTTTATTAACTTGAGAGTCAAACTAAGAAGTTATTAGTAGTTAGGAGTGTTGGTGCTGTTTATGGTAGGAGAAGCGTTACCGATAGCGGCGGTTTGGCCTTGAGCCAGCGCTTGTTCCGCAAAAGCAACCATCTTTTTAGTCATGGGTTCCCAACTCCAAGTTGCTTTGTCATAAGCAATATTTACGGTATCGCCTGTATTAAGCACCACGTCAATATTAAAAACGTCCTTGCCGGAGGGCGTTATTATTATCCGGTGAATAAAGCGGCGGACGATTTTGGCAATAAAATCTTCATCGATCGCCTCAAACCCGTTTTTGATGATATCCTGAAATTCCCCCAGGGATTGGATCCGCTTGGCTATATCGGTTTTACTTCGTGATAAATCTTTTATCTGCCTGTGCAAAACGGCAATTTCCTCATTTGCCGCGTTGTTGCGTTCCGAGAATTCCCTATTGGAAATGTGTCCCTCGATAGTCAGCTCTAAAAGCTTCTCTTTTTTTTGCCCTAGTTTCCGGATCTTATCGTTTAGTTCTTTATGGCTGTTGCCGTCGGAGCAAACTTGATTTGCCTGTCTGAAATAGTCTGCATACTGCTGGATGGCGTCCGTTGCCTTTAATGACATCAGCAGTTTTTTTACTAATTCATTCAGTTCATACTCAAAAATCGGCAGGGTATCACACTTGATCCTTTGATTATTTTCGTCAAATTTGCTTCTTTCGCTGCAGCGCCATTGCGGCTTGGTAGTTCTGCCATTATTGCGCCAGGCATAGGAATTTTTCCAAAAAGGTACATTGTGAATACCGCAATAGATTTTGCCGGTATAGATATTGTTTTTGAATGAGGTTTCTTTATTCTTGACCTTTTCGCTTCTGTTGGCCATGATCCTGTTGGCTGCATCCCATATCTCTTCGGAAACGAGAGGCGGCACTATTTCCCCGGTCTCATCGCGGTACATAGTCCACTCATCTTCGGGAAGGAATTTTTGTTTTTTGCTGATATAGTCAGTGATCACGACCTTGCCGCCGCAATAAAAGCCCTTGTATTTAGGGTTTTTTATGATTTTGCCGATAGAGGTAAAAGAGATACGGCTGCCTTCCCGGCCTCTGTAGCCCTCGGCCCACAAAATACGCTCGATCTCTCTTTGGCTATTACCGTCCGCATACAAATTGAAGATGCGGCGTACCATAACAGCTTCGCTTTCATTAATAACAAGCTTTCCTTTGTCTTTCTCATACCCCCAAATGCGGGAATTTCCCAAAACCCGGCCGGATGCTATAGCCCTTTCCTGGCCGAATTTGATCCGGCTGGAGAGCTTTCTGACTTCGTCCTGGGCGATACCGGACATGATTATCAGGCGCAGCTCCGAGTCGTCCTGGATGGTGTCAAGGTTGTCATTTTCGAAAAAAATGGCGACGCCAAGGCCGAGCAGCTTGCGGGCATGAGAAAGGCTGTCTACGACATCGCGGGCAAAACGGGAAATTTCCTTGACCAAAATATAATCAAAAAGCCCGTTTTCGGCATCGCGAACCATACTGAGAAAGCCGTCACGATTGACAACGCTTTCGCCCCTGACTTCATCGACATATCCCGGGACAAAGGTCCAATTAGGGTTTGCGGTGATTTTTTCGCTGAAATATGATTCCTGATTGTCGATAGAGTTAAGCTGCAAATCGCTTGTACTTGATACCCGGGCATAATAAGTGACCCGAAGCGGCACATCATATAATGTCTTCCGGTCTCTTTTCAAGAGCTGGCGGATCTCATATATATCCATTTCTAACCCTCCGATAAGCCATGCTTTTTGCTGATAAAACGCTCCATCATCCGTTTTTCCTTTTCGGATATCATTTTTTGTTCAAATAGATAATCATTGATGGTCAAAAGGATAAATCCTTCGGTTTTCATGATCCCCACCCTTTATTGTACTTTTATTATACTGTAGATGTATTATCATCTCAAACTAAAAATTTCCCCAAAATGCAAAAAAAAGGGAAAAGCTAAGATATATCTTAGCTTTTCCCTTTTTATTGAGATTACAATGGAATTTTTTACCTGCTATCAATTTAAAAGCCGTTAGAATCTTCTAGTGAATAATGAAGATTGAATAATGCAAATATCGCAAGGAAAGGGATAGCCCAAGCGGTATTTTTTTATAGCTTCATCAGTTTATGAGTTATATTTTACTATTTACCGAACCAAAATAAATTTAACGGAGGAAAACATTATGGCTTTTTTGCATCCGCAGTAAGTACATTGCGAACTCTTGTTATCGCTCTTGGGCCCGGTTTGGCAGTTTGGGGGCTAATTAACCTGCTAGAAGGGCATGGGAGCGGTAATCCGGGCGCCAATGGACAGGGGGAATAACGAAGCAGATATGAAAGCAATAAAATCAAGGTTTGGCGGTCAAATGGAGTTTGCATAGAAAGCGGGTACAGGGGTATCCGCTTTTATCCATTTTTATTGCAATACTCGCTAACTGGGCAAATATTACAATTAGGAGTTTTGACACATATGTTGCCCCTGCCTTCAGCGCAAAAAGACCATAATAATGCGTCAATCATAGCAAGCGACAAACCCGTTTGACTTGATATTTCTATCGCTGAGGAAACAACTTCATCTTCTGTGGCAATAGGTTTCCTTGAATATCCGAGCCTGTTTGACCCCATCATTCTCCGAATATGTACATCAGGTTTTATCCTATCAATTCCGACATTGCCTAAGTATTCCCAAGCAAGAGCCGTGCCAATGTATTTTAACTTATATGCTCCTCCATATGCAGATATTGTTTTAACAAGTTTGTGCGCGGGCATTGTAGTATAATATTTATCTATGCCGCCCTCTGTCTTTTCAATATGGTCTAATATTGAAATATTGTGGTGTAGATTAGCCATTTGCCTTTTGGTTAATCTGTTTCCACATTTTAAATTAAAGATTCCGTCAGCAAAATACTCACCGTTTTTTTGTTTAATAAGTGAAGTATCGTAATCAAAAAATAATTTATCTACGAGATAAAGTTTTGGTTCAATGTTCGCCCACTTAGTTTGATTGGTTAGTTGTGCGTAAATTAATCCTTTGATATGCCGAGATAAATCAAAGCTACCACATTTTTTCCGTTCTTCCATGAACGTAAATATGGCACTATCGGCACAATCAATACCGCGCTTTCTTAAGAATAAGTCAAGGTGGTTAAAAATATCGGTGTTTTGCTCCTGCGATTTTTTTGTCATGTAATCACTCCGTCAAAAATATCTGCTGCCCGTTTTACGTATTATTCGATTTAAACGTGAATTTCCCTAAAACCGGTAAACGCTCATAATAAAATAATCTTTATTGCTAATTAATTAAAACCTTGAAAGCCCCAATAAATAAGGGTCTTTTGTGAAAAATATTGCTTGAAAT